>JANMBR010000396.1:0-1937 GCA_031360505.1 Acidobacteriota bacterium
CGACAAGGTTCCGAGGCCGATTACTTCTTTGAAGGATCTTCACCGTATCGCATCAGGCAGCAGCGGGGTCTGATCGGAACGCATCATTCTGAGGGGCCGAGCCGTGCAGGATTCAGGAAACCCTCGGAATGGACGGCCGTACCTTGACGTTGGGCGAAGTCGAACCGGGGGCGAACTCCGATGGGACAAAGCGACACGATTAGTCGACGGGCGTTCCTGGCGTCTATGGGCGCCGTCGGCGCGGCGTCGGCCCTCCGTCCGCTGAAAGCCGCGATTCCTCCCGAATCTCCCGCGGTCCATCCGGGGCCGCTTCTGACCCGGGCGATCCCGTCGAGCGGGGAGAAGCTTGCGCTCATCGGGCTCGGCAGCTGGATCACCTTCAACGTCGGCGACGACGTGCCGGCGCGCAACTCCTGCGCCGACGTCATGAGCGCCTTCTTCCACGAGGGCGGGCGGCTGATCGACTCGTCCCCGATGTACGGCTCGTCGCAGGAGGTGATCGGATACGGCCTCGGCAGGCTCGGGCACCCGCCGCAGCTCTTCTCGTCCGAAAAGGTGTGGACCTCGTCGGGCGCGCGCGGTGCGGAGCAGGTCGGAGAGTCGCTGCGCCACTGGGGCATCCCGCGCTTCGACCTGCTCGAGGTGCACAACCTGACGAATTGGGAGGAGCACCTTCCAACGCTCTTCGCCTTGAAAAATGCAGGGAAGCTGCGCTACGTCGGGGTCACGACGTCCGAGGGGCGGCGCCACGACGAGATGGAACGCGTGATGCGCAGCCAGCCGATCGACTTCGTGCAGGTCACTTACAACGTGCTCGATCGCGAGGTGGAGCAGCGGATCCTGCCGCTGGCGCTCGAGCGCCGCATCGGCGTCATCTGCAACCGGCCTCTGCGCCGCGGTGAGCTGATCCGGCGCGTCGCGCGCGCGCCCCTGCCGGCGTGGGCCGGCGAGATCGCTTGTGCGAACTGGGCGCAGCTCCTGTTGAAGTTCATCGTGTCGCATCCGGCCGTGATCTGTGCGATTCCCGCGACGAGCCGCGTGGATCACATGCTTCAGAACATGGGCGCGTCCTACGGGCACCTGCCCGACGAGGGCGTACGCCGCCGCATCGTCGCGCACGTCGAGAAGCTCTGATGTCGGAGTGGTGGACGTACCGCCTCTCGAGCTTTCTCCTCTTCTCGCCCCGCGCGTACCACCGGCTCTTCGAGCTCTACAACGCGGCAATCTGGCCGATGCAGATTGGGGTCATCGTCCTGGGGCTGGCGATTCCGTTGGTCGTGCTCCGCTACGCGCCGGCTCGAGGGCGATTGATCCCGGGGATTCTCGCCGCGTGCTGGCTCTTCGTCGCGATCGCCTTTCACGCGCTCCGCTACGCGACGATCAACTTTGCCGCCGTCCATTTCGCGTGGGCGTTCGGGCTCGAAGCGGCGCTGCTCCTCTGGTTCGGCGTCGGCCTCGGCCGGCTGACGTTCGAGTGGCCGAGCGACGCCGCCGGCCGGGCAGGCCTTGCGATCTTCCTTTTCGCGCTCGCCGTCGGACCGCTGGTCGGCCTGCTCCTCGGCCGAGGATGGAGAGAGGCCGAGCTGTTCGGCGTCGCGCCCGATCCGACGGCCGTAGCCACCCTCGGAATTCTGTTGTGCGCGAAAGGCCGCGGCCGCTGGCTGCTGATGATCATCCCGGTGATCTGGTGCGCGACGACGGGAGCGTTTCTCTCCGCCATGGAGGCGCCCGACGCCTGGGCCGCGCCTCTGGCGGCGGTGGTCGCGGTCGCGATGACGGCGTGGCAGACGCGTCGGGCGGTCCATCGAGTCCGCCTGGGATGACGGCGGGCAGAGCAGTGATCCGGCCGCGCCCGGTGATAGCCTCGATGAGGTGTTGTTGACTCAAGAAGGAGGAGGATCCATGAAAGCGAGAAACATCCTGGCGTTCGCGGTTTC
>JANMBR010000004.1:0-24286 GCA_031360505.1 Acidobacteriota bacterium
GTCAACGGCGTGGATGTCTTCCCCGGAATCCGATACACGGGGCGGCTCGCCGGCGACACCCTCGGGGCCATGACCCTCGGCGAGGAGACGATCATCAGCGGCACCGGCGTCCAGCGGACGACCAACTCCCGCTGGGGCGATTACACCTCGATGAACGTCGACCCCGTCGACGATTGCACGTTCTGGTACGTCAACGAGTACTACACGCTCGCCGGGCAGCTGAGCTCGACAGCCGGCTGGCAGACCCGCATCGGCAGCTTCAAGCTTCCGGGCTGCGTCGCGCAACCGTAGAACCTCGGAAGTCACGGGGCTGGTGCGAAGCGACGAACTTCGCGCCGGCCCCCTTTTACCTCGGGTTGGGACGAAAGGATTTTGCGTCTATCATCCTCGCTGCTGCCGGAGTGGCGGAATGGCAGACGCAGGGGACTCAAAATCCCCCGCTCGCAAGGGCATGTCGGTTCGAATCCGACCTCCGGCACCACGAACGCCCCTCACCCCAACCCTCTCCCGCCGGGAGAGGAGAGCGCACGGAGAGGGAGTAGAAGCGGCGAGGAGTTGGGGCTAAGAAACCTCAGTGTTCTAAACCGTACTCTTTGATCTTGTTGTAGATCGTCTTGAGCGAGAGCTTTAAGAGCTCGGCGGTCTTGCGTTTGTTGCCGCGGGCGAACTCGAGGGTCTTGGAGATCAGGCGGCGCTCGACGTCGGCGAGGGAATCGCCGACCGCGATCTTGACGACCGGGGCCTTGCGGCGGCGCAGCTTGGTGCGCGCCAGAGGACGGGCCAGGACCGAGCGGACGACCGTCGGGCTAATGGAATCTTCGGAGAGGCGCGCCGCACGGCGCACGAGCTCTTTCAACTCGTGGGTATTGCCCGGCCAGTCGTGCGCGCTCAAGGCGTCGAGGGCGTCCGGCTCGAACGACAGCGCCGGGTCGAGGTCCTCGAGGAAGTGCCCCAGGAGAATCGCCGCATCCCCGTCGCGCTCGCGCAGCGGCGGGAGATGCACGACGCTCTCGGAAAGGGCGTCGTAGAGAGGGCGCAGCAGCCGCCCGGCCTCGAGGGCATCGCGCGGGTCCTCGTCGAGCGCCACGACGAACCGGGTCGGACGTCCGCTTTCGAGGTGGGCGAGGAGCATCTCCTGGTAGCCGGTCGAAGTGGCTTCGACGTTTTCGAGAAACAGCGTGCCGACGCCGGCCTGGCTGGTCGCCAGATCGAGCGACTCCCCTTCCGAGATGTAGGCGAAGCGGCCCGCGCCCCTCGGCGAGAGCCGATGCAGGGCCAACGCCGCGGCGTCCTTCTCCGTGCCCGACTCGCCCGTCATCAGGACGGAGGCGTTGCTCTGCGCGGCCCGCTCGAGAGTCGTCAGCGCCGAGATCCAGCGCGGCGAGCGGCCGGGCAGCGTGTCCCGCAGCTCGGCGCGAGCGAGGAGCAGGCGCGTCTCTTCCGCGGCGGATTCCCGCGCGCGGCGCGCGCTGGCGGCGCCGAAGAGTTGCCCGACGCGGGCCAGCGAGACCGGCCGCCACAGAAAGTCGTCCGCTCCCGATTCCATCGCCGCGACGGCGCGGTCGAGCTCGCCCGCGTCGACGAGCGCGTAGAGGGTTCGGTTGGGCTGGGCGATCCTCGCGAAAACCGCGCCGCCGTCCTCGGCATCGAGTGCCGCGACGACGATGGACGGGTCGAACTCGCCGAGCGCCTTCTCTCCGTCGCCCACGCTCGCGAAGCCGCGCACCGAGCAGCCGAGCGCCGCGAAGGCGCGCCGCAGCTCGTCGCGGGAGGCTTCGTTCGGGTCGAGGAGGAGGACTTTCATGGTCGGACAGGGATTTTAGCACCCGCCGGCCGGGCCCTCATCCCTGTGAGCCTGGCTTGATCCCGAGCGACGGCCAGAGCCGGTCGATCTTCGCCTTGACCTCCGCTGACATGACAATCGCGTCCGGCCAGCGGCCCGTAAAGCCCTCTTCCTTCCACTTGCGCGTGGCGTCGATGCCGAGCTTGCTGCCGTAGCACGGCAGGCGAGCGGCGAAGTCGAGCTCGTCCACGGGGCCCTTGACGAGCTCGATGTCGCGCTCCGGGTCGATCGCGGTCAGGGCCCGCCACGTGACTTCCGCCATGTCGTGGACGTTCACGTCCTTGTCGACGACCACGATCGTCTTCGTGAACATCATCTGGCCCGTCCCCCAGATCGCGTGCATGGTCTTGCGCGCGTGTCCCGGAAAGCGCTTGTCGATCGCCACGATCATCAGGTTGTGGAAGATGCCCTCGACCGGGAGGTGCATGTCCACGATCTCGGGGATCGTCTTCTTGACGAGCGGCAGGAAGAGCCGTTCGACCGCTTCTCCCATGAATCCGTCTTCCATGGGCGGGCGGCCGACGATCGTCGTCATGTAGACGGGCTTCTCCCGGCGCGTGATCGCCGTGACGTGGAAGACGGGGAAGTCGTCGTCGAGCGAGTAGAAGCCGGTGTGGTCGCCGAAGGGGCCCTCCCGCCGGCGTTCGGTCGGATCCACGTAGCCCTCGAGCACGATCTCGGCCTCGGCCGGGACGAGCAGGTCCACCGTCTTCGCGGCAACGAGCGGCACGGCCTCCCCGCGCAGGAATCCGGCGAAGAGAAACTCCGAGACGCCCGGCGGCAGCGGCGCGATCGCGGAGAAGACCGTCGCCGGATCGCAGCCGATCGCCACGGCGACTTCCATGCGGCGCCCGTCCCGCTCGTAACCGCGGGCCTGGCCGGCGGCGTCCTTGTGCTTCTGCCAGTGCATACCCGTCGTCGCGCGGTCGTAGACCTGCATGCGGTACATGCCCATGTTCGTCTTGCCTGTCGCCACATCCTTCGTGATGACGAGCGGCAGCGTGATGAAGGGCCCGGCGTCCTGCGGCCAGCAGGTCAGGACCGGGAGTGTGGTGAGGTCGACCGCATCGCCCGTGGCGACGACCTCCTGGCAGGGGCCGCTCTTGACCGTCTTCGGAAAGGCGCTCGTGAGCTCCGTGACCTTCGGGATCGCCTTCAACTTGTCGAGGATCCCCTCCGGCGGCTTCGGGTCGAGGAAGAACTCGAGGCGCTCGCCCCACTGCTCCCACGAGCCGATCTCCAAGGCCTGCAGCATCCGGCGGCGCGAGCCGAAGACGTTGATCGCGACCGGGAGGCTCGAGCCCTCGACATTTTCGAAGAGCAGGGCGGGGCCGCCCGACTTGACCGCGCGATCCGCGATCTCGGCGATCTCGAGCCGGGGCGAGACCCGCTCGCGCACGCGGACGAGATCGCCCTGGTCTTCGAGCGCGCGGAGGAAAGCCGACAGGTTGCGATGCGCCATGCGGCTACCTTATCGCTTCGCCCTGCGGACGGCGATCGGCACGTCGGCCTCGATGCGGCCGACGTCGAGGCCGAGCGAGTTGTGGATCGCAGGCTCGGCATAGGCGGCCAGGGCGCGGCGGACCTCGAGCGACAGGACTCCGAGCCGGTCGAGGGCGGCCAGCGTCACGGCGTCACGGGGACGCGCGGAGCCATCCTCGATCTTGAACGCGAGGCCGATCGCCTTGCCCCGCGCCGCCGGGCGCAGTCCGACGGCATAGACGCCTTCGGCTCCCTCTTTCCCGATCCACCGGCCGCGGCCCGCCTGGAGAAACTCGGTCGTGAAGCGTCCGGCTCCGGCGACCAACTCCGGCTGCTTCGTCAGCGCCCGGACGATTCGGGCGCGCGCCGCGGCGGCGGAGGGCTCCTCGCCCGCAAGGCGGCCCGCCATGAGGCGCGCATACGAACCGGCAAGGGCCGACAGGGGCAAGCGGAACACCGGCAGGTTGCAGCCGTCAACGGCCACGGTGATGCGCGACTCCGGAATATCGGCGTACCGGGCAACGAGTGTGCGGATCCGCCGCTGCAGCGGATGACCCGCATCCGTGTAGTCCTCGTGCGCGAGGCCGAGGGCACGGCAAGCCAGAAGAAGCCCCGCGTGTTTTCCCGAGCAGCTGTTGTGGAGCGCCGTGGGTTTCTCGCCGCGGCGGACGAGCTCCCGCGCCGAAGCTTCGTGCATGGGCGCGTGGGCGCCGCAGCGCAAATCGTCGGGGCGAAAGCCTCCTCGCCGCAGGATCTGTTTCGCCAGCTGCACGTGACGGGGCTCACCGCCGTGCGAGGCGCACATCAGCGCGATCTCCGCGTCGCCGAGATCGAACTGCTTCTCGCCGCCCGCGAGCAGCAGCGGCATCGCCTGGAACGGCTTGGCGGCCGACCGCGCGTAGACCGGCAGACCGGGGTCGCCGCAGCTTTCGAGCAGGCGCCCTCTTTCATCGACCACCGCCAGGCTGCCCCGGTGCACCGACTCCACGTGGGATCCGCGATACACCCGGGCGAGCACCGGCGGGGCCTTGGTCATGGGCCCATTATGGCAACTTCGGTTATTCTGGATGGGCGGCGCCACGGAATAATTTCGTTCCGAAAGCCGTTGCGGGGAACCGAATGCGCACAACCGTCCTGACGCTCGCGATGGCCGTTGCCCTGGCTACGGGAACTGCCGCCGCCAACCAGCCGCAGCCCGATCCCGTCTTTCCGGACCTCGAATTCGTCGGGGTGGATGGCGGAAGCGTCCAGCTGTCGCAGTTGAAGGGCAACGTCGTCCTGCTGAACGTGTGGGCGACCTGGTGCGGCCCCTGCAAGTTGGAGCTCCCCCTCGTCCAGAAGATGTACGACACCTATAGCGACCGGAACTTCGTCGTCGTCTCCGTCAACGTAGATGCCGATCGCAGGCGGGTTGGCGGATTTCTCAAACAGTTCAACATATCGATCCCGGTGTACTACGCCGCTCCGGAGGATGCCGGCCCGCTGACGGCCGGCGGCATTCCGTCGACCTTCATCCTTGGCCCGGACCGGACCCTGATCGACCGCGCCACCGGCTACTCCGCCGCCTGGGAGGAGCGCTGGAAAAAGGTGATCGAGAAGAATCTCAAGCCGCGCAAGTAACCCCGAGCGACGCTCGGGGCGTTTACCACCATGGAGGCCTCGCGATGAAAACCCGCATTCCCCTGATCGTCCTCGTGGCAGCGCTCGCGTGCGCCGGCTCCGCCAGCGCCCAGCTGCGCAGCGGCACCGTGGAGCTCAACGGCTTCGCGGGCTACCTCTTTGGCGGCGGCCTCGGCCACGGACCCGCCGACATCAACGTCCCCTACCCGTACCACGTGGACATCGCCGACGACCTCAATTACGGCGGCCGCATCGGCTACAACTTCAACAGCCTCTTCGAGGCCGAGTTCGAGTACGCCCGCACCGAGACCTCCTTCGTCACGAACCCGGACCGCAGCAATATCCCCGACACCAGGTTCGGCGACCTGACGCTCCAGTACTTCATGGGCTACCTCACGTTCAACTTCGGCCATGGCCGCCTCGTGCCGTTCTTCACGATCGGCGGCGGCGTCGCGGACTTCGACTCGACCCTTCCGGGCTTCCTCGCCACACGCTCGAAGTCGCGCGGCACGGCCGCGATCGGCGGGGGCATGAAGTATTTCTTCAACCCGCACTTCGGGATCCGCGGAGACGGCCGCTTCTACTCGAGCTACCTCGGCAGCGAGACCGTGGTCTGCGGGTATTACTACACCTGCACGCAGACGAACTGGGTCACGAACTTCGTCGCCAACGGCGGCATCGTCATCGCGTTCTAGTGTCCTGTAACCGAAGTCACGATACCAATCTCTTCGCTCGAAAGATGCAAGAAGGCTCAAGGGCGAGGGCCACGGTGGTTGTAAGAAGCCGCTTGGCGCTATCGAAACTTCGGTGACAGAACACTAGTTACCCGGATTCGGCGGGCTGCACCGCCCGCTCGCGTTTCGATCTGCACTTCCACGGTCGGGGCGAGGATGCCGCGGATCGCGGTCCGCGGCCACTCGATGCAGACCGGAGCCCCTGCGACGGACTCGGGCAATCCCAGCGCCGCGAGGTCCCGCTCGGTATCTTCCAGCCGGTAGAGGTCGAGGTGGCGCAGCACGATCACGCCCGACTCGCCGGCATACTCGTTCAAGAGCGCAAAGGTGGGCGACGCCACGTCGCGCGCCCGGGCCCCGAGGCCCAGGGCGAGACCGCGCGCGAAAGTCGTCTTCCCCGCGCCCAGCTCGCCCTCGAGGTAGACCACGTCGGTCGGGTCGAGGCGCCCGGCCAGCCGCTGCGCGATGGCCTCGGTCTCTGCCTCGCCGCGTGCGATTTCGCGGGCGGGCTCAGTCATTCCCGGCCAGCCCCGAGCGCAGCGCCGCGCGCACGCGAGGCACTGCGTCCGCGACCTCGTGTGCGAGCAGGCCGGCGTCGCCCAGAAATGGCGCCAGGGAATCCGCCGCCGCGCCGTGCAGCCAGGTGCCGGCGACCGCGGCCTCGCGCGGCCCGCTTCCTCCAGCCAATAGTGCTCCGATGATACCGGCGAGGACGTCGCCCGAACCGGCCGTCGCGAGCAGCGGGGAGCCCGTCGGGTTCACGGCAATTCCGCCCGAAGGCTCCGCGACGAGGCTGTGAGCGCCTTTGAGCACCACGACCGCGCCGCTCTTTCTCGCGAGAGAGCGGACGGCGGCGAGGCGGTCCGATTGAACCTTCGCGGAAGTCGTCCCAAGCAGCCGGGCGGCTTCCCCCGGATGCGGCGTCAGCACGGTCGGCCCGCGCCGCCCTGCGAAAAACCCCGGACGACCCGAGAACGCGCTCAACGCGTCCGCGTCGGCAACGACCGGAACACGGGCGCCGGCGAGGACCGTCTCCAGCAGGAGGATCGTCTCGGCCGAGCTGCCCAGCCCGGGCCCGATCACGGCGGCATCGAATCCCGCCAGAGCATCGAGCAACGCCCTCGCGCCGCGCGCAGCGAGCGCACCGTTTGACTCCGGCAGGCCCGAGGTCATCGCCTCGGGCAGCGCTGCGACCAGCAGGCCCTCGAGCGACTCGGCGCAGAAAACGGTGACCAGCCCGGCCCCCGCACGCAGGGCGCCGCGCGCGGCGAGGACCGCGGCTCCCGCCTTGCCGCGCGAGCCGGCGACGATCGCGAGCCTGCCGAAGTCCGCCTTGTGGGATTCGAGCGGCCGCGCGGGCAGGAGGGATCGCGCGTCGGACGCCTCGGCGAGCCACACGCGACGCGCGCCGTGCTCGAGCGTCGCCCGAGCAATTCCAATGTCGACAACCACGAGGCGCCCGCAGAAGCCGCTCGCCGGCGGCAGCACGTGGCAGAGCTTCGGGGCGCCGAAGGCGACCGTCACGGCGGCGCGCACGGCCGGACCGGCAACGGCGCCGCCCTCGGCGAAGAGGCCCGAGGGGATGTCGGCGGACACGATCGGCCGTCCGGACCGATTGATCGCCTCGACCGCTCTTCGTGCGCCGCCCTCGAGAGGGCGGCCGAGCCCGGTGCCAAAGAGCGCGTCGACGACCCCGTCGGCCTCCGCGAGCGCGCGCCGCAGAACATCGAACCCGCCGCGTGAGTCGAGGCAGACGGGAACCAGGCCGAACGACAGGGCGCGGGCGAGATTCGCCGCTGCATCGCCGCGGTAGGCCGCCGGGTCGGAGAGGGTGAATAGGCGGACCCCGATCCCACTCTGCTCGAGCATGCGCGCCGCCGCAAGCCCATCTCCCCCGTTGTTGCCGGGGCCGCACGCCACGACGACGCGCGCCCAGTCCGGATAGGAGCGCTCGAGGATCCGGCAGAGCGCGGCGGCCGCATTCTCCATGAGCGCGTCCGGCGGCGTTCCGCGGCGGATCGTGGCCGCGTCCGCCGTGCGCATCCGCCGCGCGTCCAGGATCGGGATCACGGTTTCGGCGCCGGCTCCGTGGGCTTCTCCTTCGGCAGGACCGAGACGAAAACGTTTTTCTGAAGGTACGAAGTCTGATTGGTAACGGCATCCCGGACGCCGACCGCCAGCTTCTGGCCGCCCGGAACGACGATCAACTGCACGTCGAAGTAAAAGTCCTTGCGCTGCGCCGCGGCGATGTCCTTAGCGGGAACCGTGACCTGCTGCTTCTGAATCTGCAGGTCGGACTGCTTGCCGGACACGTCGAGCACCACGAAATAGACGAAGAACTGGCCCTCGTAGCGATCTCCCGAAGGCAGCAGTCCGAGCTTCCCGATCGGGACCGCGACCCGGACGGGCAGCAGGTAGTTCTCGGCGTCGTAAGGCTTGGGGTCGCCGACGGACAGGCTGGCCTGGAGGGGGTTGTCGCTGCGGGAATAGTGGAGGCTCGCGACCACGGCCTCGGCCGTCTTCGTCTCCACGGACTTCTCGACGAAGCTCGTGCGCGTGCGCACCTTCAAACCCTTCTTCTTGACCGAGACGTCGATCTTATGCGGCCGATCGCTCGCGCCCTTGGCGCTGCGGTAGCCGAGGGAGTAGAAGTTCGAAAAATCCGAGGCGATCTGGTCGAGGCTCCCCTTCCAGTCGTTCGTGTTGATGGCCGCGATGCCTCCCGTTTCCTCGGCCATCATGCGGATCGGCCCCTGCATGTTCTGCCGCACGAAAAACTCATTGACGTGAACGTCGGTCGTCTTGTTTTCGGCGCTCATCAGGTCGCTCGTCGCGAGGCCCGTGGCGTCGAGCGTGTAAATGGTCACGCCGTTGGCGTTGGCCGCCGAGACGATCTTCACGTACTTGCTGTTCATGTCGAAGTCGAACTCCTGCATCGAGGCGGACGGGTCCTGGAATTTCTCCCGGATGGCCTCGTAGAGTTCGAGCCCGGCCGTGGCGGGAAGGCCCTCGGAGATGTACATGAAATTCTTGCGCCCCTGCAGGCCCGCCAGGCTGTTGATCGTCGACTGGATCGCGTCGACCGTGAACTGGAGGTCGTTGCGCAGCGCCTGGGAATAGGTCTTGGCGAAGCTCTGCGCCTCATTCGACGACTTCGAGTCTCCGATCTTCGAGATCGCGTCGCGCCGCTCGCTCTGGTAGTTCGTGCCGCCGCCCGTGTCGAGCTCGATGTCCTCGATGGCGGCGAGCAGCTCCTTCGGATCGTTGGTGAAACCCTTGCGGATCTTCACGGAGCGGTTGTACGTGACGACCATGCCCTCGGCGTTGGGTCCGATCGCCTCCGGGATGAATTCCTTCAGGCGTTTGAACATGCGGTTGCGGTTCTGGGGCTGGATGTTCTGGTTATCCACGTAAAAGACGTAGTGGGCCGTCACCTCCCGCGGGACTTCGACCGCCGCGTCCTTGTCGCCCGGGTCGAGGGGAATCGAAGTGCCGTCCTCGAGCAGGACCTTTCCTCCGTACACCGCGTAGAAGTTGGTGATCTTCTGGGGAATCCCGTCCTGCTTCACTTCGAAATCTTCTGCGGTCAGCCCGGACACCCGCTGCCCTTTCGAGTCCGTCACGAAAACGTCGACGTTCGTCACGCTCACATCGACCGACTCGCTGACGGGCGGAAGCGGACGGTCCTTCTCCTGGGCCGCCGCGGGAGCCGGAGGCTTCGGGGCCTGGGTGACGGCCGGCTTGTCCTGGCCGGACGACGACGCGGCCAGGGCCGCCAGTGCGAGCGTTGCAACGACCCCGAAAGGACCTTTCAAACGATTCCTCCTTCAGCCGCAAAGCGCGGGCGCGGCCGCCATTATTCCCTTGCTGCGAGCCGCCCTGCGCCCCTCGAGCGGCTTGCGCACTCGCAACCCCCGGCCCGAACCTCGCGATCCCTCGTCGCGACGCCGCCCGGGGTCTGCGGCTCGAGAAAAACTCTGTTGCTTTGTTCCCCCGAATTCAACAGAATTCGGCCCTCCGGGAGGAGCCCACCGAGCCCCGGGGTGGGAAAGAGAACTAGCAAGGAGCGATAGCGAAGCATGCCACGCCATCGGCAACGTGCGGCCGTAGCCGCGTTTCTCTTCCTCGCGGTGTCGCTCCTGACCGGATGCGACAAGATCAAGTCCAAGCAGGAGATCAAGAAGGGCAACGAGTTCCTGAAGGCGGCCCAATACCAGAGCGCCCTCGCCGCCTACGAAGAGGCCCTGCGCCTGGATCCGGGTGAGACGAAGCTCCACAAGCACATCGGCATTTCTTACATGGGGATGTACCAGCCGGGATCGAAGCACCCCAAGGACCTCGAGTTCGCCCAGAAGGCCATCGAGAACCTGCAGCAGTACGGCGCGGCCTATCCGGAGGACACCAAGTCGCTCGAGTACCTGATCTCGATGTACCTGAACACCGAGCGCTTCGACGACGCGATCGCCTTCTACCAGAACGAACTTCTGAAGCGCAACCCGAAGGACGTCAAGGCGATGCAGTCGCTGGCCATGCTGTACTTCAAGAAGGGCGACTTCGACAGCGGCGTTCTCTGGCTCAAGAAGCGGCTCGAGATCGAAGGCAACAACCCCGAGGTGTACTACCTGATCGGCGTCCAGGCGTGGGACCGCTCCTACAACTACCCCGACGTCGACCCCGTGCTGCGCGGGAAGATCGTCGACGACGGCCTCCAGTCGCTCAACAAGGCGATCGAGTTGAAGCCCGACTACTTCGAGGCGGTTTCGTACATCAACCTCCTCTATCGCGAGAAAGCGAAGATGGAGGCTGACCCCGCCAAGAAGCAGGAGTACACGGACACGGCGAACAAGTACCTCCAACAGGCCCTGGAAATGAGGAAGGCGGCACAGGCAAAGGCGAAGGCCGCGGAAGCCGCCGGAGCAACGGCGGAACCGCAGAAGTAAACCGGTGTCTCTATGGGTCGGGGGGACCCTTCATGTTTGAAAACTCGCTGATCGAATCGACCCACAGGAATGATGCATCGAAGAAGGTCATCTCGATGCCCATCTCGATCCTCATCCACGGCCTGGTGATCGGGGGCATCCTGGGAGCGTCGATCTGGTTCGTCGGCGAAGTCCCTGAGCCGCCGATCCCGGTCACGTTTTACGCCGCGGCACCGCCTCCGCCGCCTCCCCCGCCCGCGGCGCCCAAGGCGGCCGCCAAGGCGCCCGACACCCCCAAGCCGGTGGACCTGAAGCCCGTGGAAATGACCCAGCCCATGGTGATGCCCGAGACCGTCCCCCAGCCGCTCGCTTCCCCCGAGGCCTCGGCGGATACGGGGGTCGAAGGCGGAGTGGAAGGTGGCGTCGAGGGCGGCGTGCCGGGCGGCGTCATGGGCGGCGTCGTGGGCGGCACGGGAGCCGGTGGCGGGGAAGAGCCCCTCCGCGTCGGCGGCGACGTCAAGGCCCCGGTGCTGTCCTCCCGGATTGAGCCCCAGTACCCCGAGGCCGCCCGCAAGGCCCGCATGGAGGGCGTCGTGATCCTCGAGGCCATCATCACGGCCGACGGGAACGTCGAGGACGTCCGGGTCCTCAAATCGGTCAACCCCCTGCTCGACGCCTCGGCCGTCCGGGCCGTCGGCCAATGGAAGTACAAAGCCGCCACCCTCAACGGGCGCGCGGTCCGCGTCTACCTGACCGTGACGGTGACTTTCCGCTTGAATTAGGATTGCATTGGGCCGGGAGCTCGTTAGGACGAACGAACAAAGAAGGAGCGTTGCATGAGTTTCAATCCGATCGAACTGTGGGGCAAGATGACGATCATCGCCCAGGGCGTCGTCGTCGTGCTGATCGTCATGTCCATCTACTCGTTGACGATCGCTTTCGAGCGTTTCCTCTACTACCGCAAGGCGCGCAACCAGTCGGTGGCGTACGCCAAGATGGTCACGGGCTTCCTGAAGCAGGACAAGCTGCAGGACGCCATCGACGCTTCGAAGAAGTTCAAGAACAGCCACGTGGCGCGCGTGCTTTCCGCCGGGCTGTACGAGTTCTCCCACGACATCAAGAGCGGCGGGGCCAACTTGAAGGGCCACGACATGATTGAAGCCGCCGAGCGCGCCATCGAGCGCGAGGCTCTCGTCACGACGGCCGACATGAAGAAGGGCCTCTCGGGCCTGGCGACGATCGGAACGACCGCTCCGTTCATCGGGCTCTTCGGAACGGTCATCGGCATCATCAACGCGTTCCGCGGAATGGCGCTGACGGGCTCGGGCGGCATCGCGGCCGTCTCGGCCGGCATCTCCGAAGCCCTCGTCACGACCGCGCTCGGCCTCTTCGTGGCCATCCCGGCCGTGTGGATGTTCAACATCTTCATGAACAACATCGAGCGCTTCCAGGTCGAAATGTCCAACTCCTCGAACGAGCTCATTGACTACTTCATCAAGCGCCGCGGCGCTGGCGCCCAGCTGAGCGCATAGGAGCCGATCCATGAGCATGGGTGGTGCAGGAGGCCGCGGGAAGCTTCAGAGTGACATCAACGTCACTCCGCTCGTCGACGTCTGCCTCGTTCTGCTGATCATCTTCATGGTGGTCACGCCCCTTCTGCAGAACGGAGTCAGCGTCCAGATTCCCCAGGCCGACAATCCCGAGAAGAAGCCGGAGGGGCCGAAGCAGAAGCTCATCGTGGTCCAGTTCGCCACTCCCCCGGCGTACCACATGGACTCCAAGCAATTGTCGAAGGCCGAGTTGCAGACGGCGCTCGACGAGGTCTACCAGCGCAACCCCGCCACGGACCTCGTGATCAAGGCGGACCAGCGGCTCAAGTACGGCGACGTCAAGGAAGTCTTCAAGATGACCAAGGACGCCGGCTTCCAGGACGTGGGACTCATCGCAGAGAAGAAGCAAAAGGGCGAGGGCGGCTAACGCCCCGCACCGTTCGAACCCAAGGAGACCTCCGGCATGGGAATGGGAGCCAGCAGCGCGGGCGAGTACAAGAGCGACATCAACATCACGCCCCTCGTGGACGTGGTGCTGGTCCTGCTCATCATCTTCATGGTCATCACGCCGCTGCTCCAGATGGGGTACGACGTGAAAGTGCCGCCACGGAATCCGAACACGGACAACCCGACGCCCCCGACCGACCTCATCATCGTGTCGCTGACGCCCCAGGACAAGATCTTCCTGAACAAGGACGAGGTCAACGCGCAGACGCTCGCCCTGCGCCTGACCGAGATCCTGAAGAACCGGGCCAACAAGACGATTTTCTTCTCGGGCGATGACGCCTCCAACTACGGCGAAGTCATCAAGGTCATGGACATCTGCCGCAACGCCGGCGCCAAGAGCATGGGCATCGTGATGGAGGCGGTCCCCGTCGGACAGTAGGGACAGACGCAAGTCTGCAGTCCGGCATCTCACGTCCCTGCGGGGGTCTTGCCTGCGCGCCCTCACCTGATATTCTCCGGCTCCCAACCCGGCCGCAAGCGCCGGCGCGGGTCCGAATCACTAAAAAAAAACAGGAGTTCGACGAATGCCTTTTGATCTGGCTTTGCCCCTCATCCTGACGTTTTCCATCGGGTCGCTTTTCGTGGCCGGGTTCCTTGCGTCCTGGGTCCTCAAGAAGGACACCGGCACCGCCCCCATGCGCGCGATTTCGGACGCCATCAAGCAGGGCGCGGAAGCCTTCCTGCGCCGCCAGAACCGCACGATCGGCCTGCTCGCAGTCGTCCTGGCCGTCGTGATCTTCCTCCTGTACGGCTTCGTCCGCTCCCACCACGACTTCGACCCCGTGCCCACCGCCCTGCGCCTGGCCTTCTGGACCACGCTCTCCTTCGTCCTCGGCGCGGCCTGCTCCGTCATCGCGGGCTACATCGGCATGTGGGTCTCCATCCGCACGAACATCCGGACGGCTTCCGCAGCGCGGACATCGTTGAATGACGCCCTCCGGATCGCCCTGCGGGGCGGGGCCGTGTCGGGGCTCTTCGTCGTCGCGATGTCCCTCTTCGGCGTCGGCGGCCTGTACTGGCTCGTCAGCCACTTCACCGAGGTTCCGCCCGTCCAGATTCCGCTCCTGATCGTCGGCTACGGTTTCGGCGCTTCCTTCGTGGCCCTCTTCGCACAGCTCGGAGGCGGCATCTACACCAAGGCGGCCGACGTCGGCGCCGACCTGGTGGGCAAGGTCGAGGCCGGCATCCCGGAGGACGACCCGCGCAACCCCGCCGTCATCGCGGACCTCGTGGGCGACAACGTCGGCGACTGCGCGGGGCGCGGCGCGGACCTCTTCGAATCGACTGCCGCCGAGAACATCGGCGCCATGATCCTCGGCGCGACGCTCGCCGCCTCACTCCAGAAGCAGGGCATGGGCTTCTCGGCCGGCGTCGTCGGCGTGATGTTGTTCCCGCTCGTCGCCCGCGCGTTCGGCCTGCTCGCCTCAATCGTCGGCATCTTCGCGGTGAAGACGAAGGAAGACGCCGATCCGATGGCGGCCCTGAACCGCGGCTACTACATCACTTCGGCGCTGGCGATCGCGGGCTTCTTCGTGGCCACCAAGTGGCTGCTCGCCAACCCCTCGCACCCGGACTCCTGGTGGATGTTCTTCATCTGCGGCATCATCGGCGTCGTCACGTCGATCGTCTTCGTGTTCATCACGCAGTACTACACGGAGTACAAGTACCGGCCGGTTCGCGAGATCGCCGAGGCGTCGCAGACGGGCCCGGCGACCAACATCATCGCCGGCATCGCAATCGGCTTCGAGTGCACCCTCGCTCCGGTGATCGCGATCTCCGTTGCGATCCTCTCCTCCTACAAGCTCGGGGCCGCGGCCCTGCCCGGAGGCGGCCTCTTCGGCACGGCCGTCGCCACGATGGGCATGCTCGGGACGGCCGCGTACATCCTCGCGATGGACACGTTCGGCCCGATCACGGACAACGCCGGCGGCATCGTCGAGATGTCCAAGCAGCCCGAGGAGATTCGCAAGAAGACCGACCGGCTCGACGCCGTCGGCAACACCACGAAGGCACTGACCAAGGGCTACGCGATCGGATCGGCGGCACTGGCGGCCTTCCTGCTCTTCTCGGCATACCTCGACGAGCTCAAGAACTTCGGCGCCGAGCTCACCTCGGTCAACCTCGCCAAGCCCGAGGTGTTCGTCGGCGGCTTGATCGGCGCGATGCTCGTATTCTTCTTCTCGGGCCTCGCCATCAAGGCCGTCGGCAAGGCCGCCTACGTCGTCATCCAGGACGTCCGGGAGCAGTTCAAGGAGCACCCGGGCATCATGCTGGGAACGGAGCTGCCCGACTACGGCCGCACCGTCGACATCGTGACGCGCGGCGCCCTGCGCCAGATGATCGCGCCGGGCCTGGTGGCCGTCGGCACGCCCATCGTGGTCGGCCTGATCTTCAAGCAGTTCGGCGTTGGCGCCGAGGCCGTGGCCGCGCTTCTCATGGTCGGCACGATCACGGGCGTCGTCATGGCCACGTTCCTGAACAACGGCGGCGGCGCCTGGGACAACGCCAAGAAGTACATCGAGACCGGTGCCTACGGCGGCAAGGGCTCCCCGACCCACAAGGCGGCCGTCGTCGGCGACACCGTCGGCGACCCCTTCAAGGACACCGCCGGCCCGTCGCTCCACGTGCTGATCAAGCTGCTGGCGACGATCACGCTCGTGCTCGCGCCGCTGTTCATCTGATGGAGCGGGCGTGGCAAGCCCCGCCCCTACGGCCCCGTTGACAAGGGCGGCCCTTCGGCCGCCCTTTCGCTTTCACACGAAGCGGCTCAATACCTCGTTCGAGACGAGATATCCGCGTTCCGTGAACCGGATGCGTGCGCCCGTTCGTTCGAGGATTCCCTCGGAGAGCCAGCCCTCGTAGTCATTCCAGAGCCGCACGTCCTGTGACCCGACAACGAAAGTGGCGATCCGCTCGGCGGGGACGCCGGAGGACAGGCGCAGGCCAAGAAAGATCTCTTCGCGCGTGGCCTCCGCCTCCGTGACAGCCTGGTCCAATGCGACGGGCCTGCGGCCCTCCTCGAGCGCGGCAAGGTACTGGTCGAGATTGGATACGTTCGCGCGTCTGCGCCCGTCCCAGAGCTCGTGGGAGGACACGCCGAGGCCGAGCGTGGGCGTTCGCATCCAGTACTTCACGTTGTGTCGCGCCTCGCGCCCGGAGCGGGCCCAGTTGGAGATCTCGTAATGGGCAAAACCTCGGCCGGCGAGCAACTCTCCCATCTCGAGCCAGAGCTCGGCCTGGGCGTCGTCGGAAAGGTACCGATCCGGATAGAGGCGCCGGTCCTCCTCGATCGTCTTCGTCTTCTCCGTTTCGAGCAGGTAGATCGACACGTGCTCGACTCCGGCCTCGCGCAGACCAGCGAGGCTCGCGAGGAAGCTCTCGCGCGTCTGGCCGGGCAGGCCGAGGATCAGATCGCCCGAGATCGACAGCCCGGATCGAACAAGCGCTTCGAGCGCGGCCCGGGCCCGCGCGGCATCGTGGCGTCGCCCGACAGCCACAAGCTCTGCATCGGCCAGTGATTGCACCCCGACGGAAATACGATTGACTCCAGCGCTGGCCCATTTTGCGACCGCCGCCGCAGTCACGTCCTCCGGATTTGCCTCGAAGGACACCTCGGCATCATCGGCAACGGAAAACCTCGCGCGAAGCGTCGCGAGCGTGCGCGCAATCGCTTCCGGGGGCAGAAGCGAAGGCGTCCCTCCTCCGAGGTAGATCGAATCGAATGCGACGCCAGCCGCCTCGGACGCCAGGATCGCGGCCTCCTTTTCCACGGCCTCGAGATACCGATCCCGGCTCGATCCGTCCGTCGTGACCACGAAAGCGCAGTATCCGCACCGCGACGCGCAGTAAGGCAGGTGGACGTAAAGGCCCGAGGCGCTCACCGTGCCTCCTGCAGCGCCGCCTCCGCCTCCCCCGCGATCTCCGGGCCGAAGGGAAAGACCTTCCGGAAATTACCCTCCCGCGCGACCGCCGATAGATCCCTGCGCGAATCGTCGATCCATCGCACGGCGGCATACAGGAGCGCGGCGCGGTGCTCGTCGGACTCGAGGCGCTCGGCCAGCTCTTCGAGGCGGGCCGCGGCCGCCGCGTTTCCGGCCCGACCGCGCCGGCCCCCGGGCCTCGGGGGAAGCCCCGCGAGGCCGTGCCGCGCGGACGCCGCGCGCACTTCCGCGACCCGATCGCCCATGCGTGAAAACCAATCGCCATGGTGGACGAGCTCGAAGAACCCCTCGCCTTCCGATGGCTCGGCACCGAGACGGGCCTCCACGATGCCCCGCCGCCCCTCGCCGTCGGCCGCCGGAACGAGCGCCGTGACCGACGCGGCTCCACCCTCCTTCGCCGCAACCATGAGCGCGTCGAGGAACTCGGGCTCCGACGTCCACCCCGGAAGAAGCGGAAAGACGGCCGCGCAGGCGAGGCCCGCCGAACGCGCTGCCGCAAGACCGGGGAAGGACGCTTCGGGCCGGCCGGGCCTCCACGAGAAGAGCGCCACGGCGGCTCCCGCGGCAGCAGCCGGGATCCCGTCCGGCTCCGGGTCCAGCAGGTAGACCGGCCGGCCCGACTCCACCGCCGCGTCCGCCGCGGCCCGGTAGGAGCCCCGCACAGCCTCCGCCGGAGCGCAGGGACCGATCAGGACGGGCCCGGAGGGGACACGCGACAGGGCTTGCCCCCAGGCGGCGGGATCGGACGGACCCGCCGGGATCGGCACATCGGGCCTGCGGAACACGAATCGGTGTTCGACCGGATCGAACCGCAGCGCGGCAGCTCCCGCGTCGGTGCCGTAGGGAAAAAGACGCCCGGCCACGCGCCGACCCGCGACGAGGGCCTCGCCCGCCCGCGTCGCCGGCGCCGCGGCGGGCTCGTAGACGATCATCTTTGCCGCCGGCCGGGGCGAACTCTGCGCCTCGCCCCCGCGCGGCCGTACCGCGCAAAGACATCCGCCTCGAAGTGGATCGGATCCCCCGCCTTCGCCGTCCCGAGGGTCGTGCGCCGGTGGGTCTCCGGAATGATCGCCACGGAAAACGTCGTGGCTCGCCGTGCCGCGACGGTGAGGCTCACGCCGTCGAGCGCGACCGAGCCCTTCGCGACGACGTATCGCGACAGCCGCGCGGGGACCGAGAACGTGAAGGTCCACGAGTTTCCCGCGCGCGCGATCCGCGTGAGGGCAACGGTGCCGTCCACGTGCCCCATGACGAAGTGCCCGGAAAGGCGGTCTCCCCAGCGCAACGCCCGTTCGAGGTTGACCGTGTCGCCGGCAGCCAGGCGACCCAGCCGCGAGCGCCGCAGCGTCTCTGCCGACAGGTCCGCGACGAGACCGCGCCCCGCGGCCACCGCCGTCAGGCAGACCCCGGAGACGGCGACGCTTTCACCCGCGGCAAAGCGACCAAAGCGCGAAGGCGGTTGGATCGACAGCCGCAATCCTCCCCGGCGCTTCTCGACCGCGGCGACCCTGCCGAGCCCGGTGACGATGCCCGTAAACATCGCCCGAGAGTCTACGTGAGGCGCCCGGTCACGAGCAGATCGTCGCCGACCAATTCCGCCCGCGCATCCCGCAACCGCGGCGTATCCAGGAGGGCGAAGCCCTTCCCGCCCACGCTCCCACGAGCCCGATCGCCGCCCATGACCCGCGGCGCCAGGAAGGCTGCGACGCGGTCGACGAGCCTGGCGTGAAAAAAGCTCCAGAGCGTTTCGGCGCCGCCCTCGACCATCAGGCTCGTCACGCCGCGGCGCGCGAGCTCCCGGAGGAGGCGCTGAAGATCCACGGTGTCCCGCTTGCGAGCCGGCAGGCTCCAGACCTCGATGCCCCGGGCGGCGAGCCGCCGCGCCTTCGAATGCGAAAACGGGACCGCCGTGACGACAAGCCTCCTGCCCGGGCCGCGAAGAACTCGCGCTGTTTCCGGAATGCGCAGCCGGCCGTCCAGCACGATCCGCCAGTGCGGCGTCGTGCGGTTCTTTCCCAGGCGCCGCGTCAGCAGCGGGTCGTCCGCGGCGACCGTGCCGGCGCCCACGAGGACGGCGTCGTACTCCTCGCGCAACAGAAGGCCACGGCGCCGCGCCGCCTCGCCCGTGATCCAGCGGCTCTCGTGCGCCGCCGAAGCAATCCGCCCGTCGAGCGTCGAGGCCCACTTCGCGAGCACGAAGGGGCGTCCCACAGCGATCGCGGTGAAGAACTTCTCGTTCTGCTCGGCCGCCCGCCGGCGCCATGGCGCCGGCGCCATGAGGACCTCGATGCCCGCCCCTCGCAGCGCCGACAGCCCTCGGCCCTCGACGCTCGGATTGGGATCCTTCGACGCCACGACGACCCGCCGCACGCCTGCCGCGACGATTGCCGGGGCGCACGGGGGCGTGCGGCCCTGGTGCGCGCAGGGTTCGAGGGTCAGGTAAAGATCCGCTCCCCGGGCTGCTCGTCCGGCCTGCCGCAGCGCGAGGATCTCGGCGTGGGGCCCGCCGGCCCGGTGGTGGAACCCCTGTCCGAGCACGCGGCCGCCGCGCACGACGACCGCTCCGACCATGGGATTCGGGGCGACCGAGTACCGGCCCCGCTCGGCCAGGTCGAAGGCGCGCTCGAGCCACCCGAGCTCAGTTGGCGGCATCGTCCCCGAGCAGCGCCTTGGCATACTCGGCCGGGTCGAACGGCACGAGGTCGTCCACGGCCTCTCCGACGCCCACGTAGAGCACCGGAAGTTTCAGTTCCCGGTAGATCGCCAGGACGATTCCGCCCCGCGCGCTCCCGTCGAGCTTCGTCAGAACGACGCCGGTCGCGCCCGCGGCCTCGACGAAGCGCCGCGCCTGAACGAGCCCGTTCACTCCCGTGGTCGCGTCGAGCACGAGGAGCGTTTCGTGTGGAGCCCCCGGCACCTCGCGCCCCGCGATGCGCCTCATCTTCGCGAGCTCGTCCATGAGGTTCTGCTTCGTGTGGAGGCGCCCGGCCGTGTCCACGAGGAGGGTCTGCGTGCCGCGCGCCTTCGCCGCCGACAGGGCGTCGAACAGCACGGCGGAAGGGTCCGCCCCCTCGCGGTGGCTCACCACCGAGAGCCCCAGGCGTTCCGCCCAGGTTTGCAGCTGCTCGATGGCGCCCGCGCGAAACGTGTCGGCGGCTGCGAGCAGCACCGTCCGCCCGGCCGCCTTCTCCCGCGCGGCGATCTTGGCCGTCGTCGTCGTCTTGCCCGTTCCGTTGACCCCGACGAGGAAGACGACCCGCAGCGCAACGTTCGCGACGGCGGCCGACCTCGGGGCCGAGGAGAGGAGCTTCTCGATCTCTTCGAGCAGAATCCCGCGAAGGGCCGCGAGGTCCTTGCGCTCCGAGCCTCCTGCCCGGGCGCGCACCGAGTCCGCCAGCGCCGCCGCCGTTTCCACTCCGACATCCGCCGCGACCAAAGCCTCCTCGAGCGTCTCGAGCACGGTCTCGTCAAAGCCGAGGCCCTGCTTCACCGCGGTCCCGAGCTTGTCGAGGATCTCGGTGTGGGTCATGAAGAGCCCGCGGCGCACTTTCGCGAAGAAGCCGCCGCGCGGGCGCGCCCCGACGGGGCCGTCGTTGGTGTCGTCGGCCATGATGGAAGGGGAAGATACCGCAGACGGGAGACGGGAAACGAGGCGCGGGATGAGCGCTACTGCGCCGCCAGCGCCATGTTCTCCAGCAACAGCCGCGCCTTGGCGCCGGTGTCGCCCGCCGGATCCAGGTCCACGGCGCGCTGCAGGTAGCGCTTGCCGAGATCCGGCTTGTGGAGCGAGACGAGGACCATTCCGAGCCGCAGATTCGCGTCCGGGCTCTGGGGCTCGAGCTTCACGGCGGCCAGGTAGTCCTCGGCCGATCCCTCCAGGTTTCCCGCCGCCTCGCGTGAGCCCGCCCGCCCGAGGAAGGCCGCATATGACTTCGGATCGCGCGCAATCGCGATCGTGAACTGCTCCTGCGCGGCCGCATAGTTGCCCTGCCGCTCCCGGAGCCGGCCGAAATTCAGGGTTGCGGAAAGCCGATCGTCCGGATTCTGCGAGGCCTCGGCCGCACCGAAATCTTCCTCGGCACCCGGGAACTGGCCGAGCTCCATCCTCGCCACGCCGCGGTTGTTGCGATAGGAGCCGTTGTTCGGCGCGATCGCGAGCGCCTTGTCGAGGGGGACGAGCGCGTCCTTGTACCGCCCCTGCATCACGATCGAGACGCCCAGGCCGTCGAGGACTTCCGGGTTCTTGGGATCGTCTTTCAGGCAATCGCGAAAGGCCTTCTCGGCCTCCACGGGCCGCCCGTCGCGCAGCAGCACCTGGGCCATGCGCTCGTTCAAGAGCAACTCGGCGGACGTCTTGGGCTTGGCTTTCGGGCAGCCGACCGTGCCGAGCAGGACGGCCGCGAGCGCGGCGGCGACCGAAAAGCGCCTCATCGCGCCGCCGCCCGCGCCGCGCGGCCAGCCGCCCCGGCGTCGTTCGGAACGAGGTCGCCCTTCGCATGGGATCGCACGAGCGCATCCACCACCGTGCCGTCGAATCGCTTCTGCGACATCTCCTTCAGGCGCTCGAGAACGTACGAGACTTCCATGGCCTTCTGGTAGGGCCGGGTCGTCGTCATGGCGTCGAACGCGTCGGCCACTGCGACGATCCGCGCCTGCATGGGGATCTGCTCGCCCTTCAAACCGTCGGGATAGCCGCCGCCCTCCCACTTCTCGTGGTGGTACTTCATGCCGGGGATGATATCGGCCAACTGAGGGATTGTCTCCATGATTGCGGCGCCTTTGACCGGATGCGCCTTCATGAGCTCGAACTCCTCGTCGGTCAGCGCCGTCGGTTTTCGGATGATCCGGTCGTCGATTCCGATCTTTCCGACGTCGTGCAGGAGGGCGGACAGCCGCACCTTGCGCGCTTCGTCCGCGGGCAGCCCCATTTCCTTCGCGATCGCCGAGGAGTAGCGGGCCACGCGCTCCGAGTGGCCCCGCGTGTAGGGGTCCTTGGCGTCGATTGCGGCTGCCAGCGCGCGGATCGACGACAGGAAGAGCTCCTGGTTCTCCCGCGCGGCCTTCTGGACTTTCTCGAAGGCGTCGCGGATCGAGGCGCTCATGACGTTGAAGTTCTCCGACAGGTCGGCGATCTCGGCCGTGCCCATGACCTCCACGCTCGCGCCGTACTGTCCCTGGCTGATGGCCCGTGTCGACTCGGCGAGCTGGGCGATCGGCCGCGAGAGGCGCCGCGCAAAGAGGACGCCGAGCAGGAGCGCGCCGGCCAGGCACGCGGCACTCCAGAGCACCGTGTCCCGGATCATGCGGTCGACGGAGGCGAAGGCAATGTCACGGTCGCGCTCGACCAGCACGCCCCAGGGCGGATCTCCGACCGGGGCGATGGACGCCAGCACGGCGCCCGACGCCGTCGTCTCGGATCGCGTCAGGCGCGCGGGGAATCGAACGAAGTCGGCAACCAGGGAGGACGGGTGCGCAAGGCCGCGGCCGCCCGTGGCGGGGGGAAACAGGATGCGGCCCCTCCGGTCCACGAGGGTCGAGCGCACCTCGCGCCGCGCCTCATCCTGGAACTCGCGCACGATCGGCTGCCAGGAAACCAGAGCCTCGACGACCCCGATCCGATTCCCCTTCGCGTCGACGACCGGCTCCGCCAGGACCGCCACGGCCCCGATCTCGCCGACCGGGAACGGGTCACCTGCGTAGCGAACGCCGTCGCGCGCCGTCTCGAAGCCCTTCCGGAACTCGAAATCCATTTCCGGGGAGTGCAGGTCGGGCCCCACGAAACTGCCCTTGCCCTCGAGGTTCACACTGCGCAGGGCGGCGAGCTGCGACTGGCCCTTCAGAATGCTTCCGAGGATCTCCGGGCCGTCGGACGAGCCAAATGGGTCCTTGCCCGTGAGCTGGAGGGCAAGGCGGATGGCGTCGGTCGCCTTGGTGAGCTGCTGCGCCGCACCCGCGTAGTACGCGGCGATGTGGTCGGCGATCGCGGCCGAAGAGCGCGTGAGATATTTCTCCTCGAGCGTCTCGAGGGTCCGGCGGTTGCGGGCGATGAGGGCGGATTCGGCGACCACGAGCGGGACGAGGGAAGCCAGAATCAGCGCGCCGGAGAGGAGTACGAAAAGTCGGATCCTGCGGCGTCCGGGACCCCCACTCACGATAGCGACATTATAGCCGCTGCTTCGAGCCATTCGTCCGGGGGGATCGTCTCGTCGATACGAGCTTTCCCGATTCGCGTAAGCAGGATGGAGGCGAGGCCTCTGGCCGTCGCCTTTTTGTCGCGCGCGAGAAAGGCTCGGAGCAGCGCCGGATCGCGCTCGGGCTCCGGAAAGGGCCCGAGGCCGGCGAGCACCGCGCGGATCGCCGAGGCGTCATCTGGCGGCAGTCCCGCCCGCTTTTCGGAGAGCAGCAGCGCGGCGGCGATGCCCCATGCCACGGCTTCCCCGTGCCGGAGCCGGCCGAATCCGCCGGCCGCCTCGACCGCATGGCCGAGCGTGTGGCCGAAGTTGAGAAGCCGGCGCGGGCCGGAGTCCTTCGGGTCGGACAGGACGATCCCTGCCTTTACGCGGACGGAGCCCGCGAGCAGGTCGAGCAGCGCCGCCTCGTCGCGCGCAAGGATCTCCGGCAGCCGGCGCGCTGCGCGCTCGGCCAGCGCAGCGTCGGCGATCCAGGCGTCCTTGTAGGCCTCGACCAAACCGGCGCGATAGTCCCGGTCGGGCAGCGTTGCGGCGGCCGCCGGGTCCACGAGGATCGCCGCGGGCGGGTGGTAGGCGCCCAGCAGATTCTTGCCCAGCCGGTGATTGACTGCCGTTTTGCCGCCGATCGCAGCGTCGGCCATTCCGGCCGTGGTCGTCGGGACCGCGTTCCAGGCCACGCCGCGCAGCAGCACCGCCGCGGCAAAGCCGACCGTGTCCGTGACGACGCCGCCGCCCACGGCGACGAACGCATCGTCGCGCCGCAGACCCGCCGCGATCGCGGCATCGGCGATGCGCTCGACCGTGGCGAGCGTCTTTTCCGCCTCGGTGTCGTCGATGGCGAGCTCCAGGAGCAGCCCCTTCCCGATGGCGCGGCGGATCGGCTCCACCGCCGCGGCCGCAGAGGCGGCCGACACGAGCAGGAATCGCCCCGAGGGAGAGACGAGGTACTTCCCCGCCTCCCCGAGCAGACCGCTGCCGACCCAGGCCGTGCTCTCGGGCCCTGCGCCGATCGGGATGCGCTCCGGAGGGGGCGCGATCACTTCTCCGGCCGGACCGGTGGCTCGAAGCCGAGCTCGCGCAGCTGCTGCGGGAACACCGAGGCCGGCGCCTTCGTCATCAAGTCGATGCCGGAGGTCGTTTTGGGGAAAGCAATGACGTCGCGCAGCGACGTTGTGCCGGCGGCGATGGCGCAGATGCGGTCGAGGCCGAGCGCGATCCCGCCGTGGGGCGGCGCGCCGTACCTGAGGGCGTCGAGCAGGAACCCGAAACGCTCCTTGCCCTCCGCCTCGCCGATGCCGAGCACGCGGAAGACGCGTTCCTGCAGGTCGGCGCGGTGAATGCGGATCGAGCCCGAACCCAGCTCCCACCCGTTGACCACGACGTCGTAGGCGCGCGCCCGGACGCTGCCCGGATCCGACTCCAGCCGGTCGAGATCTTCCTCGCGCGGGCCCGTGAAGGGATGATTCATCGGGAACCACTGCTTGTTTTCGGCGTCGTAA
>JANMBR010000007.1:0-4131 GCA_031360505.1 Acidobacteriota bacterium
ATCAGGTTCTCGAGCGACTCGGAGGCGTTGCGCGTGATCGCCATTTCCTCGGGGTCGCAGCCGAACTCGGCCGCGAGCTCGCGGCGGCAGGACTCGATCCGCGGCTCGAGCACGGTCCACATCTGGTAGACCGGCATCTCGTTCGAGAAGCGGATGTCGCGGATCATCTGGTCCAGCACGTGGGCGGGCGCCGGGCTGCAGCCGCCGTTGTTCAGGTTGATGAGTGTCCGATCCACGTCGAACGCTTCCTGGATGGACGCCCAATAGCTCTCGTCCATCGCGAGATCTCCGGGTTTTCGTCCCGCGGCGACCTTTGCCGCGTCGGCCATGCGCGCCATCGCGTCCCCGCGAAACGCGGCCAGCGCCGCAACTCCGGTCAGTCCTCCGAGAAGGGCCCGGCGATCGAGACTCATGTTGACCTCCGCGAAATTGGCGCGATCCTATCGCGCTTCGGGGCCGACCTCGCCCGTGATCAGCCGGGCGCCGCGCTGGTCGCTGACGTAGGCCCAGGCCCACTCGATCATGACGATGAAACGGTTGCGGAAGCCGATCAGGTAGAAGATGTGGACGAAGCACCAGACGAGCCAGGCCAGAAGGCCGGACAGCCGGAGCCCGGCAATCTCCGCGACGGCCGCGGCCCGCCCGATGACGGCCAGCGTGCCCTTGTCGAAGTAATGAAAGGGCTGGCGCGCCTGCCCCGCGAGCGAGCGGCGGATGTTTTCGGCCGCGCTGCGGCCCTGCTGAATGGCGACGGGGGAGAGGCCGGGAAGGGGATGGCCGGTCTGGTGGAGAAAGGCAGAGAGGTCCCCGATCACGAAGACTTCGGGGTGGCCGGGGATGGAGAGATCGGGCTCGACGATTGCGCGCCCGGCGCGGTCGAGGGGTACGCCGAGGGATTTCGCGAGCGGCGACGCGGCGACGCCGGCCGCCCAGACGACCGTGTGCGCCCGCAGGATCTCCGCGCCGAGCGCGACGCCTTCTGCCGAGACGCCGGTCACCGGGGCTCCCGTGCGGACCTCGACGCCGCGCAAGCGCAGTTGCTCTTCGGCGCGCGACGAGCTCTTCGGGGAGTACGCGGACAGGATGCGCGCCCCGCCCTCCACGAGCACGATGCGCGCCTCGCGCGGGTCGATCGCGCGGAAGTCGCTGACGAGCACGTGGCGCGAAATCTCAGCGATTGCGCCCGCGAGCTCGACGCCCGTCGGTCCGCCGCCCACGATCACGAACGTGAGGAGCACTTTTCGCACCGAGGGGTTGGGCTCGCGCTCGGCTCTCTCGAAGGCGAGGAGAATGCGGCGCCGGATCGCGAGCGCGTCCTCCAGCGTTTTCAGGCCGGGCGCGTACTGCTCCCAGTCGTCGTGGCCGAAGTATGCGTGCCCGGCGCCCGCGGCGAGGATCAGGTATTCGTAGGCCAGGACTCCGTCCGCCAGACGGACTTCGCGGCGCGCCGTGTCGATGGAGACCACGTCCGCGAGAAGGACGTTCGCGTTCGACTGCTCACGCAGGATCGATCGGATCGGATACGCGATATCGCCGGGAGACAGGCCGGCCGTCGCGACCTGGTAGAGCAACGGCTGGAAGAGGTGGTGGTTGCGGCGGTCCACCACGGTCACGCGAACAGGGGCCCGGGCCAGCCGGCGCGCAGCCGCGAGGCCGCCGAACCCGGCTCCGATCACGACGACGCGGGGAAGGACGGGGCTCAACGGGGACAACTCTATCTGCCTGACCCGCTCGGGACAGAGCGTCCTGACCCCGCGGACAGGGAAAAAAAGAGGGATACCCTCTTGCCGCCGATGTGGTGGAATAGAGGCGTTTCATCTCGGCTCGGATTGTCGAGCTGTTCTTTAAGGAGTTGAGAAGTCCATGGCTACCTCCAACGTCCCCGCCCGCGTCCCCGAGCGCCAGCCCGAACCGAATACGACGCCCCGCCAGGCCGGCTGGCGTCCCGAGAAGAAGCCGGCCCGGTTCGTGATCAAGGTCGGCGGCGTAATTCCCTTTTAGACGCGGGTTCAACCAGCTCAATCAGAAGGGCTTCAGGCTCAACGGAGCCCGCGGCGAGTTGCCGCAGCACGGGGCGTGGTGTAACCTTCCGGCATCCCATGGAAAACCCGTCCTCACGTCGTCCGGACGAGGTCGAGTCGGTTTTCAGCCGCACGCTGGCTGTCATCCACTCCGCGCTCGTGTCCTACTACCGGCTCACCGACGAAGAAGCGAAGGGCGCCGAAGAAGACCTCTTCACCTGGTTCCAGAGGCTCTCCCGACGCGGGGGGGCGGGGCAGATGCCGGTCAAGCTGCTTCGTATCTGCCTGCTGTCCGCGGCCTGCCAGTACGGGCGCTCCTTTCAGCTCTGGAAGCTCGGCGGTGAGCAGTCCCCCGACACGGATCTGAACCAGGTTCTCTCACGGGAGCCGGACGAAGTCGCCACGGATCTCGATCGGCGCTTCGACGAAGAGAGATCATGACGGGCCGGGTCATCAGCTTTCCGCACAGGCCCCTCTCCACCGACGCCGGGATCAAGGCTGCGGAGCGCGTCCTTGCGACTCCCCTGGAAGAGCGGCTCGAAAAAGCGCGTGTGCTCCACCTGGAGGACCCGGAGACGCTCCTGGCTCTTTGCGGGGTTCTGCGGACCCGTATGCATACGTCTCCCGCATCGGTGTTTGACGAGGCGGAGTTTCTATACCGATTCATCGAAAGCCCGAGGCGCGAGATCGGCCTTTTCGACGAGCGTGACTATTTCCTGGGCGAGACGGCGCTCATCGCCGGGGGCGCCTGTCGATACCTGTCGCGCCGCGAAGACGCCTGGATCTGGTTCGAGCGCGCGGAAGCCGGTTTCCGTCACACCATGAACGCTCCGGGCGAACTTTCGCGGCTGGCCTACCAGCGGCTTGCGGAGCGTTTCGAGGAGCGGCAGCTCGATCTCGTCATCGAGCTCCTGCCCTCGCTGGTCGAGAGTTTCCAGAAGCTCGGCATGCCCGAAGACGCCCTCAAGTGCCGATTCCTCGAGGGCCTCGCGCACGTCGAGAAGGACGAGCCGGCGGCGGCCGTGACCGTCTTCAACCAGATCTGTTTCGAGGCGGAGGAGTTGGGCAACGATCAGTTGCTCGCGCAGGCGTACGTCAACCTCATCCACGCCCACGGCATGTTGGGGGAGGCGGATGCTGCGATGGAAGCGTCGCGGCGAGCGATCCCGACCCTCAAGCGTCTGAACGACCGTGTTGCCCTGGCGAAGGTCCATTGGGGCCTCGCGATTCTGCTCCGCGAAGGCGGACACTATGCCGACGCGATCGACACCTGCCGAAAGGCTCAGGAGGATTTTGACGCCATCGGCATGCGCGCGGACATCGCAGCGCTGAACCTGGTCGTGGCCGACCTGCTGCTCGAGCAGGGACAGGATCGCGAGGCGCTGCGCGAAATCTCCGCGGCGCTCCCGGTCATCGCCGAGCTCAAGATGGCGCCCGAGGGGATGGCGGCGCTTTCGCTCGTGCGCGAGTCCGTGCGACGGCAGGAAGTCAACCGCCAGGCTCTGCGCGAGCTCCACGGATATTTCCAGGAGCTGCAGGCCTAGGTTCTCGCGCTAGCCTTCCCTCGAGTGCCGCATGATCGGTTTGCGGCGCGTTTTCGTCGTCCTCTTCTTCTTCTTCTTCGCGGCCTTTTTCTTCGGCGCCGCTTTCTTTGCCGTCTTGCGCGTATTCATGGCTCGATGCTAACGCCGGAGGCGCTCTTCGCGATCCCCCGAAGCATCCCTGCGAAGACGAAATGGTGGAAGGGGTAGAGCGCGTACCAGTAGAGGAGGCCGAAGAGGCCGGAGGCGTCGAAGATCGCGGTTTGGCGGATCTCGGTGCCGCCCGCGACCGGCGTGGCCTCGAACTGGAGCCAGGCCCTCCCGGGGACCCTCATTTCCGCGCGCAGCCGCAGCAGCCGGTCGGGCTCGATCGTCTCGACGCGCCAGAAGTCGAGCGGCTCGCCGGGATAAAGCTCGTCGGCCGAACGCCGTCCGCGTCGCAGCCCGATGCCGCCCGCGAGCAGATCGACGAACCCGCGCAGGCGCCAGAGCGCGTTGCCGTAGTACCAGCCGTTCGCTCCGCCGATGCGCTGGATGGGGCCAAAGGCCTGCGCCGCCGAAACCGGAAC
>JANMBR010000015.1:0-21134 GCA_031360505.1 Acidobacteriota bacterium
TCGGTCCGTGCCGTCACGCGCGGATTGTAGTGCCGGCCTGCTAAACTCGGGGCTTCGTATGAAGGCCTTCGCTGGCGCGCTGTGCGCGATCGTTCTTGCCGCGGTACCGCTTGCGGCCGCTCCGGCCACGGCGCCCGGGCGCGTCGTCATCCTCGGTTTCGACGGCGTGGACGCGCACGTGGTCGAAGAGATGCTCGGCAAGGGGGAGCTTCCGGCCCTCGCGGAGCTGCAGAAGCGCGGGAGCTACTCGCCGCTGACGCCAACCATCCCTGCCCAGACGCCCGTGTCCTGGGCCACGTTCTCGACGGGGCTCGATCCGGGCGGGCACGAGATCTTCGACTTCCTCAAGCGCGACCCCGCAAACCGCATCCCGACCTTCGCGGTGGCCGAGGAGCTGCAGGTGCCCTTCCTGCTCGGCAAGAACAATCCGGCCGCATTCACGGCCGGGGCCGCGGCGCTCTTCGGGCTGCCGGCGCTGCTGCTCTTCTGGCGGCGCAGGCGCCTGCTTGCCTCGCTGTTTCTCGTCCTCGCTGTCGGCGGCGCTTGCGGCGCATTTCTGGCCGCGAAGGCCTGGCTTCCCGCAACGCGGCCCTGGGTCCGCAACAACCGGCGGGGGCCCGTGTTCTGGCAGGAGGCGGGCGCGCGCCCGGCGACGGTGATCCGGATGCCGGTGACGTTCCCGCCCGAAGCCTTCGCCGACGGGAAGATGCTTTCCGGGCTCGGCGTGCCGGACCTTTCGGGGCGCATCGGCAAGCCCGCCTTCTACACGTCGGACCCGTTCTTCGCCCCTCGCGAGGGCAACGACTTCTCGGTCGAGATCACGCGGCTCGAATCGAACACCGGCAAGCAGGTCACGCGAATCGCCGGCCCCCCGGGGCGTGCCTTCGGGACAGAGGGGACGATCGATCTTGCCCTGACGCTGACCGTGCCCGAATCGCGCGACCGCCTGATTCTCGAAGCGGGGAGCGCGCGCGCGGAGTTGAAACCGGGGCAGTGGACCGACTGGCTTTCACTCGACTTCCGCGTCAATCCGCTGATCTCCATCCACGGTTACGCCAGGCTGCGACTCGCGACGATCGCGCCGGAGATCGGCCTCTACCTCTCTCCGATCCAGTTCGATCCGGACCGACTGCCTCCGGGCTTCACGATCTCGTCCCCGCCCGGGTTTGCGAAGGAACTCGTCGAGCGGTTCGGCCGCTACAAGACGATGGGCTGGGGCATCGACACCTGGTCGATCCAGTCGGCGACGCTCTCGGAGGAGGCGTTCCTCGAGGATGTCCGCGAGACCTGCGAGCAGGAGCGCAAGATGCTGCGGGGACTGCTCTCGGGCGGCCAGAAGCTGCTCTTCTACTACTTCGAGTTCCCCGACCGCGTGGGCCACGTGTTCTGGCGGTTCCGCGATCCGCAGCATCCGGCCTACGACGCTGCGCTCGCCGGCAAGTACGGCGGCGCCGTCGAGGACTCCTACCGCACCATGGACCAGATCGTCGGCGAGACGGCGAAGGCGCTCAAGCCCGACGATATTTTGATCGTCCTCTCGGACCACGGCTTTGCGACCTGGCGGCGCTCGGTCAACTACAACTCCTGGCTCGTCGAGAACGGCTACCTCGTGTTGAAGGGCAGCGCGAAGCGTCAAAACCTCGAGGCGCTTTTCTCGCGCGGGCAGTTCTGGGAGGCCGTCGACTGGCCCAGGTCGAAGGCCTACGCGATGGGACTCGGAGACATCTACGTCAACCTGAGCGGCCGGGAAGCCGGTGGAATCGTCGCTCCCGGCGCGGAGTACGAAGCCCTGCGCGCCGAGCTGATCACACGGCTCACCGGCCTGACCGATCCGAAGAACGGCGAGAAGGCCGTCTCGCGCGTCTTCAAGCGGGAGGACGTGTACCGGCGCTTCGACCCGCGGCTGATTCCCGACCTCATCGTCGCCAACCGGCCGGGATACCGCGTTTCGTGGCAATCGTCGCTCGGCGTACCCACGGGCAACGTCTTCGACGACAACCACGACGTCTGGAGCGGCGACCACTGCTCGCTCGATCCGGATCTGGTGCGCGGGGTGCTCTTTTCGTCGAAGGCATTTCAAACGCAGGGCGTGCCGGGCATCGCGGATGTGACGGCGTCCGTCAGGGCGTTGGTCGGCGGCCAGGCGGTTGCGGATGCGGCGGGGAAATCGCTCTGGTAAGCAAAGGTCGGCTCATCGTCGCCGCACTCTTCCTCCTCGCCGCGCAGTTACGCTCCCAGGATGCTCCCGCCCCCGCGGCGTCCGACCGCGCAGCGGACCTGACTCGTCTCCAGGGCCGCATCGGAACCCTCAAGTCGCGGCTGGCCGAGAGCGAGAAGAAGGAAGCGACGCTCGCCGAGGAATTGAAGCGCCTCGAGCTCAAGCTCGAGATCGCGACGCGCGAGGGCGAGCTCGTGGCGGCCACCCGCGAGGAATTTGCGCGGCGGCTCGCGGCGGTGACCCGGGAGCGCGCCTCCGCCTCGGCCTCGGCCGTCGAATGCCGCCGCCTGCTGCTCGCGCGCGCGCGGCTCCTGCAGCGATTCGGGCGCTTCGGGTACTTCCGCGTTCTCCTCGAGGCCAACGACCTGCCGGCCTTCCTCGCCTCCATCGAGCGGCTCGACAGCCTGGCCCGCCGCGACGGACGCCTGCTTGGCCAGTACCGGTTTGCCGAGGAGCGGCTCGAGCAGAACCTCGCCCGCGAACGGGCGCTCAAGGGCGAGATCGACCGGCTCTACGCGAAGAGTCGGCAGGAGGAAACGCGCGTGGCATCGCTCAAGATCGAGCGCGAAAAGCTGCTCGCGCGGGAGCAGAGCACCTCGGCTTCGCGCCGGCGCGAGGTCTCGGCGCTGACCGACAAGGCGACGCGCCTCGAGCGCCTGCTCGAAACCCTGACGCAGCGGACCGAGGGCGAGGAGGCGGTCGGGCCTTCCGGCGGGATCCGGCCCTGGAAGGGCGTTCTCGACTGGCCCGCGCGCGGCACGATCGTCGAAACCTTCGGCCGCCATCGCCACCCGAAGTTCGACACATGGACCGTGTCGAACGGCGTCGCGGTCGCGGTGCCGCTCGGCACGCCCGTGCGGGCAGTCTATGCCGGCAAGACCGTCTACGCCCAATGGCTGGCCGAGTACGGAAACCTCGTCATCCTGGACCACGGCGACGGCATGCTGACCCTCTACGCGTGGCTCCAGGCGGTCCTGGTCAAGCCAGGCGAGCCGGTTGCCGTCGGCGCCGAGGTCGGCCTGGCCGGATATGGCCCTGGCCGGGACGAGTCCGGCGTGTACTTCGAGGTGCGGGACCGGCAAAAGGCGAGCGATCCGGTGGCGTGGCTTCGCTGAGGGCCTGTCCGAATCCTGAAATTCTCACATCCGACCCGAGTGTTACCATCGCTACGATGAAATCCAACCGCTCTCGCGTCCTTTTCGTGGTGGTTTCCGTTTGCGCCCTGGCGTCTCTGAGGGCCGTGACCGGTCCCGAGGGATCCGGGCGGGACCCGGCGACGCGGGCGCTGTCGATCTTCTCGGAGGTCTTCTCGTTGACCCGGTCCAATTACGTCGAACCGACGGACACCAAGGCCCTGCTCGAGGGCGCCTACGACGGGATGTCGGATGCCCTGGATCCGTTCTCCTACTACGTGCCCGTTTCCGCGATGGCGGCGTACAAGTCTCAGCAGGCCGCCGGCGCGGCCAGCCCGGGGATCGTTTTCGCGCGCCGCGGGGGCTACCCGTACGTCGTGGGCCCGCTGCCGGGCTCTCCGGCCGAGAAGGCCGGCATCAAGGCGGGCGACCTCATCGACTCGATCGACGGCAAGCCGGTGCGCAACGCCCCGGTCTGGAAAATCAAGGCAGCGCTGGAGGGCCCCGATGGCTCCTCGTGCGAGCTCGTGCTGTTTCGAGGCGGCGACGAAAAACGCATGACGCTGCCGGTCGGCCGCGCGCGGTTCGAGCCGCCGCCGGTCAGCGCGAAGTGGGAGCGCGACGTCGCGATCGTCAAGATCCCGGCCTTCACGCCCGAGACCGCGGCCGCGATCCGCAGGCAGCTCGACGAGGCCTCGCGGCGCTCGATCACGAACGTGGTGCTCGACCTGCGCGGGTCGATCGGGGGAGCGATCCCGGACGCGGCTCCTGCCGCCGCGCTCTTCCTGTCGAAGGGCACGATCGCGACGGTGGTCTCGCGCAAGGCGGCCGAGAAGCCGCTCGAGGCCGCGGGCGATCCGGTATGGAAGGGGCGCGTCGTGCTCCTCATCGACGATTCCACCGCCGGCGCGGCCGAGGTTTTTGCGGCCGCCCTGCACGACCGCGCCAAGGCCGCGACCGTCGGGGAGACGACGGTGGGCATGGCGATCATCCAGAAGAACGTGCCGACCGAGGAAGGGGGCAGCCTCTTCATGACCGTCGGGCGCTATGTCTCGCCCTCCGGACAGGTGCTCGGCGGAAAAGGCCTTTCGCCGGACGAGCGGGTCATCGTGATTCCGGGCGAAAGCGGCGAGCGCGACGCGATCCTCGAGCGCGGCCTCGAGGTCGCCCGCGGGGAAGCGGCCGCGCGCAAGGCCGCGTAGGCTCTCCTGGCTCGCCGCAGCCGCCGGATCTTACCGGCGACGTTTTTCTTCGCGCTCCTTTCCCTCGTCCTTGCCGTCGCCCTCTATCTCGAGTCCTGTCCCTCGCGCCCCTCGCCGCCGCCCGCCCCGAAGCCCACGGCGCGGCCATCGCTGTCCCCGCGGACCCATCCCCCGGCGCCCGCTCCGCCGCTGCGTCCGACGCGGCCCCCCGAGAAAACGCGCCCGCCCGCCCCGGGACTGGCGCGCGTCGCGATCGTGATCGACGATCTCGGCAACGAGCTCGCCCCCGCAGAGCGGATCGCCGGATGGCGCGACCCGGTCGCCGGCGCGGTGTTGCCGCGCCTGCGCTGGTCCGCCGCCTCGGCGCAGGCGTTGCGGCGCGGCGGCAAGCAAGTCCTCCTCCATCTGCCGATGGAACCCGCGGGCTATCCGAGGGTGCGTCCCGGCCCGGGCCTCGTGTTGCGCTCGCAGTCGGACGCCGAGATCGCGCGCACGCTCGAGGAGGACCTCGCCACGGTCCCGGGCGCCGTCGGCGTCAACAACCACATGGGCTCGGCGGCAACGGCCGACCCGCGCGTGATGCGGGCGGTGGTCGCCGTCCTCTCGCAGCGCGGTCTCTTCCTCCTCGACAGCCGCACGACCGACGCGACGGTCGCCGAGAAGACTGCCGAGGCTGCCTCCGTGCCCGCCGTGTCGCGGCACGTGTTCCTGGACGACGTCGCGACGGAGGAGGCGGTGCACAGGCAGCTCGACGAGCTCGTGCGGCGTGCTCGTCTCGATGGCGACGCGGTCGCCATAGGGCACCCATATGCGGCGACGCTGGCGGTTTTGGAGAAGGAGTTGCCGGGGTTGGAAAGCCGGGGAATCAGACTGGTGAAAGTGAGCGAGCTCGTGAAATAGGGCCGGCCATGAGCTACGTCTCTTCCTTCTTCGCTTGCTCCCAATACCCATCCAGTTCCGCCATCTCGACGTCCGCCACATCCCTCCCGCTTTCCCTAGCGCGGCGGGCGACGTCGGCGAAGCGGTCTCGGAATCGCCGGTTGGCCTGGCGCAGGGCGGACTCGGGGTCGATCTTTCGGCGGCGGGAGAGGTTGACGACCGAGAGGAGGAGGTCGCCGATCTCGTGCGTTTCGCCTGCGTGATCGCCCAGCTTCTCGGCCGCGGCCCATTCGGCCAGCTCTTCTTCGATTTTTGCCACGACGTCGGCGTCGCGCTCCCAGTCGAACCCGAGGTCTGCGGCGCGCAGGGTCTGGCGGTAGGACGTGGCCAGGGCCGGCAGGCCCGCGGGCAGAGTTCCGAGCGGGTCCTCCGTGGCGCCGGGCTGGCGGCGCTTGCGCCGCTCCCACGCGCTCTTGACCTCCTGGGCGTTCGCGGCCGGCGTGTCGCCGAAAACGTGCGGATGGCGCTCGATCATTTTCTGCGTGATGCCCTGCGCGACGGCGTCGGCGCCGAACCAGCCCCGCTCCTCGGCGAGCTTCGAGAGAAACAGGACCTGGAAGAGCAGGTCGCCGAGCTCGTCGCAGAGCGGCTCCGGCGCGCCGTCGTCGAGGGCCGCCAGCGTCTCATGGGTCTCCTCGAGCAGGTACGTCTTCAGGGTTTCGAAGGTTTGTTCGCGGTCCCACGGACACTCGCGCCGCAGGCGGGCGACGAGCGCGACGAGCCGATCGAGCGCTTCGGACACGGGCGGATGATAGTGCTTTCAGGGGCCTGTTAAACTCCGACAGTTCCGGGCGCAGGATGGGAGCCGTGAGCGAAGAGGAGAAGCCGATCCGTGTCGTCGACCGTCGGATGTTTACACCCGATGGAGAACTGCGCCCCGACTTCGTGGCGGAGGACCCGGAGCCGCCGAAGGCTCCTCCGGCGGCCGAGCCCGCGCCCCCGCCTGCGCCCCCGACGCCTGCAGAGGCGGACGTCGACGGGGAGCGGGCCACCTCCCAGGCGTTCCTGACCCTCGTCAGCTTCCTCGCAACCAACGTGTATGCGGCCCTCGGCATCGATGCGATGACCGGCAAGACCCTTCCGCGCCGGGACCCCGCGGCGGCAAAGCAGATGATCGAGTGGCTCGTGATCCTCGAGCAGAAGTCGAGCGGCAATCTGAATTTCGAGGAGACCGACCTGCTGTCGCGGGCGCTCTACGAGCTGCGGATGGCCTACGTCGAAGCCGTGCGTCCTCCCGGCCGGGAGCCCGCGCCCCCGGGCGGGTAGTCGCCGGCATGGATCCACGAACGAGCGGCCACGGGCGCGACGAGGCCGTCCGCCGTCTGCGGTCCGCGGTCTGCGGTCTCGGTGTCTGCGTCGCACTTCTGCTGGCTTCGCCTCTGCGCGCGCAGGAAGCCCTCTCACCGCTTCCGCCGCCGGTGACGCGGGGCCTCTACCGGGCGCACTGGTTCGAGTTCCTGTCGGCGTTTTCGGAGAACGACAAGGCCGCCGAGTCCAGGGCCCTCGACGCGATGGAGCGGGCGGCCCGAAAGGTCGGCGTGCGGCGGCTTTCCGACTTCTCGCGAACGGCGGTGTACCTCGGGCGCCGCGCGGAGAAGCAGGGACAGCCGGACCGTGCGGAGCGCGCCTACCGGGCCGCCCTGGCTCTGGACGAGGCCAACCCGGATGCCGTGCTGGCCGGCCTCTCGTTCCTGGTGCGGAGCGGAAAGTTCAAAGACGCGATCCGGAGCCTTCCGGAGTCCGCCTCGGCCCTGTTCACCGCCCACGAGTCGCGCGTGGCGATCCTGTCCTGCGTCGGAATCTGGGCCGCCGCGGCCGCGGCTGCGACCCTGGCCGCGATGATCCTGGCGCTCAGCCTGCGGCACGCCCCGCGCGTCCTGCACGACATTCTGGAGGCCGCATTTCGATCCTTCGGGCGTAGCGGCGCCCTTCCCCTCAGTCTGGTTCTTGCAGGCTTCCCGCTTTTCATCGGGTTCGGACCCGTGTGGCTCGTCCTGTACTGGGGCGCGCTGGTCTGGGCGTACGCCGAGAGGCGGGAGCGGGTCGTCCTCTCCTTCGGCTTCGTGGCCCTTGCCCTGCTCGCGCCGCTGGTCGCGTGGATCACGCAGGAGAACATCCGGCAGCGTTCTCCACTCTACGTCGCCGCGATCGATCTCGAGGAGCGCCGCGAGGACGCCAGCGCCGAGGACGGCCTGCGCCAGGCCTCGGCAGTTTTCCCGGAGGACGCCGATGTCTGGTTCCTCCTCGGCATCTATGCCGAGCGCTCCGGAGACCTCGACCGCGCGCAGGCGGACTATAGCCGGGCGATGCAGGCGGACCCGGGCGACTACCGCGCCATCCTGAACAGGGGAAACGTGCACTTCACCGAAGGGGACTACAGCGAGGCGATTCGCGACTACACGGAAGCCTCGAAGCGGTCTCCCACGGCCGCCGAGGCGTACTACAACCTCTCCCTGGCCCGCGGCGAAGCCTACGATTTTGACGGTCAGGCTCTGGCCATTGCCAGGGCCCGAGAGCTTTCCGCCTCCCGGGTGACCGCGTGGTCGGGCACGCCCACGGTCTCGCGCGTCGTGTCCGCGGGATTTTCGCTCGCGCGCGCGAGGGCTCGGATCGCCGACTGGGATGCGCAGCCGAAGAGCCGGCGCCTGCCCGGGCACGGCACGGCGGCCCGGCCGTGGAACGCCCTGATCTCGGTGTGGGCGCTCGCTCCGCTCGGAGTGCTGTTCGCCGGCATCCTGTTCGCGCGCCTGCGCCGTCGCCGGGGACTGGCCTCGCTGTGCGAGCGCTGCGGGCGCGCCTTCTGCAATCGCTGCCGGCGCTACGGCGACCCGGCGCTGTACTGCACGATGTGCTCCCGCACATTTCTGCGCAAGGAGGACGTGGACATCGAGGTCCAGGTGGCCGAGGCCAGGCAAATGCAGGCCCGTGCGACGCGCCGCGCGCGCGCGAGCCGCATTGCCTCGTTGCTGCTGCCGGGCTCGCACGCGTTGCTCGAGGAGCGGCCCGTCGCCGGCGGGATCACGCTTTTCCTTTTCTTCTTCGGCCTCGCGGCGGCAATCATCGACGGGAAGCTCTTCGACCCCTGGATGCTGCGGCCGCCCGGCGCAATGCGGGCGACGGTGATCTTCGGCGGCGCGCTCGCGGCGCTCGTGTGGATCCGGGCGCAGCTGGTTGGCAGGAGGGCCCCCAGTGGGTCTTGAAGGAACCCTCAAGGTCTTCTCGCTGACCGAGATCTTCCAGATGCTCGGTCTGCAGCGAAAGACCGGAGTGCTCTCTGTCGAAGGGGAGGACGACGCGGTCACGATCTCGTTCCTCGGCGGCTCCGTCGTCGCGGCGGAATCGCGAGCGCACCGGCTCGACAACCGCCTGGGTAATCTGCTGCTGCGTGCCGGCTACGTCACGCAGCAGCAGCTCGACCACATCCTCGCGATCCAGAAGCAGACGCAGCAGCGCATGGGGTTCCTCCTGGTGCGCGAACGATTGGTCGAGCCTCAGGAGCTACGCGAGGCGCTCCGGGTCCAGATTTCTCGGATCGTGTACGCGGCCTTCCGGTGGCCCGACGGACGGTTCCACTTCACGCAGGAAGGCACGGTCGACTACGACGCCGACCACATGGCGCCGGTCTCGACGGACACGGTTCTCATGGAGGCCGCGCAGATCGTCGATGAGTGGCCGATCCTCGAAAAGAAACTTGGGTCGATGTCCGAGGTGTTCCGCCGCGCCCCGGGCGTCGAGAATCTCAATGTCGTCACCGGCCAGAAGAACCCGCCGGAAGGAACCCTCTCGGTCTCGCGCCCGGAGGCCGAGACGTGGCGGTGGATCGACGGCCGGCGCAGCGTGGGCGACATGATGGATCGCGCCTTCCTGTCGGATTTCGAGGTTCTGAAGGGGACGGTGGACCTGCTCGCCCGTAACCTCATCGAGAGAGGGCGCGTGGCGGAGGAGGTTCCAGAAGCGCCTCCGGAGCCGGAAGTTGCCGTCGCTGCCGCCCGGCCGTCCGGCCGTTCGATTGGCCTCTGGGCTGCCATCACCCTGCTCGCGGCGCTGTCGATCTACCTGATCCCGAGGAACCCGGCGAACGTACTGCTGCGCCAGCCCGGCGACATGCGCGAGACGGCTGACCTGCTGAAAGCGATTTCGTTGAACCGCGCCGTTTCGATCGAGCGCGCGGTGCGGATCTACTACGACTCGAGCGGGCGCTATCCGCGCAGCCTCGAGGACCTGGAGGTCGCCGGGATTCTCGACGAGGACGCTCTGCGCGACCCGTACGGGAACCCTTACCGCTACATCCTGAGAGCGGAGGATGGGAAATTCGGCCTCTACGGAAGAAATGCGGCCGGGCAGATCGACCTCGACCTCTCGCTCGAGAGAAGCCTGGCGCCTGTATCTGAGCTCAGGCCGGCACCCTCACGTCCTCCGGCCCAGGCCGAGCGACCGAGCGTTCTGGTGGTGGAGTAGTCAAAGAATATGAGTCCATTGGACTTAACAAGGCGAAATTAATAGTTGACACGATAGCGCTCATATCCTATTCTCGACACTCCCAAATCGAGATAGGAGCAACAGGCAAATGAGCAAGATCATCGGCATCGACCTCGGCACCACGAACTCGTGCGTCGCCGTCATGGAGGCGGGAGACCCCATCGTCATCCCGAACGCTGAAGGAAACCGGACCACGCCCTCCGTCGTGGCCTTTTCGAAAACCGGCGAGCGACTCGTCGGCCAGGTCGCCAAGCGCCAGGCGATCACGAACCCCTCCAACACCATCTATTCGATCAAGCGCTTCATGGGGCGCAAGTACTCGGAGGTCTCCGAGGAAATGAAGATGGTGCCGTACGCGGTCATCGAGGCCCCGAACGGCGACTGTCGCATCCGAGCGGGCGACAAGGAGTCCTCGCCGCCCGAGATTTCCGCGATGATTCTCGGCAAGTTGAAGGAGGCCGCCGAGGCGTATCTCGGCGAGAAGGTCACGCGCGCGGTCATCACGGTTCCCGCGTACTTCAACGATTCGCAGCGCCAGGCCACCAAGGATGCCGGCCAGATCGCCGGGCTCACCGTCGAGCGGCTCGTCAACGAGCCCACCGCGGCCGCGCTGGCCTACGGCCTGGACAAGAAGAAGGACGAGACGATCGCCGTCTACGACTTCGGGGGCGGCACGTTCGACATCTCGATCCTCGAAGTGGGCGAAGGCGTGGTGGAGGTCAAGTCCACCAACGGCGACACGCACCTCGGCGGCGACAACATCGACCAGCGGGTCATCGACTGGATCCTCGCCGAGTTCAAGAAGGACCAGGGCGTCGATCTCTCCAAGGACGCCATGGCCATGCAGCGGCTGAAAGAGGCCGCCGAGAAGGCGAAAATCGAGCTCTCCAACGTCGTCGAGACCGAGGTCAACCTGCCTTTCATCACGGCAGACGCCTCGGGGCCCAAGCACCTGCAGCTGCGGCTCTCCCGCGCGAAGCTCGAGCAGCTCGTCGAGGACATCCTCCAGAAGTCGATGGGCCCGTGCAAGCAGGCGTTGAAGGACGCCGGTCTCGAGCAGAAGGACATCGATGAAGTGGTCCTCGTCGGCGGCCAGACCCGCATGCCGCGCATCCAGCAGCTCGTCAAGGAGTTCTTCGGCAGGGACCCGCACCAGGGCGTGAACCCGGATGAAGTCGTCGCCATCGGCGCCGCGATCCAGGGTGGAGTGCTGGCGGGAGACGTCAAGGACCTCCTGCTGCTCGACGTGACCCCGCTTTCTCTCGGCATCGAGACGCTGGGCGGCGTGACGACCCGGCTGATCGAGCGCAACACCACGATCCCGACCAAGAAGAGCGAGACGTTCTCGACGGCGGGCGACAACCAGACGTCCGTCGAGATCAAGGTGCTCCAGGGCGAGCGTGAGATGGCGCGGGACAACAAGACGATCGGCGTCTTCCACCTCGTGGGCATCCCGTCCGCGCCGCGGGGCATGCCGCAGATCGAGGTGTCGTTCGACATCGACGCCAACGGCATCATGAACGTCTCGGCCAAGGACCTCGGCACGGGCAAGGAGCAGAAGATCACCATCACCGCCTCGTCCGGCCTGGCCAAGGACGAGATCGACCGGATGGTCCGCGACGCCTCCGCCCACTCCGAGGAGGACCGCAAGCGGCGCGAGGAGATCGAAGCAAAGAACCGGCTCGACTCGCTGGTGTACTCGTCCGAGAAGACCTTCACGGAGAACAAAGCCAAGCTCGCTGCCGCAGACGCCGCGACGGTCGAGGCGGCGCTGGCCGACGCGAAGAAGGCCCTCGAGGCCGGCGGAACCGATGCGCTGAACCAGGCCTTCGAGCGCCTGCAGCAGGCCTCCCACAAGCTTGCCGAGGCGATGTACAAGGGCGCCGCGCAAGGCTCCGGCGCCTCCGCCGATCCGGCCGGCCAGGCCTCGGACTCCGGCGCCCCCAAGGAGGACGAAGTGATCGACGCGGAGTACGTGGACTCGGAGAAGAAGTAAGACGGCAGACCGCGGAAGACGGACGACAGACGAGATTTTCGACTGCCGTCCGCCGACTGCCTTCTGTAGACTGATTCCATGACCGTCTTTCGCTGGAATTCGCTCCAGGACCTTTTCGTGATCCAGGAAAAGGTCAACCGGCTTTTCGAGGAGACGATCCACCGCACGGAGTTTCCCGACGAGGGCCTCGATACGGCCCTGTGGTCCCCGGCGGCCGACGTGTTCGAGAGCTCGGACGAGATCGTCCTGAACATCGAGCTGCCCGGAGTGCGGCTGGACGACGTGCGGCTCGAGGCCCTGGACGGCAAGCTTCGGATCTCCGGGCACCGCCGGGCCGACGAAGGCGTGGAGCCGCGCCATTTCGTGCGCATGGAACGCATCTACGGCAGCTTCTCGCGAGACTTCCCCGTGCCGGTCTCGCTCGACGCTGGTGTGATCAAGGCGACGCTCCGGGCTGGTGTGCTGCGGGTCGTGGCGCCCAAGGCGCACCGCGGTCAGCCGATCCCGGTGGAACCGAGGACAGCGCGTTGAAAGGGCGTGCGGGTGCGACCATCGGCGTCGGTGTCTTTCGCATCGGAGCGATTGCCGAGCGCTACGGCATCCATCCCCAGACCCTCCGCATGTACGAGCGGGAGGGGCTTCTGCGCCCGGCCCGGACGGAAGGCAACACCCGCCTCTACGACAACGATACGATCGAGCGCCTCGAGATCATCCTCACGCTGACGCGCCACCTGGGTGTCAACCTGGCAGGGGTCGACGTGATCCTCCACATGAAGCAGCGGATGGAGTCGATGCAGGGAGACGTCCAGAAGATCCTCATGGCGCTGCGGGAGGAGGCGGAGGCGAGGCGATCGGGCCCCGACCGCACGCTGGCCCTGGCCCGTATCCCCGGCCGCCGCTACGCCGACGCACGGGACAAGAGGTAGCCAGAGGCAGGCGGCCGGAGGCAGGCAGACCCCCGATTCTCGCCCGCGTTCCGCCTCCTGCACCCCGCCTCCTTGATCCCTGCTTCCCGCCCCCACCCCCCTGGCTATAGAATCCCCGTTTTCGAAGTAGATCGTTTGGAGGAACTGTGAAAAAGCTCCTGTTTGCTCTTGCCGGCATCGTGCTCGCCGCGTCCGCGCTGGCGGAGTTCACGAAATACAAGGACTGGGACAAGAGTCCCGAGGCCTACTTCCTGACCCCGGCCGAGCGCGCCGAATGGAAGGCGATCGCGTCGGACGAGGACGCCGACAAGTTCATCGCGCTCTACTATGCCCGGCGCGGCGGGGAGCCGTTCAAACAGGAGATCTCCCGCCGGATCGCGGCCGCGGATCAGCAGTTCAAGATGCAGCGCTACAAGCGGGGCGCCGACTCGGTGCGCGGCCACCTGCTCGTCGTCCTCGGGACGCCATCGCGCGTCTCCCAGTCCCGCGCGCAGGAGGGGGCCCTCGACGACAGGAGCGGTGTGACCGCTCCCGGGATCGACACTCGCGCTGCGGTCCAGGAGTCGGCCGCGATCAACTACGTGTGGACGTATGCCGCGGACAAGTTCCCGCCGGCATTCGAGCTCGGAGAGTTGAAGGCCGAAATCAAAGTCGATCCCGCCCAGGGCCGCGACACGTTCGGCAATTCGCGGGAGGTCGAGAGGGCCATGGCGACGGTTGCCGAGAAGTCGATCGTCAATCCCAACGCCACGCTGACGATGGCGGGCGCGGGCGCCGCTGCCTCAGCCGCGAAGGTTGCGCCGGCCGTCCCGGCGGCCGCTGCGGGCGCCGCAGTGGCAGCGGCCCCTCCGGCTGCGGCGAGCGTCCCGACGATGCCCCTTCCGGCGGCCGTGAAAACGTCGCTCGAGGGCGTCGCTGGCAAGAGCACCGGCGAAGCCGGGTTCTGGTCGGGGACGTTCCGCTCGGCGGCGGGGGATTCCTTCCTCGCCCTTCAGTTCTACCTGGCCTCGAACAAGCCTGCCTTCGCGTCGGCGGCGCCCCTGAAGTTCGGCGGCCTCGTCACCGACGAGTCGGGCAAAGAAGTGGACTCGTTCTGGGAGGACGCGGTTTTCGCGGACGTCGCCGAGGGCACGCGCAAGGACCGGGTTCTGGATCGCTCGGTGACGCTGCAGCCGGGCAGCTACAAGGGCGTGTTCGGCCTCTTTCCGGGCGATGGGCAGCCTCCGGTGGCGTCGGCTTCCGTCAACTTCAAGCTCGATCCGAAGTCGACGGACTTCGGGGTCTCGCCGCTGATCCTCTCCAACGGCCTGGTGCCGCTGACGAAGAGGCCGGGGCCAGCCGATCCGTTCGTTTTTGGCGTGGAGAAGCCGATCAAGGTCGAGCCCAAAGGCGACCACACGTTTTCGAAGACGGACAGCCTCTGGTACTTCTACGGGGTCGAGAATCCCGGGGTGCCCGTCCCGGCTCCGGCCATCAACGCGGCCCTGGCGACCACGCCGGCTGCCGGCGCGGCGCCGGCCCCGGTTGCCGATGCCCCGAAGCCGCGCATCATGACCCGGATCAACGTTCAGAAGGACGGGCAGGACGCTTTTGCGCCGTTCACCGGCCCGGCGGAGCTCGTCCAGACCTCGCCGGGATTCTTCAGCACCGGCAGCGAAATTCCCCTGGCCTCTTTCGAGCCCGGCTACTACTCGTTCATGATCACGGTGCGGGATCTGAACGCCGCCAAGGGATCGGCGGCGAACAAGGGCATCGAACGCAAGGAGGACTTCATCGTCCTCATGCCCGACGGCGCGATGCCGCCGAAGGCCGCCGCGAAGCCGGCCGCTGCGCCGAAGCCGAAGAAGCCGTAACGTAACTTCAGGATCGGTGTCGTAGGGGCGGCCCTTGGGCCGCCCGCATCAGCCTCGGTATTGCAGAAGCGGGCGGGGCCAGCCCCGCCCCTACGGCCCCGGTTCGCTACTCGACCCGGACGTTGGCCCGCGCCGTCCCCATCTTGCCGCTCGCGCTGTCGCGGACGTTGACGACGATCCGGTAGTTGCCCTTCTTCGTCTTGAGCTGCGCCGTGTAGCGCAACATGGCGTCGCCCTTCGCCTTGCCGAGCGGGACCTGGAAGACGGTCTCCTGGCGGTTCAAGTCGCTCGACCCGCCCTTGTCGTCGGTCGAACCGATGTAGAACTCCGCGCGCGCCACTTCCTTTTCGCCGTCGGGCACGAAGGTCAGGGACGAGGCGGGGACCAACACGTTGATGGGGAGCAGGTAGTACTTCTTGTCCTGGGTTGCGGGCGCCGTCTCGATCGTGGCCGGGATCGCGTTGTAGGAGAGATCCGTCGACATGGTCGCCCGCGCACGGTTGGCGACCTTCTGGCTCTCCGAGAGAGGCTCGAAGCCCTTGCGCGCGCGCACCGTCACGCCGGGGCGGTTCACGGTGACCTTGACGTCCTGGTAGCCCGTCAGTCCGAGCTTGGACAGGGTCACGCCGAGCGTGTAGTAGGTCGACACCTGCTGATAGATGCGCGAGAGGCCCTTCTGAAAGTCGTTGGTGTTCAGCAGCGCGATGCCGCCGGTATCGGTGGCCATCTGCTGCATGCCGTTCTGCCGGTCCTGCTGGGCCTGGAAGCGCAGGTTCGGCCGCTGCTCGATCGCGAACACGTTGGTCGCCGGGGATCCCTCGGAGGCCGGCGTGCCGTCTCCCGTCAGTCCCGTGGCGTCGACCGTGTAGAAGGTGATCTGGTCCGCGTTGGCGCGCTGGATCATCGTGGTGAGGCGGGTCGAGATGTCGCGGACGTTGATGTTGGCCATCATCGGAACGTAGCTGCCGGATGCGTACTGCGCCATGACGTAGCCCGGCTGGTACTCGAATCCGCCCGAGAGAAACAGGAACGCCTTCTTGCCGTTCAACGGCGTCAGCGTGACCAGCTCGGACTGGATGCTCGTGATCATGTCCTCGATCTCGGCGCCGACTTCCTGGCCATACTGCCGCGCGATCGTGAGCCGGGAGTTCGCGTTGCGGCGGCCCGCGCCCATGGCGTCGATCTGCGCCATCGCCTGCGTCTGGTCCTGGAGGCGCGACATGCCGACGCCCTTGGCCTCGATCTGCGAGAGGGCGGACATCGCGGTTTCCTTGCTCGTGGTCCAGTCCACGAGGACCTGCGGCGAGCGGTTGAAGACGACCACGCGCATCGCGTCGTTGGGCCCAAGTCGGGTGGCGAGGTCGCGGATCGCGTTCAGGCTGCGGTTGCGCAGGCCGGGGGGCAGGTAGCCGAGGTCCACGTAGACCAGGAAGTTGCGCGGGACGTAGGCCTCCTCGCCCTTCTTGTAGGCCACCAGGGTCTGCTCCGGGGTCGCGGTCGCCAGGTCGGGCGCATGCAGCGTCCCGTCGTCCACGAGCGAGAAGTAGTCGATCGGAACGACGTTCTTCCCGATCTTGAGGGTGAAGTCGTCCTTCTTCAGGTCGGTGACGGGGTTGCCCTTTCCGTCGCTGACATCGACGTCGAGGTTCAGGACGCGCACCTCGACGCTCTCGGAGAATGTGGGCAGCGGCTCGGTCCGCTGCTGGGAAAGCGCCCCGGCGGCGCAGAGGGTCAGGGTCGTGGCCGTTGTCAGCAATCGCATGGTCGTCGATCCTTTCTCGATCGTCCCGGGGCGAGCCCGGGAACCGTCACCAAGAACGCGGCCGGAGGCGGCCGGATTCCTCAGTGTCCTGATTTTAGGAAAAACCTAAGTTGCGAGGCTATTCCCGGTCCACCGCGACCGCTTCCAGGCCGAGGTACTCGAAGAGCATGTTGACCTCGGCCGTCAGCTCGTCGGACTCGAGGTCGTCGTCCCCCTCGACAGGCAGGCTCCCGATCGCGCAGGCGGGCACCGCCGACCGCGCTTTACGCACGATGGCGGCCGAGGCGCTCGGGTCCGTCCCGTCGTCGGACAGGACGGCCTCGAAGTCCCTCGGAAGGCCCCAGATCTCGGCCCGGGAGCGACCGACCGCCGGCCGGTAGGTCTCCAGCACGGAGCCCCGGAAGGGTCCGGCGGGCAGGTTCATTTCGCGGACGATCTCGAAGAGGTCGGCGTAGCCGATGCAGTGGAGCAGCCCCAGCGTGTGGCCCCGCTCCCGGCTGATCCCGTAGCGCTCGGCGTAGCGGCCCGCCGCTACGCCCGCCGCCAGGCTCGCCCGGCGCACCGCCCGCGCAGCCGGGTCGTTCCTGGGCAGCGCGGGAAAGTCCGGCGAGGAGAGCCGGTCGATCAGGACCGTGGCGGCGCGCGATCCGATGCGGTCGAGCGCCTCCGGAACGGTGCCGACCGAGTTCTCGCGGTCCACCGACAGCGAATTGGCGAGGATCAGCAGGTCGAGCGTGAGGTACTGGTCCAGGGCCGCGATCGGCACGATGGCCGCCGGGTCGAGGGGCCCCTTGCGCTTCAAGAGCTCCAGCAGTAAGCCGGCCGTGTCGTGGTGGACCGGGCGCATCAGGTAGTTGCGGAGCAGGCGCTCGCGCAACCTGCGGGCAAACTCCCGAAACCGCGCGGCGTGGCCGCGGGCCTCGAAGGCGTCGATCGTCGTTCCCATGCGCTCGGTCGCTTCCCAGAAATGCTCCTCGATCCCGTCGGGCAGGAATGGGAGCACCCAGGCGTCCGCCGCTTCCCACGTCTCGCGCCGTTCCTTACGCGAGAGTCGGTGCGTGTCGTCGAGCTGCTTGACGCCCTGGAACGCGACCGCCTGGCCCCGCAGGGTCAGGCCGATCCGCAGGATCGGCTGCACGCGATACGTCGGGTCGTACTCGAAGTTGGCCTCGCGCCACTCGAAGATTTCGAACAGCAGCTTACGGGCCAGCTCCTCGACGCGCAGGGAGAGGCCGTCGAGGGTGTCGTGGTTCATCTCGAGGATCAGGCGCGTCAGGTTTTCCTGTGTCGTCATGTTCCGCGCCAGCAGCTCGTAAAGCGTGGCCGCGGGCAGCGCGCCGCTGCGCAGCAGGTGCACACCGAGCCGGTGACGGGGCAGGGAGCCCGACACGTAGACGATCTCGCCTTCCTTCCAGTCGAGCGTGCGCCGGTCATGGCCGCGCGTCACCGTCAACCGCCCGGAGCGGCGGTTCAACTCCATCCACTGAAGAAGGTCGGCGAGGCCAAAAACCTCGAGCCGTCCCCGGAAATGATCGGTCATTGTTGAGGTTTCAAGTTTAACAGGTTGAGGGGCGCTCGACGCGCCCACATGGGCGAAGAGCGGTTCACGGCTCGCGTGCAGCAGCCGTACGCTACGTGACAGAATCCCGGGCGTGAGCGACGGGAATCGCAAGGAGCGGTCGAATCTCCCGGGGCAGACGAGCTCGGGTATCCCGATCGACGGCTCCTACGGCTCGCCCGAGCCCGGGCAGTTCCCCTACACGCGGGGCATTTCCGCCGAGGGGTATCGGGGCCGGTACTGGACGATGCGCCAGTACGCGGGATTTGGCTCCGCGCGCGAGTCGAACCGCCGCTACCGGTATCTGCTCGAACAGGGCCAGACGGGCCTTTCGGTGGCCTTCGACCTGCCCACCCAGATGGGCTACGACTCCGACGATTCGATTGCCCGCGGGGAAGTCGGCAAGGTGGGCGTCGCGGTCGCGACGATCGAGGACATGCGCGTGCTGACCGAGGGGCTGCCGCTCGACCGGGTTTCCATCTCGATGACGATCAATTCCACGGCGTCGATCCTGCTCGCCCTCTACCTTGCGACGGCCCGGGAGCGAGGCATCGGCTGGCAGTCTCTGGCCGGCACCGTGCAAAACGACCTGCTCAAGGAGTACATCGCGCGCGGGACCTACATCTTCCCGCCGCGGCCGTCGCTGAAGATCACGACGGACATCTTTGCCTTCTGCGGCAATGAGGTGCCCCGCTGGAACACGATCTCGATCTCGGGGTACCACATCCGCGAAGCCGGATCGACGGCAGTCCAGGAGGTCGCGTTCACGCTCTCGAATGCGATCGCCTACGTCGAGGCGGCCCTGGCGCGCGGGCTCGCGATCGACGACTTCGCTCCGCGGCTTTCATTCTTCTTCAACGCGCACTCGAACTTTTTCGAGGAGGCGGCCAAGTTCCGCGCGGCGCGGGCTCTCTGGGCCGAGATCGCGCGCGACCGCTTCGGCGCGAAGGACCCGAGGTCGCTGAAGCTGCGGTTCCACACTCAGACGGCGGGCTCGACACTCACGGCCCAGCAGCCGGAGGTCAACGTCGTGCGGGTCGCGCTCCAGGCGCTGTCCGCTGTCCTCGGCGGCACCCAGTCGCTGCACACGAACTCGAAGGACGAGGCCCTGGCCCTGCCGACGGAGGACTCCGCGCGCCTGGCGCTGCGCACCCAGCAGGTGATCGCGAGCGAATCCGGCGTGGCCGACGTCGTGGATCCCCTCGGCGGCTCGTTCCTCGTCGAGGCGTGGACGGAAGAGATCCGGGACCGGGCGCGCGCCCTGATCGGCAAGGTAGACGCCCTCGGAGGATCGGTGGCCGCGATCGAGCAGGGTTTCTTTCAGCGGGAGATCGAGGACGCCGCCTACATTGCGCAGCGCGAGATCGAGGAGGGCAGGCGCCAGGTCGTGGGCGTCAACGTGCAGCGCGAGCAGAACGAAGCTCCGATGCCGATTCTCACGGTCGATCCGAAGATCGAGCAGGAGCAGATCGAGCGCCTGCGTGCGTTTCGCGCCTCGCGCGATGCGGCCACGGCCGGCGCGGCGCTGGAAAACGTGCGCCGCGACGCGCGCGAGGACCGCAACCTCATGCCGGGCCTGATCGAGGCCGTTGCGGGCGGCTCGACGCTCGGCGAGATCGTCTCGGCCCTCAAGGAAATCTACGGCGAATACCGACCCGGAAACTGACAGGTTTCGGGGCTGAAGAGCGGCTTAAGTTTCACAATTTGAACCGGTTGCACGTGTGGAAAAAGCCCTGCCGCCCGTTTCGCGACCCGCGGCCCTCTGCACACCCGCTTGGGCATTACAGTTAAACCACTGATGGTATTGATGTTGCCAGATAGCACAGAGGACGGTGCATTTCGCTCGCGGACCGCCCGCTTTCACGTTTTTTGGGAGCTTTCCGCAGGGTTATTGACAGGCTTTTCCGCTGGTCCTACGGAAAACTGATTTCCGCTAAGCGGGCGCGAACTTTCGGCCGATTACACGCCGATTTTCGGGCAGAGGCCCTCGACCGGGCACTGGTCACAGAGGGGCTTCCTGGCGCCGCAGATGGTGCGCCCGTGGCTGATCAGCAGGTGCGCTCCCATCGTCCGCCTGCCCTTGGGAACGAGGGCGTTCAGGTCGAGCTCGACCTTGACCGGGTCGGTCTCCCGCGTGAAGCCGAGCCGCCGCGAAAGGCGCCCGACGTGCGTGTCGACCACGAAGCCCTCGTCCTTGCCGAAGGCGTTGCCGAGGACGACGTTGGCCGTCTTTCGGCCAACGCCGGGCAGGGCCACGAGAGTCTCCATTTGATCTGGGACCTTGCCCCCGTGCTCGGCCGCGATCGCGGCTCCGGCCGCCCGGATGCTCTTCGCCTTGGAGTTGAAAAAGCCGGTCGACCGGATCTCGCGTTCGAGCTCGCCCGCGGGCGAACGCGCGTAGTCGGCGGCCGTCTTGTATTTCGCGAAGAGCTGCGGCGTGACCATGTTGACCCGGACATCCGTGCATTGCGCCGACAGGATCGTGGCGACGAGCAGCTCGAGCGGGCTCTTGTGGTCGAGCGCGCACTTCGCGTCGGGGTAGGCCGTCTTGAGCCGGCGCAGGACGGCGGCAGCGCGCAGCTTCTTCTGCTCGAAGGGCTCTTTGGGCTTTCGGGGCATCGGGCCGCATTCTAGACTCGTCATCGATGCACTGTCTTCATGCCGCGCTCGCCCTCCTCCTTGCGACGGCGCCGCTGCGCGCAGTCACGCTCACCATTCTCCACACGTCGGACCTCCACGGCCGCGTGCACCCGCACGACGCGCTGGCGGACGAGGATCTCGGGGAGGGCCTCGCGCGCGTTGCCGCCGCCGTGAAGGCGATGCGGGCCGAGGGCAACCCGACGCTGCTGCTCGATTCGGGCGACACGATCCAGGGGGCGCCGACGCAGGCGCTCGTCTTTGCGGGGCGCATCGGCGATGGGAGCGATCCCATCGTGCGGGCGATGAACCTCGTCGGCTACGACGCGATGGCCATCGGCAACCACGAGTTCGACTTCGGCCTCGCGCGCCTCGAGAAGTCGCGCCGAGAGGCCCGATTTCCCTGGCTCTCCGCCAACACATCGAACGCA
>JANMBR010000017.1:0-29056 GCA_031360505.1 Acidobacteriota bacterium
CGGAGCAAGGCCAAATAGGGGGACAGCGGGCGCCCGTCCCACCTCACTTTACGTGAGCTGTTCCCGGGTCGGCTGCTTGAGCCCGAGGGCGACCTCGGGCCTAGAGGAATGATCGCGGCCCCGGGCAACCGGGGGACAGGATTCGGCTTACAGGCCCGCTCGGGGCTTTTGGCTGCGGCGGCCGCTTTGCGACCGGTAGCCAGAAGAGTTTGCTACGGGAGCATGGAGGCAGTTTTTAGCCCAGATGCGTGACCTCATCCTTCCGCCGCGCCTGTCTCCCGGATCCACGATCGGCATCGCGGCCGTGTCGCGGCCTCCCGACCCGGATCGCCTGGCCGTCGGCGTCCGCGCCCTCGAGCAGCGCGGATACCGGGTGACGCTCGCGTCGAACATCGGGGCCCGGCATGGGCCCTTCGCCGGAACCGACGCGCAGCGCGCGGACGGGTACCGTGGCCTGCTGCGGGACCCCGAGGTGGACGCAATCTTCTTCGCACGCGGAGGATACGGCGCCGCGCGCATCCTCTCGCGGCTCGACGCGCACGAGATCCGCTCCCGTCCGCTCATCCACCTCGGCGGCTCGGACCTGACGGCGCTGTTCGCGTTCGTCGGGCGCCAGGCGGGCCTGACGACGTTCTACGGTCCGATGGTTGCGGTGGACATGGCCGAGTCCGCTCCGCTCGACTGGGAAGCCGTTCTGTCGGGGCAGACGCCGGCGCCCCACCGATCCGCCGAGGGCCACATCCACGCCGGGGGGACCGGCTCGGGCCCCCTCGTGGGAGGCTGCCTGTCGCTGCTCGCCGCGGCCTGCGGGACACCCGAGGCCGTCGTGGGTCGGGGCGCCGTCCTCTTCTGGGAGGATGTGGCCGAGGACACATACCGGCTCGACCGAATGTTGACCCAGCTGGAGCGGTCAGGTACATTCGATGGACTGCAAGCCATGCTCATCGGCTCGATTTCGCCCGGCGCGCGAGGCGGCGAGTCGCCGGAAGCCGTCGGCCTGTGGCTTCGCGACTTTTTCGCGGGCGCGCCCTTCCCCGTGCTCTCGGGTCTTCCGGCCGGACACGTCTCGGGCCCGCGCACCCTCGCGCTCGGAGTGCCCGTTCGCGTGGATGGCGGGCGGGGCCTCGTCGAGTTCTCGGGCCCCGTCGTGGCGCAGGCGCGCTGATGCCTTCCGTGAAGGCCGTCTTCAAGTCGGGCCCCGGGGGCGGCGGGAAGAACCCCTATGAGAAGTACATGGTCGGCCACCTCATGGGCGACATCATCTTCTCCGAGGGCGACATCGGAACCGAGATGTTCATCCTGCAGTCTGGAACGGTGGAGCTTTTGAAGGCGATCGGCGGCGAGACTCGCGTCCTGGCTACGCTCGAGAAAGGCGACTTCTTCGGCGAGATGAGCGTTCTCGAGGACGTGCCGCGCACGGCGTCGGCTCGGGCGAAAACCGACGTGGAGCTCGTGCGGATCAACGGGGCCACGTTCGACGCGATGTTGAAGAGCAACACGGAGATCTCGGTCCGCATGATGCGCAAGCTCTCGCGGCGCCTGCGCGAAGTCACGGCCATGCTCGAAGAGGCCGTCGGCCGGCAGATCCACGAGGAGGAGAAGCCGGTCCAGCGTAAGGTCGAGCCCGAGCGCCCGCTCGACTCTTGCCGCCTCGTCTGCGACGACCCGGCCTCGGAGGTGTACCTCAACCGCGAGGGCGACACCCTCGTCGGGCGCAGCGACCCCGTCACGGGCATCACGCCCGACGTGGACCTCACGCCGCTCGACCCGCAGCGCTCGACCTCGCGCCGGCACGCCAAGCTCTACCAGATGAGCGACACGTACTACGTGATGGAGGAGATCGGCGTCATGAACGGGACGTACGTCAACGGCAATCGCCTCACGACCGGCGTGCCGATCGCGCTCCAGAGCGGTGACGTGCTGAAGTTCGGCCTCGTGTCGATGACCTTCCACGCCCCAGAGGCCTCCTGACGCCGACGGCCGGACCCGCACCGGACCGAATTCACCTCCGCGACCCGGTTTCCCGGATTCCCGGCGTCGGGCCGGCGCGAGGGGAGCGCCTCGCCGCCGAGGGATTCCGGACGGTCGGCGATTTCCTGCTCGCCCTGCCGTTCCGGTACGAGGACCGCAGTCGCTTCGCGTCCGTGGCGAGGCTGGAGTGGGGCAAGCCGGCGACGATCCTCGTGCGCTTCCAGGGCGTTCGCGCGGTGCGGATGCGCCGCGGTCTGCTTCGCATCGAGGCCGCCGCCGACGACGGTACGGGCGCCGTGCGCGTGGTGTGGCACAACCGGTATCCGTCCTTCGTCAAGGCGCTCGCCGGCTCGCACGCTGCACTGTTCGGCACGCCCGTGGCCTCGGCGCGGGGCGAAATGCGCATTGAGAATCCCGAGACGGAGTTCTTCGGCGCCGCGCAAGAAGCCGACCCGGTGCACGCCGGACGGATCGTGGGCATCTATCGCCGCGCCGCCGACGTGCCGCAGCGCCAGTGGCGCTCGCTCGTCCGCAAGGCCCTGGACCGGCTCGACCCGGGGTTCACGGCAGCCAGCGCGAGTCCGGCCGAGCTCGCGCGCGCCCTCGAAGAGGTGCATTTCCCGGCAAGCCTCGACTCGGCGGGGGCGGCGCGCCAACAGCTCGCGCGGGAGGAGTTGCTCGCCCTGGCCGCCGGAATCGAGGCCAAGCGCGAACGCCTGCGGGAACGCAAGGGGCTGACCATCAAAGCGTCGGAGGCGACGCGGCAGCGAGCCCGCGTGGCGGTCCCCTTTGCGCTGACCGGAGCGCAGAAGCGCGCGGTGCGCGAGATCGCGACGGACCTCGCCTCGGGGCGGGCGATGGCGCGGCTGCTCCAGGGCGACGTTGGCTCCGGCAAGACGGTGGTCGCGGGGCTCGCCCTGATGCTGGCGGCGGCGAACCGGGTCCAGGGGGCGCTGATGGCGCCCACCGAGATCCTGGCCGAGCAGCACGCGACGAGCCTCGCCTCATGGCTGACCGCGGCGGGTGTCCGGATCGCGCTCTTGACCGGGCGCGTCCGTGGACCGGCCCGCCGGCGCCTGCTCGAGGAGCTTGCGGCCGGGCGCATCGACGTGCTCGTCGGAACGCATGCGCTGGCGGAGTCCCCGGTGGAATTCCGGCAGCTCGGCCTCGTCGTCGTGGACGAGCAGCACCGCTTCGGCGTCGCGCACCGCGCGAGACTCTTCCGCAAGGGCGAGTCGCCGCACGTGCTCGTGATGACCGCGACGCCGATCCCGCGCTCGCTCGCCTGGGCGATCTACGGAGAGCTCGACGTCTCGGTGCTCGACGAGAAGCCCCCGGGCCGCGCAGAGATCCTCACGCGCGTGCGCGAGGAAGCGGGCAGGCAGAAGGTCTACCGGTTTGCCGGCGAGCGCGTCGCCGCGGGCGAGCGGGTCTACGTCGTCGTGCCGGCGATCGAGGAGGGGGAGCGGGAGATCGCCGCGACGCGCAATACGGCGGATCGCGTCCGGTCTGTGCTTCCCGGCATCGAGGTTGGAGTGCTTCACGGCCGTATGCCCCCAGCCGAGCGCACGGCGCTCCTGCGCGACTTCGCGATCGGGCGCGTCCCGGTGCTCGTCTCGACGACGGTGATCGAGGTGGGCGTGGACGTGCCGGAGGCCACCCTCATGATCGTCGAGAACGCGGAGGTCTTCGGCCTGGCGCAGCTCCACCAGCTGCGCGGCCGCGTCGGACGAAGCGATCGCAAGTCCTGGTGCGCGCTGATCGCGGGAAAGGGCGCGACGGAAGAAGCGCGGGCGCGGCTGGCGCTCCTGGAGTCGACGTCGGACGGGTTTCTCATCGCCGAGAAAGATCTCGAGACGCGGGGGCCCGGAGATCTGCTCGGAAGTCGCCAGTCGGGGATCCCGGCCATGCGGGTCGCGGATCCGATTCGCGACCTCACCGGACTCGCGGAGGCGCGCCGGCGCGTTGCGGCGATGCGGGAGGTCGGGACGCCAATCGCGAGCGACCTCTTCGGCTATCCCTGAACGTCGCGTGCGTCGTGGCGCCGCGGGGACGGAGCTTGTCCCCGCCCGCCTCTGCGAAGGTGACGATTGCGGGCGGCCGCGCCCGTAGGGAACGCCGCGCGCAGCACGGCGGTAACGTCCGCCCCGACGACCGAATCACACCGGACATGGGAGCGGACGTTCCAGGCCGCCGTGATAGAAGCAGAAGCGAAGAGGTGAGCGTGAAAGTTCTCGTTACGGGCGGCACGGGGTTCGTCGGGACCTCCATCGTCAACCGGCTCTTGCAGCGCGGGCACGCGGTCGCGGTGCTCGCGCGGGACCCCCGCAAGACGAGGAACCGCTACAACCATGCGGTCGAGACGGTCCCGGGCAACGTCCTCGATCCCGTCTCGCTCGCGGGGGCAGCCGCGGGGCGCGACGCCATCGTGCACCTGGTCGGCATCATCAACGAGAAGGGCGACCAGACCTTCGACCGAATGCACCGCGAGGCAACCGAGAACGTGGTGGCCGCGGCGAAGGCCGCGGGTGTGAAGCGCTACCTCCACATGAGCGCGATGGGAAGCGGCGAGGATTCGCCTTCCCGCTACGGGCAGACCAAGGCCGCGGGCGAGAAGGCGGTTCGCGCCTCGGGCCTCAACTGGACCATCTTCCGGCCGTCGATCGTCTTCGGTCCGGGCGACGGCTTCGTCTCGCAGCTCGCCCCGATCGTGCGGCTCAATCCAGGATTCATACCGGTGATCGGGCCAGGGACCACGAAGTTCCAGCCGGTCGCAATCTCCGACGTGGCCCGCGTATTCGCGGACGCACTCGAGAAGCCGGAGACGTTTGGCAAGAGCTTCGAGGTCGGCGGGCCGCAGGTCTTCACGCTCAACGACATCTACAGGGAGATCGCTGCGGCGGTGGGAAGGCCGGGCAAGCGGCTGATCCACTTTCCGCTCTGGTATGGGCGCATCCTGGCCGGGGGCTTCGAGTGGCTCGCTCGCCGCGGCGTCTTGCGCGATCCGCCCCTGACGCAGGATCAGCTTCGAAGCCTGTCTCGCGACAACGCGGCCGACGTCACGGCGACGGTGGCCGTCTTCGGCGGCGAATGGAAAGCCTTCCGTCCCGGCATTCGAGAGTACCTCTCGACGGGGCGGCACGACCCGAGGTCGGGGATCGGGGGAGAAGTCGAGCTGGAGTCGAGGGCAGTGCTGCGGATTCGGTGAGAGGGCGAGGGCTTACGCCCCCGTCCCCTTCTTCAGCCGGATCATCCCCGACGACGTCTTCACCACGATCTTCTCGCCGCCGCCGTTCAACGAAAGCGTGGCGCGCTGGCTGCCGGGGCGCTTGGAGACGGTCAGGTTCGGAAACTCGGAGCGGATGGCATCCTCATTTTCCTCCGCGCCGCTGACGTAGAGCTCGATGTCGGCCTTGCATCCCGGCGGCAGGGTCAGCGTGACGTCGCCTCCCGAGTTGTGGATCGTCACGCCGCCCTTGACGTCGTTCGAGCCGACACCGATCCGCACGTCGCCGCCCGAGGTCACTGCGCGCACGGCGCCGCCCACGCGCTGCGCGACGATGTCGCCGCCGGCCGTCTTCGCGTCGAGGTTGCCGCCGACGCGCTCGATCACGATGTCGCCCCCGGCCGTGTCGGCAAGGGCCGAGCCCGTGACGGCGCCGGTGCGGATGTCGCCGGCCATCGTGGATGCCTTCAGGTCCCCGTTCACCGGTCCGGCCACGATGTCGCCGCCGAACGTCTTCAGATCCGCACCGGCGCCGACCGAGCCCACCAGGATCTCTCCTGAGTGCGTCAGGATGCGGGCGCGCCCCGCGATGTTCCCGATGCGGTAACTGGCCTCCCTGGAGGTGGACAGGAAATCGCCGGCGATGTTGCCCCGGACGATCTCGCCTTCCATGTCGGGCAGGGGCGCGATCGGCGCGAGGGGCGCCAGCGCCGGAGCGGGGGGCGCATGGGCGGCATGGGGCGCTGGAGGAACCGCAGGCGCGGGCGGGACGGGAGCGACCCCGGGGACGTGGACCCGGACTCTCGGCACGGTCACGATGAACGAGCTGCGCTCGGACACGAGGGGCTTCGCATTCGCGTCCTTCGTACCAGCGGCCAGCAGCAGCACGGCGCCATTCAACGTCTGCATGTGGATCGATGCGCCGCCCTTTCCGATGGACCCGGTGTATTCCCGGTGGGGGTTGGGGACCCGGATGTGGCGCAGTTGCCTCTCGAGCAGGTGCTCCTCGTTGTCCAGGAGACCCCGCTCGATGGAGAGTTCAACCTCTTTCATGGAATCCGAGAGCTCCGCGTCGAGCTCCGAGAGGTCCACGACGCGGGTCTCGCCGTCCTCGTCCTCGACGACGTACGGGCCGGACTTCGCGCCCTTGTCGGGCTTCGGGGTCTTCTCCCCGGTCTTGGAGGACCTGTACTCCCTAACCTCGGTGACCGACGCGCTGGGCGCAAGGGCGAACGTCGAGGCGATCCGGCCGTTCATCGTGGACGCGTCGAAGTCGAACTTCGCATCCGGCGGCAGGGTGAGCGAAACGTCTCCGTTGACGGTCTGGATGGAGACCTCCGAGTCGGCTGGCAGCGCCTCGGCGACCGCGTCGACTTTGCCATTGACCGTTTGCGCCGAGACCGACTGGCGGGCGCCCCGCACCTCGATCGAGCCGTTGACGGTCGTGACGTTGAGCTCGCCGTCCAGGTCGCGCACGCGCACGTCGCCGTTGACGGTCTGGAGCTCCACCGTGACGCCCGCGGGAACGACGACCTCGTAGCGGGCCGAGATGCGGCACTGGTCGCACGGATTTCCACGCCGGTTGCCGCGTCCGCCCGAGCGCCGTCCCGGCCACACCGTCTCGAGGTTCCAGCCGTCGTCGTCGTGGTTGCCCACGATCTCGGTCTTTTTCAGGATCTCGTCCGCCTTGGCCTGACTCGAGGCCGAGACTGTGAGCGTGACGACGGCCGAGAACTCGCGCCCGGGCGAGGCGACGATGTCGCCGGAGACGTTCTCGACGTGGATGGTCTGCCCCGCGGCGATCGTGCCGTTGAACTTCTGGACGCGCGTGGCCGACGGCTGCTCGGCTTTTCCGACGCCGACGGAGACGAGCATGAGCAGGAGGCCGAGGGCGAGCAGGATCCAGACGGCAAGGCGATTGGCGGGGCCCGAGGGGGCCTCGGCGAGGCCCGGCTTCGAAAGCTTCATCGTGTTCATCGTGAGAGAGAGACGCGCGGTGGACATGAGGGTTACGCCATCCTTGTCTTCGTTGTTTTCATCGGATCAGAAGGAGATCGACTTGAGAGCCGACGCCGCCTTCGCGCGGACGAACCCGTTTTCCTGCGGGTCCACGGCCTTTTCCCGCAGTGACTGGATCGTGCTCGCGTCGGGCCACTGCTTGGCGGCGGCGGCCAGGGCGTCCACGGCCGCGAGGCGCACGGCCGGGTTCTTGTCCGAGCGCAGCGACTCCAGGAAGACGGTCCGGATCTCGGGCGTCATCGGGAACGATGCGAGGGCGTCGGCCGCCTTCTTGCGGACGCCGGGGTTGGAGTCCGTGCGCAGCGTCGTCGCGAGGGCCGCCACGATCTCCGGAGAGGCCGGCGCGTTCTTTGCGCCGTAGTGCTCGGAGACGAGCTCGATCGCCTGGGAGCGCTCGCCCGCCGTCTCGGCGTTGTGCGAGACGAGGTAGGCGAGCAGTTTCGCGACCTCGGGGTCACTCGGCCGCCCGTCGAGCTCGTGCCGGGTCGTAACGTCGAATCCGATTCCCACCTTGCCGTCCTTGTCGGCGGTGCGGTACGCAACGTTTGAGAATCGAGGATTCGACGCGAGGTCCGGAAGCGAGGCCGCGGCCGGCGCGGAGGCGCTGGCGGCGACGGCGGGAGAGGGCGACTTCGGCAGCCCGCGCGAGGCGAGATAGCCGAGGCTCGCCGCGGCGAGCAGCGCGGCCGCCTGGAGCAGGGGGCGGACGGCGCGGCGGCGCGGCCGGAATTCCCGCACCCGGTCGCGGATCAGCTGCTCTTCGAGCAGCCCGAGCGTGCGGCTGCGGAAGTCGGGCGTGATCTCGGCGTCGGGATCCATCCCGAGCGTCGTCCACGCGTCCTCGAGCCGCGCGGTTTCGCGCCGGCAGTTCTCGCAGCCGGTTAGGTGCTCCGAAAGCTCCCGGCGGGTCGCCTCGCCGGCTTCTCCAGCGAGCCGTTCGATGGCCTTCTCGGTTACGTCGCGGCAGTCCATGAGTGTTCCCCCTCGGAAAAATGGGCCTTCAGCGTTTCGACGGCACGGAAGATGCGGGTCTTCACGGCGCCCACCGAGATCCCCAGCGTCCGGGCGATCTCGGCGTACGGCATGCCGTGGTAGCGGGCGAGGATGAGGGCCTCACGCTGCTCTTCGGAAAGTTCGGCCAGGGCTTCGCGCACGGCGTGCCGCCGCTGTCGGGAGGCGATCGTCGCCTCGACGCTCTCGGCGCGGGTACGGGGTTCGGCGACGGCTTCGAGCGGTACGATCGTTGCGCGGCGGTCGCGCCGCCGGCGATCCCGGCAGGCGTTGGCCGCGATGGCAAAGAGCCACGAGGCCACTCCGGCCCGGCCGTCGTACTGGTGCGCCCTGGAAATCACCTTGAGAAAAACCTCCTGAGTCACTTCCTCGGCCGAAGCCCGATCGGAGAGCATCCGATCGGTAAACCGCAGGAGCGCGGGCGCGTAGCGCTCGAAGAGCTCCGCCGCCCCGTCGTTGTCCCCCTGGCGGATCCGCTCCAGGAGCCCCGCGTCGTCGCTGCCTGAGTTCATCTGCATTCGGCCTGGCCATCAGGGGAGACGGCGCCGGTCCAGGAAGGTTTCGCGCTCATGCACGGGAATCTACGGCTTTTTGACGCCCGCGGACAATCCCCGGTACGCCCGCGCGGCCGCTCGAAGTCCCTGCCGGGCGTGCGGGTTATAGTCCGGCTGCTTGGAACACAAGGTCGTCGATTTCGCCATACAGCTGGCGGTCATTCTCTTCGCCATCTCCTTCCACGAGTCGGCCCACGCCTGGTCGGCCCTCCAGTTCGGAGACACGACGGCGAGGGACCTCGGCCGCATCAGCCTGAACCCAATTCGCCACATCGACCCTGTGGGAAGCATCCTCGTGCCCATCCTGCTGTACGTGTTCTCCGGCATGATTTTCGGTGCCGCGAAACCGACACCGGTGGACCTGCGAAATACCAAGGATCCGCGCCTGGCGAACCTCGTCGTTTCGGCCGCGGGGCCGCTGTCCAACTTCCTGCTGGCGGCGATCGGTCTCGTCCTCTTCGCCCTGATCCGGCACCAGAGCCCCGAGGCAATGCGCGATCTCTACCTGGCGACTCGGGCTGGCCAGTTTGCGGCCGGAGCGCTCGCCCCCATCACGTACCTTCTCTACTTTTTCGTGTTGGTCAATGTGATGCTCGGCGTCTTCAATCTGCTCCCGATCCCACCCCTGGATGGCAGCGGCGTTCTCCTCTCAATTGGAGGCCCGGCGGTCGAGCGCGTTTTCCACACGATCCGGCCGTTCGGGTTCCTGATCCTCATCCTGCTCATCTCGACGCCGGTGCTCTCGAACATCTTCCGGCCGATCCAGATCCTGATCGATCGGCTGATTTTCCGGGGCCTGAGTTGAAGGAGATCGTGCTCTCCGGCCTGCGCCCGACCGGGCGCGTCCACCTCGGCAATTACTTCGGGGCCGTCAAAAACTGGGTGGACCTGCAGGAGAGCCGCAAGTACGACTGCTTCTTCTTCGTCGCCGACCTGCACGCGCTCACGACGGACTACGCGGACACGCAGGGGCTGGCCGCGAACACGCGGGAAGCCGTCCTCGACTGGCTCGCGGTAGGCCTGTCGCCCGAGGGCGCGACGATCTTCCTGCAATCCCGGATCCCGCAGCACGCGGAACTGGCGCTGTACTTCTCGATGATCACCCCTCTCGGCTGGCTCGAGCGCGTGCCGACGTACAAGGATCAGATCGAGCAGCTGCGCACGCGGGACCTCGGCACGCACGGGTTCCTGGGCTACCCGGTCCTCATGACGGCCGACATCGCCGTTTACCGCGCGCACTTGGTGCCGGTGGGGGAGGACCAGGCGAGCCACCTCGAGATCTGCCGCGAGATCGTTCGCCGATTCAACGGGCTCTATGGCGAGGTCTTTCCGGAGCCGAAGGCGCTCTATACGCCGACGCCGAAGGTCAACGGGATCGACGGCCGGAAGATGTCGAAATCCTACGGGAACACGATCGGGATCACGGAGCCGGCCGAGGGGGTGCGCGAGAAGGTGATGGCGATGGTCACCGACCCCGCGCGCGCGCGCCGCCAGGACCCGGGCAACCCCGAGAACTGCAATCTCTTTCCCTTCCACGAGCTCTTCTCCCCGCCGCCGGAGGTGAAAACCGTCGACGAAGAATGCCGGACGGCGACCCGCGGCTGTGTCGATTGCAAGAAGCACCTCATCGGCAACCTGAATGCGGCGCTCGAGCCGTTCCGGCAGAAGCGCGCGGAGCTCACGGCAAGGCCCACGGACGTCGTGCGCGACGTCCTCCACGCCGGGGACCAGCGAGCCCGGAAGGCGGCCGAAGAGACGATGGAGAAGGTGCGGGCCGCGGTGCGGCTTTCGCCCGAGCCGTGATGCGTCATGGTTGACGAGACCCTCGAGCGCGCCCTTCCGCCGGTCGCCATCGCGGCCTTCAATGGGCCGCTCGACCTCCTGCTGCACCTGATCCGCGTCAACGAGGTGTCCATCACGGACATCCCGATCTTCGAAATCACGGAGCAGTACACGTCGTACCTCGACGCGATGCGCGAGCTCGATCTCGACGTGGCCTCGGATTACATCGCGCTCGCGGCCGAGCTGATCTTCATCAAGTCCCGCATGCTCCTGCCGCGGGCGCCCGGCGAGCCCGAGGAGGACCCGCGGGCGGACCTCGCCCAGCGGCTGCTCGACTACGAGAAGTTCAAGCGATCGGCCGAGACCCTGCATGCCATCGACACGCTGCGCGGCGGGCTCTGGCCCCGCCCCGAGACCGAGATTCCCCGCGCTGAGGGCGCAGAGGAGACTCTCGAGATCTCCCTCTTCGACATAATCGAAGCCTTCCGTGGGGTGACGGAGAACTACCGCCTGGCGCATCCGCCGGCGCTGACGATCCATCACCTGCGCTTCTCGGTCGGCGACAAGATGATCGAGCTGCTCGAGCGCGTGGACGAGGCCCGGACGATGCCCCTGCTCGAGTTTCTCGGCCGGATGACCTACCGGGCCGAGGCCGTGACGACCTTCCTCGCCTGCCTCGAGCTGATCCGCCTCGGCGTCGTGCGGGCGTTCCAGGCCCGGCCCTTTGCCGAGATCCACGCCAGCCGCACGGACATGCCGTTCAACGTCCAGCAGATACGCGATAATTACTCCGAGTGACCATATGAGCGAAACCAGCGCACCCGCCGCCGTTGTCGTTGCCGAAGAGGTCGAGGTCGCCCGCAAGGAGACCTCTGGCGAGAAGATCCTGACCGCGGTCGAAGCCGTCCTCTTTTCGTCCCCGAGGCCCGTTCGCGAGAAGGACCTCGCGGAGCTGCTCGATGCAACGCCCGCGGCCGTCGCGGAGGCCCTCGCGGCGCTGGCTGAACGGACGGACGTGGAGCAACGAGGCGTCCGGGTCGAGAAGGTCGCGGGCGGCTGGCGCTTCGTGACGCGGCCCGAGTTCGACGCGCTGTTGCGCAAATACCACGAGGTGACCGAGCGCAGCCGCCTCTCTCTGGCCGCGCTCGAGACGCTGGCGATCATCGCCTACCGCCAACCCATTACGATGCCGGAGATCCAGGACATCCGCGGCGTGAACTCGTCGAGCGTCCTGAAGACGCTCTTCGAGAAGAAGCTGATCACGACGGCCGGAAAGAAGGCGGTCGTCGGAAGCCCGTTTTTCTACAAGACGACGCCGGACTTTCTCATGCGCTTCGGGTTGAACGAGCTGACGGAGCTGCCTCGACCGGAGGAGCTCGACGCCGACCTCACCGCTACGGTGGAAGCGCGGGAGATCGCGGCTCCGACCGCGCAGCCCCCTTCGATTAACGTCGAGTCCGATCCGGGAGAGGACGACGAGTTCTCCGACGCCGAAGCGGAGGACTGACCTGGCGCTCGTTCGGATCCAGAAGATCATCGCGTCGAGCGGTCTGGCCTCGCGCCGCGCGGCGGAGGACTGGATCCGCGAGGGGCGCGTCCGCGTCAACGGCAAAGTCGCCGCGCTCGGCGATCGCGCCGATCCCGAGAAGGACTCGGTCAAGGTGGACGACCGGCGGGTGCAGGTCGAGACCGGCGCCCGGACCTACATCCTTCTGAACAAGCCGAAGGGCTTCGTCACGACGGTTTCGGATCCCGAGGGGCGCGACACGGTCCTGCACCTTTTGCCGGGCAAGCTGCGCCGCGGAGTCAAACCGGTGGGCCGGCTCGACGTGCAGACCGAGGGCCTCCTCCTGCTCACGGACGACGGCGATCTCGCGCGGCTCATCACGCACCCTTCGACTGGCTGCCCCAAGGAATACCTCGTCAAGGTTTCGGGCGAGCCCGCTGCCGCGCGCCTCGAAAAGCTGCGTCACGGCATCCTGCTCGACGGAAAGAGGACCCGGCCGTGCGAGATCTCGCGCGTCTCCGGCACGCCGCGCAAGTCCGAGGTGGAGGGCAACACGTGGCTGCGCGTGATCCTGCGCGAGGGCCGAACCCGCCAGATCCGCATGATGTTTGCCGCCATCGGCAATCCGGTCTCGAAGTTGAAGCGCGTGGCAATCGGCCCGGTGCGCGACGCCAATCTTCCCCCCGGCGCCTACCGGCGGTTGAGCGCCGGAGAGGTCGAAGCCCTGAAGCGTCTCGGAAAGCCTTAGCCGCGGTGAAGCCGCCGCTCATCGTTGCGATCGACGGCCCGTCGGGAGCTGGAAAGTCGACCGTCGCGCGCGCCCTCGCCGTGCGGCTCGGCGTTCCCTACATCGACACGGGCGCGATGTACAGGGCGGTCGGGCTCGCGGCCCGGGACCGAGGCGTGGCGCTGCCGATCGCGGATCCGGACGCCGTGGCTGGAATCGCGGGGGAAATCCGCATCGAGCTCATCCCGTCGGCCGAAGGCAGCAGGGTGACGCTCGACGGTCGGGACGTGTCCGAGGCAATCCGGGAGCCCGAGATCTCGCTCTATGCTTCGGCGGTCTCGGCAATACCCGCCGTGCGCAGGCGTCTCGTCGAGCAGCAGCAGCGCCTCGGCCGGGAGCGGGGGGGCATCATGGAAGGGCGGGACATCGGCACCAAGGTCTTTCCCGGGGCCCCTTTCAAGTTCTTCCTGACGGCAGCCCCCGCCGTGCGCGCCCGGCGCAGGACCCTGGAGCTGGCCGCCCGGGGGATCCCCCAGCCCTACGAGGCGGTTCTCCAGGAGATGGAAAAGCGCGACCGGGACGATGCATCGAGGGCCGATTCGCCCCTGACGCTCGACGACCGGTACGTCCTGGTTGACTCGAGCGACCGGCCCTTCGAGGCGGTGGTGTCCGACATCGAAGGGCGGGTCCGCAAGGGTATTTGACTCCTGCGGACCTGGCGGCATAGGATAGCCTTTCGTCTCAGCGACTTATGAGAGGGGATCCCTTATCCGATGGCGGCTGAAAATCGCAAAGATGGAGGTCGGGAAACCGAGCCGATGGAAACAGAACAGGAACTGACTCCGCAGGAGTATCAACACCTCCTGGCCCAATACGAGAGCTCCTTCAAGAATTTGCAGGAGGGACAGATCATCCGCGGCCGCGTCCTGTCGATCACGCCTGCCGAAGTGATCGTCGACATCGGCTACAAGTCGGAAGGGATGATTCCGCTTTCCGAGTTCACCGACTTTTCGGGCCAGGTGACGATCAAGCCGGGCGATCCGGTGGACGTCCTGCTCGAGCGGACCGAGGATCAGAACGGCTACGTCGTCCTGTCCAAGGACAAGGCCGAGAAGATGAAGGTGTGGGACGAGGTCGAGAAGTCCTACCGCTCGGGCTCGACCGTCCGCGGCCGCGTCATCGACCGCATCAAGGGCGGGCTTGCGGTGGACATCGGCGTCAAGGCGTTCCTTCCGGGCTCGCTCGTGGACGTCAAGCCGGTCAAGAACCTCGAAGCCCTGCGCGGCAAAGACCTCGATTTCAAGGTCATCTCCGTCGACAAGAAGCGCGGCAACATCGTCCTCTCGCGAAAGGCCGTGGTCGAGGTCGAGCAGGAAGCCCGCAAGAAGGAAACGCTGCAGCTGCTCGAAGAGGGCCGCGTCCTGCGCGGGACCGTCAAGAACCTGACCGACTACGGCGCGTTCGTGGACCTCGGGGGCCTCGACGGCCTCCTCCACGTGACCGACATGTCCTGGGGCCGCGTCAATCATCCTTCCGACCTCGTCAAGGTCGCCGACGAGATCGAGGTCGTCGTCTTGAAGTTTGACCGCGAGACCGAGCGCGTTTCGCTCGGTACCAAGCAGCTGACCGAGGACCCCTGGGCGCATGTGCCCGAAAAGTACCCGGCCGGCTCTCGCGTAACGGGCCGCGTCACCAACGTGACCGACTACGGCGCCTTCGTCGAGCTCGAGGGCGGCGTCGAAGGCCTGGTTCACGTTTCCGAGATGTCGTGGTCGAAGAAGATCAAGAACCCCGCCAAGGTCGTCTCTCCGGGCGACACCGTGGAGGCCATCGTCTCCGACGTGAACCCCGAAGCCCGGCGTATTTCGCTTTCGCTCAAGGACACGCTGCCCGATCCGTGGGAGAGCGTGGCGGAGAAGTACGTGGTCGGCAGCCGCGTCGCCGGCAAGGTGCGCAATCTGACCGACTTCGGCGCTTTCGTCGAAATCGAAGAAGGCATCGACGGCCTCGTCCACGTGTCCGACATGTCGTGGACGCGGCGGATCAAGCACCCCTCCGAGGTCCTGAAGAAGGGCGACGACGTCGAAGCGGTCATCACGTCGGTCGACCAGGAGAACCGCCGGATTTCCCTTTCGATCAAGGAATTCCAGCCCAACGACTGGGCGGCCTTCAAGGAGAAGCACCAGCCCGGCGACCTCGTCGAGGGCGTGGTGACCCGGGTGGCCGACTTCGGCGTATTCGTGCAGATCGAGGGCCTGGTCGAGGGTCTGATGCACGTCTCGGAGACCCCGCTCGCGCGGGGCGATAAGCCGCAGGACCACTACAAGGAAGGCGACGCGATCCACGCCCGCATCCTGCGCATCGAGGACGCGGACATGAAGGTGGGTCTCTCGGGCGTGGCGCTCGAGGAGGCCGCGCCGGCCGCCGCGCCCGAGGAGGCAGTTGCGGTCACTGCCCCGGAGGTGCCCGCCGCGCAAGGCGAGCCTGCCCCGAAGAAGAAGCGGACGCGCAAAAAGGCCGACGAGGCCCCCAAAGAGTAGCGGGTGCGCGGCGAATGGAACCGTCGGGAGGTCGCGAGGAGACGCGGGCGATGACGAAGGCTGAACTGATCGAGCGCGTCGCCGTTGCGACGGACGTGACAAAAAAGCAGGCGGAAGCGATCGTCGACACGGTCTTCGAGGCGATCGTCCGCTCGCTCAAGGACGGGCAGAAAATCGAGTTGCGGGGCTTCGGTTCTTTTCGCCTGCGCGAGCGGGGAGCGCGCATGGGCCGTAACCCGAAGACGGGCGTCAAGGTTTCCGTTCCCGCGAAGAAGATCCCCTATTTCAAACCGGGCAAGGAGCTGAAGGAACTGATCAACCGGTAATGCGGTAATGCCGGAAGTTCTTTTCGCCCCCTGGCGCTACGAGTACCTCGTGTCGGACAAACAGGGCGCATGCATTTTCTGCGAGGCGGCGGCCTCCCGCGACGACGCGAAGTCGCTCGTCGTGCACCGCGGAAAGCGAGTTTTCGTGCTGCTGAACCGGTATCCCTACACCAACGGGCACATCATGGCGGCGCCGATCGCGCACGAGGCGTGGTTCTCGGACTCGGGCGCCGAGACGCTCTCCGAGCTCATCACGACTGTCACGCGGGCGCAGAGACTCCTCGTCGCGGAATTCCGCACGGACGGCTTGAACGTGGGAGTGAACTTCGGCGCGGCGGCCGGGGCGGGTGTGCCGGGCCACTACCACGTGCACGTGGTTCCGCGTTGGGCGGGCGACACGAACTTCATGACCGTGGCAGCGGGCGTTCGCGTGGTGCCGGAGGACCTGTCCACGACGCGCCAGCGGCTCGCGGCGCTGTTCTCGGGACCGGCATGAGCGAGGCAAGCGCCCCGGGCGCCCGGCCCGACCGTTCCCCCGTCCTGGCGATGGCCCTCGCCTGGGCGATCCCGGGCCTCGGGCATTTCTACCTGGGCCGCCGGCGGACCGCGATCGCATTCCTCGCGATCGTGACGGTGACCTTCCTCGCCGGGCTTTCGTTCCAGGGGCGCCTCTACGCGATCGAGCGGGGACAGCCGCTGACGATCCTCGCCACCTTCGCGGTCTACGGGGCTGGCCTGCTGAACATCGCCGCGCGCGCCCTTTCGGAGAGCCCGGTGGGAACGATCCTCGCGCCAACGTACGAGTATGGCTGCGCCTACCTCCTGACGGCGGGGCTGATGAACCTCCTGCTCATCCTCGACGCCCACGACATTGCCCGGGGGCGCAAGCCATGATCACGCTCATACCGACCGATCACTTCATCATCATGACGCTCTACGCGTTTCTCGTCTCCGCCTTCTTCTCCCTTCTGTGGCGGCAGGACCGGCGTGAGCGGTGGAAGCTCTTCGGGACACTCATGGCGTCCCTCGTGCTCGGCGGCCTCGCGGTGGCGTGGCTGATGTATCCCTTTCCGCGGTAGGAGTCGGGCGCGGTGAACCTCCTCATCTCGGCGGGCGAAGCGTCGGGTGACCTTCACGGCGCGCGTTTGCTGAGAGCCCTGCAGGCCCGGCAACCCGGCCTCACCGCGTTCGGCATGGGCGGGGCTCGGCTCGCGGAGGCGGGGCTCGATCCTGTGGTGCGATCCGAGGAGCTTTCCGTCGTCGGTATTTCCGAGGTGGTCGAGAAATTGCCCGCGCTGCGGGCGGCGCTGCGCGAGCTCGAACAGGCGGCCCTGCGCAGGAAGCCGGCGGCTGCGATTGTCATCGATTTCCCGGATTTCCACGGTTTCCTGTCGCGCCGCCTGAAACGGGACGGCATTGTGCTCGTCTACTACGTCAGCCCGCAGGTGTGGGCCTGGCGGCCGTGGAGGGCGCGCACGATCGCCGCCCGCGCGCGGCGCATCATCACGCTGTTCCCCTTCGAGGCCGAGATTTATCGAAAGCTCGGGGCCGACGCCGTGTGCGCGGGCCACCCGCTCGTCGAAGACGTGGAGGAAGGCCTCCGCACCCCGTCTGCGCTTGCCCCGAAGGGTCGGCGACGCCTCGTCCTGATGCCCGGTAGCCGCCCGAAGGAGCTCGAGCGCAACTGGCAGCGCATGTCCGACGCGGCGGCGCGGCTGGCGAAGCGGTTCGACCTCGAGCTCGTCGCGGTCCGCGCAGCGGCGCTGCCCGAAGGGCTTTTCCACGGCGCCCGCGAGCGCGGAATCGCCGTCGTGACAACCGGCATCCACGCCCTGCTCTCGAGCGCGGACCTCGTCTTCGTCGCGTCGGGAACGGCGACGCTGGAGGTGGCGCTCTGCGGCGCGCCCATGGTCGTCGTCTACCGCGTGTCCGCCCTGAGCTGGGCGATTGCGAGGATCCTCGTCCACCTGCGCTGGGCGTCGCTCGTCAACATCGTGGCGGGGGAGCAAGTCGTGCCGGAGCTCATCCAGGGCCGCTTCACGGCGGAGAACCTCGAGCGCGAGGGGGCCGACCTGTTGTCGTCGCCCGGGCGGATCGAGGCGATGAAGGCGGGTCTCGCGCGCGTGGCCCGAGAGCTCGGACCGCCCGGGGCGAGCGCCCGCGCCGCGGAGTATGTTCTCTCGGCGATCGCCCCATGAAGACCCTGCCGCGCCTGCTCGGCTACTTTGGCCGCTACAAGGGACGAGCCATTCTCGCACTCGCCTCGATGGGGCTCGTCTCGGCTGCGACCGTGGCGCTGCTCTTTCTGCTGAAGAAGGTGATCGACGAGGTCCTCGGGGCTGGGGCCTCGAGCGCCATCGTCGGAATCGGGGCCGCCGGCTCCTCCCGAATGGCGCCGCTGCTCGCGGGGCTCGAGGCGGGCTATGCCGCCGGGCGCGACGCGGCCATGGCGTTGGGACTCGATACTCGTTGGGCAGTGCCGCTGCTGTTGGTCGCGGCCCTCATCGTCAAGAACGTCTTCGCGTACCTTTCCGAGTTCGCCTTGAATTCGATCGGCCTGGCGATGGTGCTCGACCTGCGCCAGGACGCCTACCGGGCGCTGCTCGATCAGTCCACGCGCTACTCCTCCGAAAGCTCCTCCGGCGAGCTGATGAGCCGGCTGCTGTCCGACGCCGAGCAGATCCAGTCCGCCTTCGGCTCGCGTCTGGCGGACTTCGTCCAGGGGAGCCTGACGATGCTGCTCGTCCTGCTTTACGTGTTCTCGCTCAACTTCTCGCTGGCGCTTGCCGTGCTCGTGGTCGCGCCGCTGCTCGTTGTGCCGATCGTCGCAAACTTCCGCAAGCTCCGGCGCACCGGGATGTCCGCCCGCGAGCGGATCGGTGAGATGGGGTCGATCCTGGGCGAAACCCTGCGGGGGCACCGGCTGATCAAGACGTACGCGATGGAGGATTTCGAGGCCGAGCGCTTCGGCCAGGCGAATCGGCGGTACTTCGCCGCGAGCCGGCAGACGATGCGCATTCAGGCACTCAACTCCCCCCTGATGGAGATCCTCGCCGGGATCGGCCTGGCGCTCGTGTTCGTGTACGCGGCCGGACAGATCCGGGCGGGGCAGATGACGGTCGGCGGGCTCGTGTCGTTCCTGGCGGCGATCATGATGCTCTACAAGCCGCTCAAGGACGTGACGCGGACGAACATCGTTCTGCAGGTGGCGCTCGTGGCGGCGCAGCGCCTGTTCGACGTCGTCGACGGGGAAAACGACATCGTCGAGAAGCCCGGGGCGCGCGATCTCGCCCCGTTCTCCGCGAGCGTGCGCTATGAACAGGTGTCGTTCGGCTACGGGGCCGACGCCGTCCTGCGGGGGCTCGAGCTCACGATCGCGCGCGGGGAGACCGTGGCGCTCGTCGGCCCGTCCGGTGCCGGAAAGACGACGCTCGTCAATCTGCTCCCACGCCTCTACGACCCACTCGAAGGCCGTGTGACGTTCGACGGGGTCGACCTGCGCGACGCGACGCTCGGGTCGCTGCGCCGCCAGATCGGCCTCGTGACGCAGGAGACGGTCCTCTTCGACACGAGCGTGCGCGAGAACATCGCGTACGGAGAGAAGTCTCCCGAGGAGGCCCGCGTGCGCTCGGCCGCACGCGCGGCGTGCGCGGACGAGTTCATCGAGCGGATGCCGCAGGGCTACGATTCGCCCGTCGGGGAAGGCGGAACGCGCCTGTCGGGGGGCCAGCGGCAGCGTCTGGCGATCGCCCGGGCGATCTACAAGGACGCTCCGATCCTGATCCTCGACGAGGCCACCTCGCAGCTCGACGCCGAGTCGGAGGCCCTCATCGCGCGGGCCCTCGCCAATCTGATGCAGGGGCGCACGACGCTCGTCATCGCGCACCGGCTGTCCACGGTGCGCCGCGCGGACAGGATCGTGGTCCTCGACGGGGGGCGGATCGTCGAGGAAGGCAGTCACGCTGCGCTCTTGACTCGGCGCGGCCCGTATCGCAGGCTGCACGACATGCAGCAGTTCGCCGAGAACGATCCGGCGCCCGGCGCGCCGGCGGAGGCCCCGTGACGCTTCGGAGCATGACCGGATTCGGGCGGGCGCGCGGCCCCGTCGGGAGCGATCGGGCGGGGGAGGTCGTCGTCCGGAGCGTGAACAGCCGGTTCCTCGATCTGACGATCAAGACGAAGGAGTCGGATGCCGCGCTCGAGCCGGCGCTGCGGCGCACGGTCGGAGGGCTGGTGCATCGCGGCAAGGTGGAAGTCGCGCTGCGCCTGAAGCGCACCACCCCCGTCGAGCAGGAGATCAGCGTGGACGAAGGGCTGCTGCAGGCGCTGCTCGCGCGCATCACGGCGTTGTCCGCGAAGTATCCGATCGAGGGAAGGCTGTCCGTGCGCGACATCTTGACGATTCCCCAGGTGGTGGTCGTGGACGCGCCGACCGATTCCTTCTCGACCGAGGAAATCGGGGCCGTCGAGGCCCTCGCCCGGGAAGCGGCTTGCGCGCTGGTGGCCATGCGCGCCACGGAGGGCGCGTCGATCGTCGCCGACCTCTGCCCGCGGATCGCGTTTCTGCGTCAGAAGGCCGCGGGCCTCTCGGCGCGCCGGGAAGAAATCGCACGCAACCTCGCCGCGACGCTCAAGGAGCGCGTGCGCACGCTGTTCCCCGACGTTCCGATCGATCCGGGCCGGCTCGAGCAGGAGGCGGCATTGATCGCGGACCGCGCCGACGTCGCGGAGGAGCTCCAACGCCTCTCGGGCCACCTCGACCAGTTCGAGGGGATCCTCGGCAACGGGAGCGGGTCGGTGGGCAAGACGCTCGATTTCCTGACGCAGGAGATCCTCCGCGAGCTCAACACACTGGGCTCGAAGAGCCGCGATCTGCTCTCGACGCGCGAGATCCTCGACATGAAGGCCGAGACCGAGAAGATCCGGGAGCAGGTTCAGAACATCGAATGAGCGCCGCCGCCCGGGGATCGCTCTTCATCGTGTCCTCTCCCTCCGGGGGCGGCAAGACGACCCTCATCCTGCGGCTCCTGGCCAATCCGCCGGGTGAGGAGCTGCTGCGCTTCTCGGTTTCCCACACGACGCGCCCCCGGCGCGAGGGCGAAATGGACGGGCGCGAGTATCACTTCGTGACGGCGGCCGAGTTCGAAAAGATGGCGCGCCACGACGACTTCCTGGAGCACAACGAGGTGCACGGAAACTTCTACGGAACGGCAAAGTCGGAGGTGCTGCCGCGGCTTGCGGCGGGGGAGGACGTCATTCTCGACATCGACGTCCAGGGCGCCTCGGATATCCGGGCGGCCTATCCCGAGGCGATCCTGATCTTCATCGTGCCGTCCCTGGTCGACGTGCTCGAGGAGCGGCTCCGAAAGAGGGGTCTGGACACCGAGGATGCCATCCGGAAACGCCTGATCAACGCGGCCAAGGAAATCGAGCAAGCCAAGGTATTTCAGTACCTTATCGTGAATGATGACCTCGAAAAGGCCAGTCTTGAGTTAGAATCTGTAGTTCGCGCCTCCCGTCTGACTCCGGCGCGCCAGGGCAAAATCCTCGAACGCTTACGCAAAGATTTTCGTTAGAAGGGGTTTGATCAAATGATCCAGCCGATTCCCGAAGGGGTGGACAGCAAGTTCCGTCTCGTGCTCCTGATCGCGCGCCGCGCGGAGCAGCTCATGCGCGGCGCCCGGCCGAAACTGGAGACCGACCGCCCGCTCAAGCCGACTCGGCTCGCGGCCGCGGAGTTCGAAGAGAACCAGGTTCGCTGGGGCTATGGCGCCGAGGGCGGCATCCTCGAAGCGCCGGGCGAAGAGTCGGAAGAGCTCGTCGAGGAAGAATCCGTCCGCTGATTCTCCCGCCCCCTCGAGACCCATGAACAGGCCTCCGCGCATTCTCCTCGGCGTCAGCGGCGGCATCGCCGCCTACAAGGCGGTCGAGGTGTTGCGCGAGCTGGTAACGCGCGGCGCGGATGTGCGCGTCGCGATGACGCGGGGAGCTCGCGAGTTCGTGGCTCCGCTCACCTTCGCCGTGCTGTCGAAGCACGAGGTGCACACGGAGGTCTGGGGCGCGGGCATCGCTTCGGTCGACCACTTGGACCATGTGGACCATGTGGACATCGCCGAGGGGTGCGACCTTCTGCTCGTGGCGCCGGCGACCGCGCACACGCTCGGTAAGTTCTCGAACGGGCTCGCCGACGACTTTCTGTCGACGTATTTCCTCGCCCACCGCGGTCCCGTCCTGCTGGCGCCCGCGATGGAGTCGGCCATGTGGGGCCACGCCGCCGTGCGAGCGAACATGGAACGGCTGGCCGCACGTGGCGTCGCCACCATCGGACCGGCCGAAGGCTTCCTGGCCTCGGGGCGCGAGGGCGTCGGGCGCATGGCTGAGCCCGCGACGATCGTGGAGGCGGCCTGGCGCCTCGCCACCGGACAACGCCGGGATCTCGAGGGGCTCCGACTACTCGTCACGGCCGGACCGACGCGCGAGCCAATCGACCCGGTTCGGTTCGTTTCCAATCGTTCGAGCGGGAAGATGGGCCATGCCCTCGCGACGGCCGCGCGCAACCGGGGAGCGAGGGTGACGCTGCTGGCCGGGCCGTCGGGCTCCGCGCCCGAGGGCGTCCGCGTGTTGCGCTTCGAGACGGCCGACGATCTCCATGGCCTGCTCGTCCGCGAGTTTCCGGAGTGCGACGGCCTCGTCATGGCCGCGGCTGTCAGCGACTTCATTCCGGAATCGAGCCCCCGACGCCTCCACCGCGCAGAAGGGGCCCGCACGCTGCAGCTCGCACCCGGGCGGGACATCCTGGCGAGCCTCGTCCCCTTGAAGCGCGGACAGACGGTCGTCGCCTTCGCGGCGGAAACCGAGGAACTCGAGGCCCGCGGCCGGCGCAAGATGGAAGCCAAGGGCGCAGACCTCATCGTGGTCAACGATGCGGGAAAACCCGGGATCGGTTTCGACGCCGACGAGAACGAAGTCCTGATCCTCCGGCGGGACGCGCCGTCCGAGCTCGTCTCGCGCCGCGCCAAGAGCGAAGTTGCCGACCGGATCTGGAATGCGTTCCTTGCGGCGCGCGGGGTGCGAGTTCCCGCAGAGTAGTCGGGCCGGCGTAGACTCCCCGGGTGGCCGACGACGCCCCGCTCCGCGATCAGCTCGAATTCTTCCGCGACCTCGGCGTGCGCGATCTCTTCGTCGACCGACCGTCCCCTGGAGGAGTCATGACCGGCTCGACGCCGGATCTCGCCGCCCTCGCGAAGTCCCTTGAGGGCTGCCCGCGCTGCAAGCTCTCGAAAACCCGGACCAACATCGTCTTCGGGCAGGGCAGTCCGAAGGCGGAGCTCATGTTCATCGGGGAGGCGCCGGGGCGCGACGAGGACGAGCAGGGCCTGGCGTTCGTCGGCCGCGCCGGTCAGCTCCTGACCAAGATCATCGAGGCCATGGGCACGAAGCGCGAAGACGTCTTCATTGCGAACGTCTTGAAGTGCCGTCCTCCCAACAACCGCAACCCGGAGCCGGACGAGGTCGCTTCCTGCCGGCCATTCCTCGATGAGCAGATCCGGCTCATCCGGCCCAAGGTGATCGTGACGCTGGGATCCTTCGCGGCGCAGGCGATCCTCGAGACGGACGAGCCGATCGGCCGGATGCGCGGCCACTGGCGCGAGGTGAAAGGCGTGCGGGTCATGCCGACGTTCCACCCCGCGTTCCTCCTGCGCTCGCCCGAGCGCAAGAAGGACGTCTGGGAGGACATGAAACTCGTCCGGGATTTTCTCGCTGGAAAATGACGCGGGCGGCTCTATGGCCGCCCGCGTCATTGCTGACTTTGGATGGCGCTACGGCGCGAGCGCCTTCTCGATGGTCGAGAAGATCGGGAAGTGGCTGGCCGCGCCCATGAAGAAGAGCATGGGGATCGAGAGCCAGGCGTTCGCGCGCGAAGCGAGGAAGGCGCGACGCGCCCATTTCGCCTGGTCGGCCGGCGCCGCGGCTCCCGTCTCGGCGGTTGCCTTGACGGCCGCGATGATCCGCTTCTGCAGCGGCCAGATGATCATCCAGACGTTCAGGAACATGATCGTGCCGAGCCCGCCGCCGACCATGATCGAGATCGTCCGGCTCGAGGCGCCGCCGTTGCGCGCCATCAGGGCCGTGGCGTAGCCGATGAAGACGACGACGATCGCGATGACCAGCGCCAGGACCCGGCCGTCCTTGAGCGGGCCGCCGGCGACCGACGAGCGCAGCAGCGCCGCAACCACGACGAACGCGATGGACCAACCCACCAGGAAGTAGACGAGGGACATGTGCCCGGTCTTCTCGCTGTCCACGAGCAGGAAGTAGTAGATGAAGCCGGAGAACCACGTGAACATGGCGCCCCACCGAAACCAGAAAAGCGCCTTCGGCATGAGCAGCGGAACGACCTTGCCCTTGGTGGCGGCGTCGAGCTCTTTTTGGAACTGGACGTTGACGAGGTTGAAGAAATACAGCATCCCGATCCAGGTGATCCCGGCGAGAAGATGCACCCAGCGCAGCAGAAACTGGAAGTTCGTGGCGAAATCCTGAGGCCAACTGATCATCGATCCCTCCTCTAGAATTGAAGCGCGGCAATCTTCTCACAGCCCCCGAGGCCTGCCGTAGAATCGCGGGTCCGGGGCCGCACCATGCCGACACTTCTGACAGCGCGCCGCGCGGCGCACACGATACAGACGCTCGCCTGCGCCCTGGCGCTCGGGCTGATGATGGCCTGCCGGCGAGCCCCCGCGCCGCGGGGTCCCGCTCCGACCCCTGCCCCTCCCAGTACGCTGGCCGCCACACCGGCGGCGCCAGCGCACGCGGCCGAAGCGGGATACGAGCTGCGCGCACCGGAGAAATCCGCGGTGGACGAGTTCCTCCGCTCGAATCCGGACCTGCGTGTGGCCGCCGACGGCGATCATCGTGCGGGCGAGGACGGCACGGGCGTCGACGACCTTTACGGCATCTACCATCCGTACCTCGTGCGCGGGGACGGCAACGACGACGGCCTGCTTGACTTCGTGGTCGGCTTCGTGCGGCGCGACTCGGACAAGGACGCGCCCTGGTTCTCCATCGTGATCTTTGCGGGCAAGCCGGACGGCGCGTTTGCGCCCGGGACCTTTCTCGAGCGCGACATCTCGCTCGCCGACGGGGACATCTCGCTGGACCGTGACACCATCGTCGTCACGCCGGATGTCGCCGACGATGTCTCGCGCCGCTACCGCTGGGATCCGGCCAAGCAGCGCCACGTGTTCGTCCGCGACGACGACTCCGAGGAGCCCGCATCGCCTCCGCCGTCGCAGATCTGAGCGGGCCCTCGCGCACGGTCGCGGTTGCGCTTCCATTGCCGCTGCGCCGCAGCTTCACGTACTCCGTGCCCGACGCAAGTCCGGTGCCCGCGCCCGGGACGCGCGTGCGCGTCCCGTTCGGGGAGCGGGTGCTGACCGGGGTCGTTGTGGAGGCGGAGCCGGCGGCCGCGCCCGGCGCCGTGCGCGAACTGCTCGAGGTCCTCGACGAGGAGCCGGTGTGCCCGCCGGAACTTCTGGCCACCGCGGCGCGCGTTGCGCAGCGATTCTTCTCGTCGACCGGCGAAGTGCTCAAGTCGATCCTGCCCACAAAGCTGACCGCGTCCGGGGCCGTCCGGTATCGAATTACGGAGAAGGGGACGTTCGGGCTCGGCCAGGCGGCTCTCGCCGAGCGCGCGATCCTCGATCGACTCTGCTCGGGAGAGTCGGTGCGGGTCATCGATCTTCCGGGCGCGGGCCGGGATCGCCACGCGGCGATGCGAAGCCTGGAGGACCGCGGCTGGATCCGCGCGGTTTCGGGAGCGAGGCCGCGCCGGACCCGGTCCGAGATTGCCTACGAGCTCGGAACGATGGCGGGCGCCGAGGCCGAGCGAGCGCTCAGCCGCAGCCGCAAGGGCAGGGAAGTCGTCGCGCTGCTCGCATCGCTCGGCCGTCCGGCATCCGGGACCGAGATTCGCGTCTCCACGGGGGCCGGGGCCGCCGCCCTTCGGCCGCTGGTCGTCAGAGGCCTGCTGCGCTGCTTCGAGCATGAGAGGACCGGGGCCCCGGCTGCGGGGGCTCGACCCTCCCTCGTGTCGCCCACATCGGAGCAGTCCGCGGCGATCGAAGCCATATCCGCAGCGATCCGGGAGCGCCGCTATTTTCCCGCATTGCTCGAGGGAGTGACCGGAAGCGGGAAGACGGAGGTCTACCTGCGCGCAATCCGCGCGACGCTCGACGCAGGGAGGGGAGCCGTTTGGCTCGTGCCCGAGATCGCGCTGACACCCGTCTTCGCGCGGGAGCTCCAGAGGCAGTTTCCCGAGCACGCCGCGGTGCTGCATTCCGCGCTGTCGGAGCGCGAGCGGGCCGAGGCCTGGGACCGGGTCCGCGCGGGGGCGGCGCGGGCAGTCATCGGCCCGCGCTCCGCCGCCTTTGCGCCGATCGCCGACCCGGGCCTCTTCGTCGTCGACGAGGAGCACGACTCCTCCTACAAGCAGCGGGAGTCTCCGCGGTACGACGCTCGCGAGGCCGTCGCGCTGCGGGCGAAGCAGTGCGGAGCCGCGCTCGTCTTCGGTTCGGCGACTCCTTCGATGGAGGCCTGCAACGCGGCGGCGCGAGGGCGACTGGCGCACTTGCGGCTCTCCGAGCGCATCGCCTCGAGGCCGCTTCCCCGCGTCCAGATCGTCGACCTCAAGCGCGAGCCCGCGCGACCCGACGAGAAGGGCGTGCCTCTCTTTTCGCGGCCGCTGCTCGCCCGGCTCACGGAAGTGTTCGCGCGGGGCGAGCAGGCGATCCTCCTGCAGCCGAGGCGAGGCTTCGCGCCTTTCCTGCTGTGCCGCGATTGCGGGCACGACTTCCGGTGCTCCCGCTGCAGCGTGGCGAGGACCGTCCACGATCACGGGCGCACGCTGCTCTGTCACTACTGCGGAGAGAAGATTCCGAAACCGGCCCGCTGCCCGGATTGCGCCGGCGCGGTGCTCGAGGCGGTCGGCGCGGGCACCGAGCGCGTGGCCGAGCGTTTCGCACAGCTCTTCCCGAACGTTGCCCATGACGTGCTCGACCGCGACACGGCCCGCCGCCGCGGAGGCGCGAGCGCCGTCGTCGAGGGAATGCAGTCGGGCCGCCTCGCCTGCCTGATCGGAACGCAGATGGTTGCCAAGGGGCACGACTTCCCGGGCGTGACGGCCGTCGGCGTTCTCTCGGCCGACACGATGCTGCACTTTCCGGACTTCCGCTCGTCGGAGAAGACCTTCCAGCTGCTCGCCCAGGTGGCGGGGCGCGCCGGCCGCGGCGACACGCCGGGGACCGTGCACGTCCAGACGTTCCATCCGGGCCACCCGGCGATCGGGCGCGCTGCCGAGCACGACGTCGCGGGCTTTGCGGCGGCGGAGCTCGAATTCCGCCGGGCCTTTTTCTACCCGCCGTTCTCCGAGCTCGCGGCCGTTCTGGTCTCCTCGCCCGACCGCGATCGCGCCGAGTCGGCAGCGGCAGAGCTCGGCAAAGCCCTTCGGTCCCTGCCCGACGGACTGCGGCTCTCGGGCCCCGCCCCGGCCCCTCTCGAACGCCTCCAGGGCCGCTGGCGATTCCAGGTTCTCCTGCGCGCCGTCGACCGCCGCGCCGTCCTCGCCGCCCTGGAAGCGTCGATCCCGGAACGACCGCCCGCCGGCGTGCAGATTGCGGTGGACGTCGATCCGCAGGATCTGATGTGAGTTGAGCGGGCCCCCGTCGCCAACCCCGGTACAATCAACCCGTGACCCCCGACGACGCCAACTTCGAAGAGCCGATCCTTCGGCTGCGCCGGCGCATCGAGGAGCTCTCGGCGCTTCCGGACGACGCCGCGCACCGGCGCGAGATCGAAAAGCTGCGCGAAAAGCTCGATCGCGTTTCGCGGGAGATCTATGCGGGCCTGACACCGTGGCAGAAAACCCTCGTGGCACGGCACCCCGCGCGCCCCTACCCGCTGGACTACGTCGAAACGCTGATGGAGGACTTCGTCGAGCTCCACGGCGACCGGAGCTTCGCGGACGACGCATCGATCGTCGCGGGCCTCGCGCGCTACCACGGCCGCAGCGTCGCCGTGCTTGGCCACCAGAAGGGCCGCGGCGCGAAGGAGAACGTGAAGCGGAACTTCGGGATGCCGAACCCCGAGGGCTACCGCAAGGCACGCCGCATCTACGAGCTCGCGTCCCGCTTTGGGCTCCCCATCCTGACCTTCATCGACACGCCCGGCGCCTACCCCGGCCTCGGGGCCGAGGAGCGCGGGCAGAGCGAGGCCATCGGCTCGTGCCTGGCGGCGATGTCGCGCGCGCCTGTCCCCGTCATCGCGACCATCATCGGCGAGGGGGGCTCGGGCGGCGCCCTGGCGCTCGGCGTCGCCAACCGCGTGCACGTCCTCGAGTACGGGACGTACAGCGTGATCTCGCCTGAGGGATGCGCATCCATCCTCTGGAAAGACGGCGCGAAAGCCGAGGAGGCCGCAATGCGCTTGCGCATCACGGCCCCCGAGCTCCTGTCGCTGAAGATCGTCGACCGCGTCGTCGAGGAGCCCGCGGGCGGCGCCCATCAGGATCCGCGGGTGGCGGCCCGTCTCGTCGACACTGCGCTCACGGAGGCCCTCGGCCAGCTGCTCCAGCGAACCCCCGAGGAGCTGGTTCGGGATCGGTACTATCGCTTCAGCAGCCTCGGGGCCTTATTGGCCTGAACGCGAACGCGAACGCGAACGCGAACGCGAACCAGCAGATTTTCCGCGATGTTGCGTCGCTGAGACTGCGGCCCCTCGACATCCGTGCTACTCCTGGCCCCACATGTCGGTAGCGATCAACCTCGAGAACAAGGTCGCGATCGTCACGGGTGCGAGCCGTGGGATCGGTGAGGCCATCGCGCGTTGCTTCGCCGCCAACGGCGCGAAGGTCGTGGTCGCGTCGCGAAAGATCGAAGGCCTGCAGGCGGTCGCAGATGCGATCGGGCCGAGCGCCTTTGCCGTCGCCTCGCACACCGGCCGCGAGGCCGACTGCAGCGCCCTGGTCGATGCCGCGGTGAAGAAGTTCGGCAAGGTCGACATCCTCGTCAACAACGCCGCCACGAACCCGCACTTCGGCCCCCTGGTCGACGTCGACGAAGGCGCCTGGGACAAGACGTTCGAGGTCAACCTGAAGGGCTACTTCTGGATGACCCGTGAGGTCGTCAAGCATCTGCGCAGCCGCGAGGCGCCGGGATCCATCATCCACGTGGCGAGTGTCGCAGGCCTCATCGCCTCGCCGCTCCAGGGCGTCTACGCGATGACCAAGGCGGCGATCCTCTCGATGACCAAGACGCTCGCCTACGAGCTCGCGGCCAACAAGATCCGTGTGAATGCCATCGCTCCGGGGTTCGTCGACACACGATTTGCTGCGGCGGTC
>JANMBR010000123.1:0-12513 GCA_031360505.1 Acidobacteriota bacterium
GACCCCGACGGCGAGTGCGACGGCAACTGCGACACTCTCGCCGAGTTCAACGAGGACGGAGACGGCCCGGCCCACGGCTACGCTGACGCCGACAAGAACTGCGACCGCGACGGCGATAGCAACAGCAACAGCGACCGCGACTTCCCGGCCTACAGCCACGCCGACGGCGACGCCGACCAACACGCGAACACTCACTCCAACGCGGCCCACGCCGACTCTTACGCGAACGCTCACGTTCTCGCCCACGGCTACGCAGACGCGGACAAGAACTGCGACCGCGACAGCGACCGCGACTTCCCGGCCTACGGCCACACCGACGGCGACACCGACCGCCTCACCGACGCAGACCCGGACTTCGACGGTGACAGCGACGCCCGTGCCATCGAGCACAGCGACGCCGAGGCCGCCGACCTCGACCTCTAGCCCGACGGTCACCTTCCTGCCGACGCAGACTCGGACTCCCCGCCCCTCGCCGACCGAAACCGCGATATTTGTCGCCCCGAAATCCGTGGACTCCTTGCCCCGGCCGATCGATCGAATCATGCCGATCTATCCAGAGCGCGCGCTCAAGGAGCGCGTACGTGGCGTGGTCGTGTTGAAGGCCCTGATCTCCGAAACCGGGTCGCCGTTGAAGGTCGACGTGGAGAGGGGAGTACGCGCGGACCTCGACGCCGCCGCCGTGGCGGCGGCGCTCCAGTGGCGATTCGAGCCTGGCCAGAAGAACGGACGAGCGGTGCGCACCTTCGCGACCATTCGCTTCTCGTTCGAAGGCATCCAGTTCGCGAGGACGCCCTTTCCGCTGAATCCTTCTGGTAGCACTCCTGAGTCGACGGTGACGCCGGCGCGTTGACCGCGTCAGGCCCGAGCCGCGAAAGCAGCTCAGACCTTCCTCGAGTACCCGCCCATACAGAAGGGCGCGAGCTTCAATCTCGAGCAGCTCAAGGCGGAGATGGAGAAGAGAATGGCGGCTCGGGCAGCCCAGCACTGACGCGAAGAAGGATTCCTATGGCGCCCCTTTCCCACTAAGGAGGGGGGCGCTTTGTTTTTGCGCCGCCCCGATTCCTGCCGCCCGCCCCGTCGCCCACGCCCACTGAAAGTTGAAGCCCCCGATCGGGCCGAAGGCATCGAGGATCTCGCCGCAGAGAAAGAGCCCGGGGTGCTTGCGGCTCTCCATGGTCGCCGGGTCCACCTCCGCCAGGCTCACGCCGCCACCGGTGACTTCCGCCTTCGCGTAGCCTTCGTGCCCCGACCAGGGCAGTTCGCCGCGGACCAGCGTCTCGATCAGGCGGATGCGCTCCTCGCGCCTGAGCTGGGGGAGGCAACGTGCCGGGTCGACGCCCGCCGCACGGCAGAGCGCGGCGGCGAGGCGATCCGGCAACTCCGCCCGAAGCACGCCGCCAACAGTGCGCGAACCGTGGGGCTTCAAGGCGTTCTCCCAGGCTTTCTCGTCGGACCGGGCCCAGCGCACCGTGACTTGCGCCGGAGCGGCGTCGCCCCCGCTCGATCGAACGGCGACGTGCGAGACGTCGAGCACCGACGGCCCGCTGTAGCCGCGGTGCGTGAAGAGAAAGCCGCCTGTTGCGGAGGCGCTTTCCGTGGAGCTGCGCGCGGTGATGGTGACCGGCAGCGAAAGCCCGGCCAGATCCGTGAACGCGGAGTGCGCAGCGGTCAGGGGAGTGAGCGCGGGATACGTCGGGTGGATCGTGTGGCCGAGGCCTTCGAGGATGGAGAGCCCCAGGCCGTCGCTTCCGGACTTCGGAACGGAGAGCCCCCCGGTCGCGACGATCACGGCCTGCGCCTCGAGCGGCGGCGCCCCTTCGCGCTCGATCCGCCACCCCTCGCCCGCGGGAGCGAGGCCGGTCACCAGGGTGTCCATCATCAGCTCGACGCCGCGGCGCCGCGCGAGGGCGAGCAGGGCGTCGCGCACGTCGCGAGCGCGGTTGGATGTGGGAAAGAGCTTGGCAGACTCGGGCTCCTCGGTCAGTGGGATGCCGAGCGCGTCTTCGAAAAATGGGATCTGCTCGCGTAGCGGCCAGGAGCGCAGCATGCGCTGGAGCGCCCGCGGCGGCGATGCGGTGACGAACCGCGACTCATCGGCGCGGGAGGGCAGCACGTTGCAGCGCCCGCCCCCGCTGATGAGGATCTTGCGCCCGCCGTCGGGCGTGCGCTCGAGCAGGACCGTCTCCGCGTCGGACGCCGCGGCGAAGATCGCGGCCATGGACCCTGCCGCTCCCGCCCCGATGACGGCGATCCGTCGGCGCCGCGCTGTCATGCCGCCACGATAACCGGCTCGGCCCGCCGTTTGCGTGCGGAGGAACGAGAGGATGATATGGTCCGCCGTTGCCTCTGCCTCGGTTGCGTCGGCCGGTCGGCTCGGCGGTGAAAAGTGGGGTAGCGCTTGACTTGCGCCCCATTTGCGCCTACAGTGCGTCATCAAGGCCGATGGGCTAGCCCGGTGAGGCCTCCGGGCGGCCGCGGTGGTTCCCTCGGCCTTAATTTATTTTGTTGAATAGCATCTTGTCCTTATTTTATTAGGAATACGATGAATCTAACAAAGCGACAGAAGGAAATACTCGATTTCATCCGCTCCTATCGCGCGGAACATGGGATCTCGCCGACGCAGCGCGAGATCCGCGAGATCTTCCATCTTTCCTCCTTCGGCACGGTCCAGAAGCACCTGAAGCGGCTCGAGGAGAAGGGCGCCCTCTCGCGCGAGTGGAACCGGAGCCGCGGCATCGCTCCGAAGGAGGACGTCCCAGCCGGGCGCGGAGTGCCGCTGCTCGGGCAGGTCGCCGCGGGGCGGCCGATCGAGCCCTTCCCGCAGGAGGAGACCATTGAGGTCCCGGCCTCGCTGCTCGGCAAGGGCGAACATTTCGTTCTGCGCGTGCGGGGCGAATCGATGATCGACGATGGCATTCTCGACGGGGACTTCGTCGTCGTCGCCCGCCGGGAGAAGGCCGAGATCGGGCAGACCGTGATCGCGCTCGTGCGCGGCGAAGCGACCCTGAAGCGGTACTTCACCGACGGAAAGCGGATCCGGCTACAGCCGGCCAACGCTGCCATGAAACCCCTGATTTTCGACGCGCGGGACGTGACGATCCAGGGCGTCGTGACCGGCCTGATTCGCGACTACGCCCACGGCCCCCGCTGAGGGGCGATCCCGGCTGCCTGCGGTAGAATTCGGCCCTTACGACGGCGACGTACCCAAGTGGTTAAGGGAGAGGTCTGCAAAACCTTTATTCGGCGGTTCGAATCCGCCCGTCGCCTCCAGATTAAGAGCAATGAAGCCGGTCGATGGGAGAGGGTAGACGGTAGACGTCGCATGCCGCAGCCATTTGCCTCCACGGCTCCCGTCTTACGTCTTCCGTCTCCCGGCCCCTCGTTTCTTCGCGCCGGAGTGGCGGAATGGGTATACGCACGGGACTTAAAATCCCGAGGGCCGCAAGGCCCGTGCCGGTTCGAGTCCGGCCTCCGGCACCACTGATCTCAAGATGAGCGCGAACGGCGTCGTGGTCGAGGAGGCTTCCGACTTTCAGCAGCCGCTCGGCTACACCTTCCAGGACCTCGGCCTGCTCGAGCGGGCCCTGACCCACAAGTCGTTCTCGAACGAAAACCGCGAGGTCCGCGCCCCGAACAACGAACGGCTCGAGTTCCTGGGAGACGCCGTCCTCGGGTTCGTCGTTGGCGAGCTGATCTACCGGTCGTTCCCGAACCTCCAGGAGGGGGCGCTTTCGAAGATCAAGGCGCACCTGGTCTCCGCCAACATGCTCGGGGCCAAGGCCCGGGGCCTGGCGATCGGCCGTTTCCTGCGTATGGGGGCCGGAGAAGCCCGGTCGGGGGGTGCGGAAAAGCTGTCGCTGCTCGCCGACGCTTTCGAGGCGGTGGTGGCGGCGATGTATCTCGACGGAGGCCTGCCGGCGACGGAGACCTTCCTGCGCCGCGTATTCGAGCCCGAGGTCTCCGGGATCGACATCGGGGACCTCTCCTTCCACGATTACAAGACGACGCTCCAGGAGACGGCGCAGAGCCTGGGCCTGCCGCTTCCGGACTACCGGGTGGTCGAAGAGTCCGGTCCCGACCACGAGAAGGCCTTCGTCGTCGAGCTGGCCTGGGACGGCGAAGCCTTTTCGCGCGGGAGCGGGCCCTCCAAGCGGGAGGCGCAGCGCAAGGCCGCGAAGGAAGCGCTCAAGAAGCTCGGCAGGTTGCCGGGTTAGCGGGAGCGAGCGACGGGCTAGGGAGCGCGCTCGAGTCGCTTCAGGAACTCGTCCGGCCCCTCGAACCCCACAAGCCGCAGGTCCTTTCGCTCAGAGCCGGAAGCGTCGACGAAGATGACGGTCGGAACGCCGAGGATTTCGAACTTCTCCGCGAGCGCAACGGTCTCAGCGGCGGCTGCCTTCGTCATGTCGGCCTTGTAGAGCCCCCGCCGCGTGAGCGCCTCGCGCACCCGCGGGTCCGAGAAGGTCTTCCGGTCGAGCTCCAGGCAGGGCAGGCACCAGGACGCGGAGAAATCCACGACGACGGGTTGGCCTGCCGCCGCGATCTTTGCGGCGTCGTAGGCGGCCCAGGGCGGGCCCTCTGCCTCGGCCCGTCCGATCGGGGCGAAGAAGGCCGCGACGACGAGAAAGAGAAGAGCGACCGCGGCGCGCACCCCGAGGCGCAGCGTTTTGTGAAGCAGGAGCATCGCGAGCGCGCCGACCACGAGGACCGCCGGCAGCAGCCAGGTTCCTGCGGCTCCGGGCAGGGCCGTGCGCAGGAAGTAGGCCGCCATCGCGAGCAGGATCCAGCCGAAGACCTTCTTGACGCCTTCCATCCAGGCGCCGGCCCGCGGCAGGGCTGCGATGCGTCCCGAGAACGCGGCGAGCACGAGAAAGGGCAGGCCGAGCCCGAGTGAGAGTACGAAGAAGAAGAGGAACCCGAGCAACGCATCCTGCGTGGCCGCCACGAACGCGAGCAGGCCGAGCACGACGGGGCCGACGCAGGGAGCCGCGACGATGCCCACGAGCAGGCCCATTGCGTACGCGCCCGCGACGCCCTTGCGCGCGCCGGCCTTCTGCATCAGGGCCGTCGGCATCTGGATGTCGTAGTAACCGAACATCGAGAAGGCGAGCAGGACGAGGACGAGCGCGACCACGCCGAGCACCCATGGCGACTGGAGCGCGACGCCGAAGAGCCTTCCCGAGAGCGCCGCCGCGACGCCGAGCGCCGAGTACATCGTGGCCATGCCGAGGACGTAGACGGAGGCGAGCAGCAGAGTGCGGCGCCCCTGTCCCTCGGATTGGCCCCCGAAGAAGCTCACCGTCAGCGGAATGACGGGGTAGACGCAGGGCGTGAGGTTCAGCGCGAGGCCCCAGCCGAAGAGTAGGAGCAGTACGCCCGCGAGCCCGCGGCGCTTGAGCAGATCGCCGAAGTCCTCGGAGGCTCCGGCCGCCGCCGTGGATCCCTGAAGCCGGCGGGCCTCCGAGAGCGGAATGGCACCGCCGGTGAGGGACGCCGCCGCGCCGGCTCCCGCCGCCGCGACCCCTTCGGAGCGGAACTTCACCGACGCGGGTGCCAGGCACTGGGTGTCATTGCAGGCCTGGAACTCGATCGACCCGGAGAGCGCGGGCGCGGCGCCAGGGCCCCATTGCGCCGGCACCTCGATCGTGAACGCTTCCGCGTACACGGACAGCGGCGTCTCGGAGAACGCGAACTTGAGCGACTTGCCCTCGGCATAGCGGGGCTCCCCGAACCGTACTCCGGCCGCGGGGTCGAGTGTCACGGCCGTCGCGATGAGGTAGTCGTCCGAAGGGTGATGGCTGTTGACGTGCCACCCGGCGGAGAGCTTCGCCCGGAGCACGAGTGTGCCCTGCGCGGGGGACACGCCGGGCGCGATCGAAGCGCTGACGGTCAGGAGGCTCGCGGGATCCGGCGGCCCGTCCGCGAGCGTGGCCGCGGCGAACGCCAGCGTGAGCGCGAATGCCGCCGCCAGGCAGCGCTTCACGACTTGGGCGCCGCGGCTTCGAGTTTGGCGATGAACCCCCGGACCTTTTCGACATAGGGCGACTTGGGGTGGTCCTTCGCGAACTTCTTGTAGGCCGCCAGGGCGTTTCCGGGTTTGTTCTCGGAGAGATCGAGCTCGGCCAGAAAGAGCTCGGCGCGCTCCTTCTGGTCGGCGTTCTTCGTCGTTGCGACGACCTTCATGGCCGCGCCGCGGGCCGCACTCATGTGCCCGAGCTGTCGCTCGGCGGCAGCCAGGCCCATGAGCGCGCTCTCACGCAGCTCGGGCTTGACGCCGGGAGCGTCCGCGGCGCGCTGCAGGCGCTGCGCCGCCCCCTCGTAGTCGAGGCGCGCGTAGAGTGCCCGGCCCGTGGAGTAGGCCTCCTCGGCGGAAAGGGTCTTGACGTTCTGGGCATCGACCACGAGCGCGAACTTGCGATAGGCGTCGATGTCCTTGTGCGCATGACGGTAGAAATCGTTCGCGTCCTTGAAGCCCTGCACCTGGAAAACGAGCCGGCCCTCCGGAGTCGTGATCAGCACGGCGGGCGTCTCGGTGATCGAGTAGCGCTCGCCGATCTGCTTGCCCTCGGCCGACTCGAGCTTGACCTGGACCGGTACCATTCCGATCAGGAGGGCTTCGAAGTCGAAGGCGGGGTAGAGCAGCCCCTGCATCCGCCGACAGTCGCCGCAGGTCTCTCCGCCGATCTCGTAGTACACGAGCTTGTGCTGCGCGGCCGCGCGCTTCTTCGCGAAGGCGACGTCCGGGGCCCACTCCGCGTTGCCCGGGCTCGTCACGGCGTGGTTGGCCTCCGGATGCGCGGGCGGCGACGGGGTCGCCTCCTGGCCGAATGCCGTGGTGGCGGCGCACGCGGCCAGCAGCCATGATGCGAGGCGGTCGAAACGCATGCGTTTAGGCATTCGGCGGAAAAACCCCTCTCCGGCCGCGGGAATTCCCGCCGAGAGCCGGCCTATGATGGCGACGATGATTACCTCTTTCGCCGACGCGGGCAAGCGGGCGTGGATCGTCGCAGTCGTTCTTGGCCTTACGGCCGGCCTCGCAATGGCGCAAACGGCCGACTGGCCTCAGTGGGGCCGCGATCCCGGGCACGGCGGATCGTCCCCGGTGATCGGCCAACCCCTCGTGAAGATCCTCGCCGACGTCGTCTACGATCCGTTCGTCGCCGCGGAGGAAGCCGAGCACAACGGCAACCTCCTCGTGCACTACGCGGTGCCGCTCACGGATGGCGGCGACGTGTACATGGCGCGCAAGACCGGTGTCTACGTCGGCTGTGCTCCGCCTGGAAGCGCCGCGCCCATCCCCTGCGGAGCCGACGCGTGGGACACGCAGATCTGGAACGTGACGAAGTACCGCTGGCAGGGCGGCGCCCTCGTCACGCTCTGGAGCTTCGAGAGTGACTGGAAGCCCGAGCCGAACGCCGGGGGCGGCCTGGCGAGCTGGGAGCCCGTCTTCCTTCCGGCGCTCGCGGGTCCGTATCTGTACGTGCCCGGATCCGGAGGCACCGTCCACAGGGTGTCGAAGCAGACGGGGGTCGCCGAGGCGCGGCTCTCCCCGTTTCCCGACCTCGTCGCCTCGCGGTACGTCGCGGGCGGCCTCGCCGTTGCTCCGGACGGCGCGATCGTGTACAGCGCGTTGCAGCTCGATCCGGCGGACCCGTGGGGTGCGGATATCGTCGGCGCGTGGCTCGTGCGCATCGGTCCCGAGGGCACGGCGACGCGAGCGGACTTTGGCGTTCTCGTGTCCGACCAACCTGCGGCCGACGATCTCTGCCAGGGGTCCTTCTCGAACGACCAGCGGCCATGGCCGCCTTCGCCCGACGCGGTGCCGCCATCGGGCGCCTGCGGCTCGCAGCGCCCCGGCATCAACGTCGTCCCGGCGATCGCACCGGACGGGACGATCTACACGGTCAGCCGCGCGCACCGCAACAGCCGATACGGCTATCTCGTCGCGGTGCGGCCGGACCTGACCCCGGCCTGGAGCGCGTCGCTGCGCGGCGTCCTCAACGACGGTTGCGGCGTGCTCGTCCCGATTGGCACGGCGAACGGATGCCGCGACGGCGCGCACGCCGGGGTGGACCCGGCGACCAACGACCAGCCCGCCGGCCGCGTCGTCGATCTCTCGACCGCGTCTCCGGTCGTTCTGCCTGACGGGGCGGTGCTCTACGGGGCCCAGACCTCCTACAACTACTCGCGCGGCCACTTCTTCAAGTTCGACGCGAACGGCAGCTTTCTCGCCACGTACGACTTCGGCTGGGACATCACGCCAGCTGTCTTTTCCCACGACGGCACGTACTCGATCCTCACGAAGGACAACCACTACAGCGGGCCCGACGGCGAGGAAACGTACGACCTCTCGTCGCTCGACGCGGACCTCGTGCCCGAGTGGACGCTGACCAACACGAGCACGGAGAGCTGTGCCCGCCAGGCGGACGGGTCGATCGTCTGCGTGGACGACCATCCGGACGGGTTCGAATGGTGCGTCAATCAGCCGGCCGTGGACGCCAACGGCGTGATCTACGCCAACAGCGAAGACGGATTCCTCTACGCCATTCGCCCCGACGGCACGGTGCGCGAGAAGATCTTCCTGAACCTTGCGCTCGGAGCCGCCTATACGCCGGTCTCGCTCGGGCGGGACGGCCGGATCTATGCCCAGAACAACGGCCACCTGTTCGTGATCGGCTTTCCGGTGGAGGGCCGCGCGGACGCGGTGCGGCCGCCCGTTTCCGCCCATGGGCCTTCCGTCGTGACTCGCCGCTGAACCGCGTTGCCCCGGAGCCCCCGATTCCGCTAGACTGCGCCGGCTCGTTCGACGGCCTTCCCGGACGCCCAGGTAGCTCAGTTGGTAGAGCAAGGGACTGAAAATCCCTGTGTCGGCGGTTCAATTCCGTCCCTGGGCACCATACTTTCGAGTCCTCAGCCGCAAATGATCCTCAAAGTCGCGAAGCTCGGCGTGAAAGTCCTCCGCGCGGTGTCGGAGCCGGTCGACCCGAAGGCAGTGAGCCGGGGCGATTACGAACCGTTCCTTTCGGACCTCGAGGACACCATGCGCGAATACGACGGCACGGGCCTCGCCGCGCCGCAGGTGTTCACGCCGCTGCGCGCCTTCCTCTACGAGGTGCATCCGGAGACTCGAAAGAGGAAGGAGCCGGATGTGCCGCTGACCGCGCTCTTCAACGCCTCCTACGAGGGCGTGGGCGACGAGCTCGAGAAGGACTCCGAGGGCTGCCTGTCGGTGCCATTCCTGCTCGGCCGCATCGTGCCTCGCTTCGCGGCGATTCGGGTGCGCGCCCTCGACCGCTCGGGCAAGAAGCTCGATTTCGAGGCGACCGGCTACCACGCGCGCGTGCTCCAGCACGAGATCGATCACCTCGACGGCCTCGTCTACCTCGACCGCATGAAAGACATGAAGTCGCTCGGTTATACGGTCAACTTCGGCTAGGGGTCAGGTCTGCACAAAGTGTGAGTCTGGCCCCTATCCCCCACGAGCGCCTGAGGGTTCTCAAACTCACACTTTGAGAGACCTGACCCCATGAAATAGAATCGCGCGCGATGGGTCTCTTCGGCAAGAAGGGCGAGCTTCCGGCGCTCCAGCCTCCGCGACCCGGAGGGGCGGGGGGCGCGGATTTCTTCGTGACGCGCATTGAGGAGATGGTCTCCTGGGCGCGCAAGAACTCCCTGTGGCCCTTCCCGTTCGCAACGGCCTGCTGTGGCATCGAGTTCATGTCGGTCGCGGCCTCCCACTACGACATCTCCCGTTTTGGCTCCGAGGTCGTGCGGTTTTCGCCGAGGCAGGCAGACCTCCTGGTCGTCGCCGGGACGGTCACGGACAAGATGGCTCCCGTGCTGCGCAAGATCTACGACCAGATGCCGGAGCCCAAGTGGGTCATCTCGATGGGGGTCTGCGCGTCTTCCGGCGGCTTCTACCGCGCGTACCACGTGACGCAGGGCATCGACGAGATCATCCCGGTCGATGTGTACGTGCCCGGTTGCCCGCCCACGCCCGAGGAGCTGATTTTCGCGATCATGGAGCTCCAGAAGAAGATCGCCTCCGGCGAGAAGTCCCGCGACGGCCGGTCCGCGAAGTTCGCCGCGGAACAGCTGACGTGACGGTCGCGCTCGAGACGGCCCTCTCTCCCGCGGCCGAGAAGGTCCGCGAGCGCGTCGCGGCATCGCCGGTCGCCGGCCGCGCCGAGGTGGTGGACCGCGACCTGCCTACGATCGAGATTTCCCCGAAGGATTGGCCGGCCCTCGCCCGTTTCCTGCGCGACGACCCGGGCTGCCGGTACGACCTCTTCCTCGACCTCTGCGGCGTGGACAACCTGCGCCGGAAGGGACAGAAGAGCCGCTTCGAGGCGGTGGTTCACCTGCACTCGCTCTCGAGGAACGAGCGCGTGCGGGTGCGCGTCGTCCTGCCGGACGCCGAGAACCCGTCGCTGCCGACCGTGTGCGACACGTATCCGGCCGCGAACTGGTTCGAGCGCGAGGCGTTCGACCTCTTCGGCTTCGAGATCCCGGGACACCCGAACCTCCACCGCCTGCTTTGCCACGACGCGTTCGTCGGCCATCCGCTGCGCAAGGACTACGCGCCGGGCCAGCGCTGGTTCTTCGCGGAGGAGGACCTCCGGATGCCGGAGTGGTCAAAGGAGACCGACGTGCGCGCCGGCCACTTCGAGACGCAGACCATTTCGATCGGCCCCTCGCACCCGGCGACGCATGGGATCATCCACCTCGTCGCGCGCCTGGACGGCGAGCGGATCGTGCGGGCGGAGACGATGATCGGCTACCTGCACCGGTGCTTCGAAAAAATGGCCGAGAAGCACCACTGGAACCAGGTCATTCCGTACACGGACCGCCTGAACTACATCTCCTCGATGATCAACGGGGTGGGCTACGTCCGAACCGTCGAGAAGATGCTCGGCCTCGAGATCCCGGAGCGCGGACAGCTCGCGCGCACGATCCTCTCCGAGTTCTCGCGGATCATGGACCACTGCGTCTGCATCGGGGCGAACCTCGTGGACATCGGCGCGCTCACGAATTTCATTTACCTCTACCAGAACCGCGAGAACATCTACGACCTGCTCGAGGCCTGCTGCGGCGCGCGCCTGACGGTGTCCTACGTGCGCGTGGGAGGGCTGGCGGTCGACGTGCCGGACGATTTCGTCGCGCGCTGCCGCGGGCTGCTCGATTCGATCCCAGCGTTGATCGACGACGTCGAGAAGCTCGTCACCAACAACCGGATCATCCGCAACCGCCTCTCGGGGACCGGCGTCGTGACGAAGGAACAGGCGATTGCCTGGGGGATGACCGGCCCGATGCTGCGGGCCTCGGGAGTCCCCTATGACGTGCGGCGGGCACACCCCTACGACTTCTACGACAAGTTCGACTGGGACATCCCGATCTCGCAGGACGGGGACAACTTCGCGCGGTATCTCGTCCGCATCGAGGAGATGCGCCAGTCGCTGAAGATCATCCGGCAGGCGCTCGACATTTTTCCGGGCAAGGGCCCCATCAACTCCGACGACTGGCGCGTCGTGCTGCCCCCGAAGGACGCCGTCTACCATGACATGGAATCGCTCATCTACCACTTCAAGCTCACGATGGAGGGCATCCGGGTCCCGCCGGGCGAGCGCTACGAGTGGATCGAGGGCGGCAACGGCGAGCTCGGCTTCTACGCCGTCTCCGACGGGCGCGGCGGGCCGTACCGGCTCAAAGTCCGGCCTCCCTGCTTTCCGAGCATGGCGGCGTTCGAGCACATCGTGGTCGGCGGAACGGTCTCCGACGCCATCGCCACGCTCGGTACCTTGAACATCATCGCCGGGGAGCTCGACCGATGAGCGGCGGCGTGATCGACGTCGGCCGGCGGGTCCCGAGCAAGCTGACGTTCCTGCAGAAGCTCTACCTGCCCGAGATCGTGCGAGGCATGGCCGTCACCCTGCGGCATCTTTTGCGCAACCTCGCCAACATGAAGGGCATGCCGACGATCCTGTATCCCGAGCAGAAGCGTAAATACTCGGACCGCTTCCGCGGCAAGCACATCCTGAAGACCCGCGAGGACGGAACGATGAAGTGCGTGGCCTGCTACATGTGCCAGCAGGCGTGCCCAGCGGAGTGCATCACGATCGTGGCGGGCGAGCACCCGAAGATCGCATACGAGAAGTACCCGGTCGTGTTCGACATCGACATGATGCGCTGCGTGTTCTGCGGCTTCTGCGTGGACGCCTGCCCCAAGGATGCGATCTGGATGACGCGCAACTACGAGATGGCGTTCTTCACCCGGGAGGACGCGGTCTTCTCGATCGATCGCCTGCGCGAGACGAAGGAAGAGGTCGCAAAACACGGCTACGGCTATCGCCCCTACTACCCGGGCGACGGAACGACGCCCCCTTCGGACGCATCGCTGCTGCCCGTTTTGAACGGCAGCGGCGAGCGCGACCGGCTGCGGGAGGAGGGGATACCGCTTCCCGACCGCGATCCCGGCGCCGGGCCGCTGAACGCACCCTCGCAGGCCCAGAAGGCGTT
>JANMBR010000154.1:0-3136 GCA_031360505.1 Acidobacteriota bacterium
GGGACGCCCTTCTCGCCGGCGAGGGCGCGGACCGCGGTCTCGTTCTCCGGCGCGAAGGAAATCAGGGCGCGGCCGGTCGTCTCGCCGAAGAGCAGCGCGCTCTTGCGCACGGCTCCGTCGAGCGCGATCGAGGCGCCGAGGGCGCTCTGCATCGCGCATTCGGCCGCGGCGACGGCGAGGCCGCCGTCGGAGATGTCGTGCGCGGACGCGACGAGGCTGCGCTCGGCGAGGGTTGCGAGCAGATCCACGAGGCGCTTCTCGGCGTCGAGGTCCACCTCGGGGCACGGTCCCTCGTCGCGGCCGCGGATCGTGCGCAGGAACTCCGAGGCGCCGAGCTCGTCGCGCGTGTCGCCGAGCATCGCCATCAGGTCGCCGGACTTGCGGAACGCGACGCGGACGTGCTTCTCGACGTCCTCCATGAGGCCGACCATGCCGACCGTGGGTGTGGGCGGGATCGCGCGGCCGTCGGTCTCGTTGTAGAGCGACACGTTGCCGGATACGACCGGCACTCCGAGCGCGCGGCAGGCGTCGGAGATGCCGTGCACGGCCGCTTCGAACTGCGCCATGACTTCCGGCTTCTCGGGATTGCCGAAGTTCAGGCAGTCCGTGATCGCGAGCGGGCGCGCGCCCGTCGCGGCGATCGAGCGCGCGGCCTCGGCGACGGCGATGGCTCCGCCGCGATAGGGATCGAACGTGCAGAAGAAGGGGTTGACGTCGCTCTTCATGGCGATCCCCTTCTTCGTCCCCTTCACGCGCAACACGGCCGCGTCGCCGCCCGGGCGCTGGACCGTGTTCGACTGGACCATGTGGTCGTACTGCGTCCAGATCCAGGACTTCTCGGCGACGTTGGGCGAGGCGAGGATCCGCTTCAGACAGTCGCCGTAGTCGCCGGGCTCCGGCTCGCTCTGCCATAGAAACGGCCCTACCGGCGGCGTGAGCGCCGCGCGCGGACGGTCGTACATGGGAGCACGATCCGCGAGGGGCGCGGCGGGCAGGTCCGCGACGATCTTTCCGTCAAAAAAGAGAACGACGCGCCCGGAGTCCGTGACGCGGCCGATCTCGACCGCGTCGAGCTCCCACTTGTGGAAGATCGCGAGGACTTGCGCCAGGCGGTCGCGCCGCGCGACGAGGAGCATGCGCTCCTGGGACTCGGACAGCATGATCTCGTACGGCGTCATCCCGGTCTCGCGCGCCGGCACCTTCGAAAGATCGAGCTCGACGCCGCTGCCGGCGCGGCCCGCCATCTCGAAGGTCGAGGACGTCAGACCGGCCGCGCCCATGTCCTGGATCCCGACGACGGCGTCGGTCTGAAAGAGCTCGAGGCAGGCTTCCATCAGGAGTTTCTCGGTGAACGGGTCCCCCACCTGGACGGTCGGACGCTTCTGCTTCGCCTCGTCGGCGGCGAATTCCTCGGAGGCCATCGTCGCGCCGTGGATGCCGTCGCGGCCCGTCTTCGAGCCGACGTAGACGATCGGATTGCCCGCGCCCTCGGCCCGGCCGAGGAAGATGCGGTCGCTCTTCACGATGCCGAGGTTCATGACGTTGACGAGGATGTTGCCGTCGTAGCCCTCGTGAAACGTCGCCTCGCCGCCGAGCGTCGGGATGCCGATGCAGTTGCCGTAGCCCGCGATGCCGCGCACGACGCCGTCCACGAGGTGCTTCATCCGCGGCGCGTCGAGCCGGCCGAAGCGCAGCGAGTTCAAGGACGCCATCGGCCGGGCGCCCATCGTGAACACGTCGCGCAGGATGCCGCCCACTCCGGTCGCCGCGCCCTGGTATGGCTCGATGAAGGAGGGGTGGTTGTGCGACTCCATCTTGAAGCAGACGGCCAGACCGTCGCCGATGTCCACGACGCCGGCGTTCTCGCCGGGGCCCTGGATGACGCGCGGCCCGGTCGTCGGGAACTTCTTCAAATGGATGCGCGAAGACTTGTACGAACAGTGCTCGCTCCACATCGCCGAGAAGATGCCGAGCTCGACGAGGTTCGGCTCGCGGCCCAGGATCTCGAGGATGCTCTTGTACTCCGGGTCCGAGAGGTTGTGCTCCTGGATGAGCTCTGGCGTGATCGCACTCATGAGCCCGGGAGCATACCCAAAATCGCGACGCGTTCGCCACGCGAGGGCGTATCATCTCCACGTGGGCGCTCAACCGGGGTCACAGCAGGAAGGATTCACGATGAAGGTCGTCGGCCAGCGCCGCACCGACGGCTTTCGCTGGCAGGACGTTCGCCAGCTCACGGTCACGGCCGAGGCCTTGCGCGGCACCTCCAATCTGGTTCCGCGAGGGCTGTACCGATTCGCCACTTTCGAAGAGGCGCACCAGTGGATGATGGAGACGATCGCGCGCACGCACGCGCGCCACGGCCGGAAGACCTCGCTAGGATCTGCCGCTCCCTGAACGCGCAGGGAGCCCGATACCTCGTCATCGGGGGTTTCGCGATGAACGCCCATGGGCTCGCGCGGCCGACCAAGGACATCGATCTGCTCGTGGAGGATTCGCCCGAGAACATCGCTCAAACAAAGAAGGGCCTGGGAATCCTCGCCGACAACGCTGCCGCCGGAATGGCCGATGACGACGTACGGAAGTATTCCGTCGTCCGAGTCGCGGACGAGGTCGTCGTCGACCTGCTCGGCCGGGCTTGCGGCGTCACCTACGGGGAAGCGCTCGAGGACCACGAGACATTCGAGATCGACGGCGTTTGGATCCCCGTCGTCAGCGTTCGAACTCTCATTCGGACGAAACGGACTCTTCGCCCATCGGACGCCGCGGACATCGCGTTCCTGACGGGAAGTCTCTCCGAGCCGAAGGAGCCCTAACTCACTCCGGACAGTTCATCGCGTCGCCAGCGCCACGACGGCGGACTCGAACATCTTGAGCCCCGCATCATTGCCGAGGAGCGATTCGGAGCAGCGGTCCGGGTGGGGCATGAGACCGACCACGTTGCCCTCGCGGTTGCAGATGCCGGCGATCCCGTCGGCCGCACCGTTCGGGTTGGCCGAGTCCACGACGCGGCCCGCGGCGTCGCAGTAGCGGAACACGACGCGGCCCTCGCGCGTCAGCTGTGCCAGCGTCTCGGGCGGAGCGGTGTAGTTGCCTTCCATGTGGCCGATCGGCATCTTGACGACGCTGTCCTTTG
>JANMBR010000161.1:0-4758 GCA_031360505.1 Acidobacteriota bacterium
CGCCCCCGCTGACGCCGAGCAACACTCCGACGCACACGCCGTCTTTATCCTTGACTGGTTTAAAGACGTGGTCTAATCCGACGTCGTTGACCCCGAGCAACACGGCGACGAACACGCCGACGTTTACGTTCACGCCGACCAACACGGCAACTAATACGCCGACGTTGACGCCGAGCAGCACGCCGACGAATACGCCGACGTTCACCTTCACGCCGACGAATACGCCGACGAATACGGCAACCAACACCCCGACCCACACGTTCACGAACACGCCGACCGATACTCCGACGAGCACGCCAACGCTGACGCCGACTCACACGCCGACGAATACGCCGACGTTCACATTCACGCCGACCGACACGGCGACGAATACCCCGACGTTCACGTCCACTCCGACGAGCACCTTCACGAATACGGCGACGCACACGCCGACCAGCTCGCCGACCCTGACCCCCACCAACACGCCGACGCACACGTTCACGAATACGCCGACGGACACGCCGACGCAGACGCCCACGAACACCCCGACGAACACGCCGACCAATACGCCGACCAGCACGCCGACGAAGACGCCGACGAATACGCCGACCCTGACGCCCACACCCACGAATACGGCGACGGCCACGAACACGCCGACCAACACCCCGACGAACACGCCGACGCTGACTTCGACGCCGACGCCCTCGCGGACGCCGACCGCGACGAGCACCGCGACACGGACGCCCACCGCGACGAATACGCCGACCCTGACGCCCACGCCCGCCATCCCGAGCGCCAGGCCGATGAGCGTGGACGGTCATGGCTCGGGCGCGACTTCGAACCTGAACGGCGTCCTGGAGCCGGGGGAGACGGTGGTGGTCGCCCCGGCGTGGCAGAACACGACGACCGTGACGCTGACGTTCTCCGGCGCGGCGTCCAACATTGCCGGGCCGCCGGGACCGAGCTACGGAATCGGCGACAGCGCGGCCAACTACGGCACGGTCGTCTCCGGCGCGACGACGGATTGTTACAACGCCACGCCGGCCCACGACTGCTACGCGATGACGGTGGCCGGCGCGCGTCCGGTGCCCCACTGGGATGCGACCTTCGATGAGAACCTGAGCCTGACGCACCTGAAGAACTGGACGCTGCACGTCGGCGACAGCTTCACGGACGTGCCGACGTCACAGCAGTTCTATGCGTTCATCGAGAACATCTTCCACAACGGGATCACGGGCGGCTGCGGCGCCGGCATCTACTGCCCGAGCGCCTCGGTGACGCGCGCGCAGATGGCGGTCTTCCTGCTCAAGGCCGAGCACGGGCCGAACTACGTGCCTCCGCCGTGTACGCCGGGGACCTTCGGCGACGTCGCGTGCCCGAGCCTGTTCGCGGACTGGATCGAGCAGCTCTCGAACGAGGGGATCACGGCGGGCTGCGGCAACGGCAACTACTGCCCCAACAATCCGGTGACGCGCGAGCAGATGGCCGTCTTCCTGCTCAAGGCCAAGTACGGCTCGGGCTATGCGCCGCCCGCATGCACGCCGATCTTCGGCGACGTCCCGTGCCCGAGCCAGTACGCCAACTGGATCGTGGAGCTCTACAACGAGGGGATCACCGGCGGCTGCGGCGGCGGAAACTACTGTCCGACCAGCCCGAATACGCGCGGCCAGATGGCCGTCTTCCTCGTCAAGACTTTCGGCCTGCAGCTCTACGGGCCGTAGGGCGGGCGGCCGCGAGGACCGCCCCTACGATACCTGGGATGCGGTTCGCCGCTCCTCACTTCTTGCGCTTGCGGTCCTCTTTGGACTCCTCTTTGCCGATCGTCTCGAGCAGGCTCTTCATGTCGTCGGCGTGCTCCTCTTCCATGGCGAGGATGCCTTCGAGCATGCGGCGCGTGGTGGGGTCGTCGGAGCCGAGGAAGCGAATCATCTCGGTGTAGGACTCGATCGCGATGCGCTCGGCGACGAGGTCCTCCCGGATCATGTCGAGGAGCGAATCGCCCTCGACGTACTCCGAGTGGCTGCGCGTCAGGAGCCCCTCGGGATTCAGGTTGGGCTCCCCGTCGAGCTGGGTGATGCGGTGCGAAATCTCGTCGGCGTGGCCCTGCTCCTCGTTGGCGTGCGCCAGGAACTCGTCGGCGACAGCCTTGGCGTGGATGCCGGACGCCATGAAGTAGTGGCGGCGGTAGCGCAGCACGCAGACGATCTCGGTCGCGAGCGCCTCGTTCAGCAGGCGGACGACGGTTTCGCGGTCGGGGCGGTAGCCCTCGGTGACGGCGCCCTTCTCAATGTGCTTTCGGGCCCGTCGGCGCAGCTCCTGGACGTCGGTGAGGAACGGGGTCTTCTTGCTCGTCTTCGTCTTCGTCTTTGTTTTCATTCTTTTCACCTTTCGTTGTCAGTGGATGTCGGACCGTCCAAGCTGATCATAGCCGCGACATGCTAGCGTTGGCCGCAGTTGTCCATAGAAGAAAGGAGCCTCTACAGCATGGGCGTCGTCGGCGCTGTGCTGGTCTCGTCATCGACCACGCGATCCGGCGCTGAGAGTCTTCCCGGCGGTGGCCGGCATATTCGATCGGAATTGACGCGGGCCTCTCCGGGTTCTGACGTTACGGTTTTCGCCCTCGGGACTCGACCCGGAGGGCAGGCTGAAAGGAGACATCATGGTGAGTTTCAAGAAGAGTGCCTTCATCGGGTCCGCGGCTCTGGCATTGGCGCTCGGGTCGGTCCCCGCCCGCGCTCAGGACGACAAGGCCCCGACCGACAAGAGCGAGGCCGAGTGGAACGCGCAAAAGGTGGAAGCCAAGCGCAGCCAGATCGACTCCACCGCGGGCGCGGCGCTGGATCAGCTGCTCAAAGGGAACTCGTCCGCCAAGGAGCTCTACGAAAAGGCCTACGGCTGGGCGGCTTTCGACAACCTGAAGCTCGGATTCTTCTTCTCGGGCGGCGGTGGCAAGGGCGTCGCGGTGGCGAAGAAGTCCGGCAAGCGGACGTACATGGACATGGGCTCGGCCGGATTCGGCCTGGCGTTCGGCGGCAAGAAGTACGAGGTCGTCTTCCTGTTCCAGGACAGCAAGAGCTTCGACAACTTCGTCAACAAGGGCTGGCAGGCCCAGGGCGCCGCTAACGCCACCGCCGGCAAGGAGCAGGTGGGCGGTCAGACGGGGTTCGTCAACGGCATGGCCATCTACCAGATCGGCAGCACGGGCCTCATGGCCAACGTCGACGTTTCCGGATCGAAGTACTTCAAGGCCAAAGATCTGAACTAGCGGCGAGTTCGTTCCAATCCGCCGCGGCGGCCGTGAAACGGCCCCGCGGCTTTTTCTTTCCTCCCTCCTCGGCGCCGGACTCGATATCCTTGCCGAAACCGTTGCGCCCCGCGTTCCGCATGAGGAGGTAAAGATGGTCTCCCTGACCTCGCTCTGGCTCCCGATTCTGCTTTCGGCGATCGTCGTGTTCTTCGCGAGCTTCGTCATCCACATGGTCCTGCCGTTCCACCGCAAGGACTACGGCAAGGTGCCTTCCGAGGACGACGTCATGGCAGCTCTCCGGAAGTTTTCCATCGCGCCGGGCGATTACTTCATCCCCTGCGCGAGCGGGCCGGCGGATATGAAGACGCCCGAGTACAAGAAGAAGGTCGAGCAGGGCCCCCTCGTCATCATGACCGTGATGGGCAAGGACGGCTACGCCATGGGCAAGCGCCTCCTGCAGTGGTTCCTCTTCACGATTGCCGTCGGGATTTCCGCCGCGTACGTCGCGGGCCGTACGCTTGCGCCCGGGACGCCGTGCATCCAGGTCTTTCGGATCGCCGGCACGGTCGCATTCGCCGGCTATGCGCTCGGGCTGTGGCAGAACTCGATTTGGTATTCGAAGAAGTGGTCAACTACCCTGCTGTCCACTTTTGACGGCCTGCTCTACGCGCTCGCCACGGCCGGAATGTTCGGTTGGCTCTGGCCCCGCTGAAACTCGGGCTGGCGGCGGTGCGCTTCGCCGTGATCTCCGCCCTCGTGTCGTCGCTGGCATATCTTGGCGGAAGCCGGTTTACAGCACTTTTTCACGGCTCGTCGGCGGTCGTCGGCGGGCTCTGGTCGATGATCGCCGCGGTCGTCGTGCTCCAGTCGACCCGGCGCGAGACGCTGACTTCGGCGGGACTGCGCGTGCTCGGCACGCTGGTTGGCGCGATCATCAGCGCGATCTACCTCTTGTTTCTCCCGTATAGCCTCGTCGGCATGACCGTCTGCATCGGCTTGACCGTCCTGCTGGGCCAGGCGATGGGCGCTCCGACCCACGCCCGCCTGGCGGCGATCACTGTGGCAGTGATCATGGCGACCTCGCACGTCAACCCGGCGCTGTCGCCAGTGTTGAACGCGGCACTACGCTTTGCCGAGTCATGCATCGGCGCCGGAATCACGGTCCTCGCGGTCCACGCCTGGCCGGAAGTGTCGAGAATGCGGTAGATCGTCGGCCCCTCTCTCCCGGCGGGAGCCGGATTTCGGAGGGATGCGGCGATTTATTGTGCGAGCGCGTCGAGGTAGCGCAGATAGTCGGTCGAGGCCGGCGTCTTGCCCAGCTGCCGCAGCAGCGTCGCTACCTGGCCGCGGTGGTAGGTGCCGTGGTTGGCGACGTGGATGAGGATTTCGCCGAGCGGGTACGTGAATGTGTCGCCCTTGAAGTTCACGTACGTGAGCGGCCGCGGCAGGCGCTCGGGGGCAAGCGACTCCACGAAGTCCATCTGCTTCTGCTGAACCTCCCTCCACATCCGCGCGAGCGCGTCGAGGGTCGA
>JANMBR010000140.1:0-6140 GCA_031360505.1 Acidobacteriota bacterium
AGCCGCTGCATCTTGCGATGCCGCTTCTGCGTGGCCTCCACGTCGCCGACGGGCACGACGGTGCTGCGCACTTCCCGCAGCAGCTTGTCGGCCTCGAAGCCGAACTGCTGGAGCTCCCCCGGCAGGAACTTCTTGAACGTCAACTCGCTCGCGATGATGTAACCCTCGGCGATGTCACGGACCATCGTGTAGGCGGAGCCGCCGATAAAACCGCTCATGGGCGCTCAAAAGTGTAACCCGACGAGACCCCGTGTGGACGAAAGCTTGGTGCGGAGGGCCGCTCCGGGTTAGCATGCCCGCCTTTGCGGGAGGGCCCACCGTGACGACCAGAGCGGATTATCTCGATTTCGACACCCTTCTCACTGAGGAACAACGCCTCATCCGGGACACCGTCGGCGACTGGGTCGACGACAAGGTGCTCCCCATCATCGAAGACGCCGCATGGGAGGGTCGGTTTCCCAAGGAGCTCATCCCGGCAATGGCCGAGATGCACCTCTTCGGCTCGACGATTTCCGAGTACGGCCTGCCCGGCCTCGACAACGTTGCCTACGGCTTGATCATGCAGGAGCTCGAGCGAGGCGACTCGGGCCTGCGCTCGTTCGTGTCGGTCCAGTCCGGCCTCGTGATGTACCCGATCCATGCCTTCGGCTCCCAAGAGCAGAAAGACCGGTGGATCCCGAAGCTCGCGAAGGCGGAGGCCATCGGCTGTTTCGGCCTGACCGAGCCCGACTTCGGATCGAACCCCGCCGGGATGCGCACGGTCGCGAAGAAGGACGGGGACTCGTTCGTCCTGAACGGTGCAAAGGCCTGGATCACCAACGGCTCGATCGCCAACGTCGCCGTGGTGTGGGCCAAGCTCGACGGCGTCATCCGCGGGTTCCTCGTCGAGAAGGGCACGAAGGGATTCTCGACGTTCGAGCACAAGGGAAAAATGTCGCTGCGCGCGTCGGTGACGTCGCAGCTCGCGTTCGAGGACTGCCGGATCCCGGCGGAGAACATCCTGCCCGGCGTCGAAGGCCTGAAGGGCCCGCTGTCCTGCCTCACGCAGGCCCGCTACGGCATCGCGTGGGGAGTGATCGGAAGCGCCATGGCGACCTACCAAGCCGCACTCGACTACTCGAAGACCCGCAAGCAGTGGAAGGACCGCCCCATTGCCGCCCACCAACTCGTGCAGGAGCGGCTGGCGTGGATGATCACCGAGATCACCAAGGCGCAGCTGCTCGCGTGGAAGGTCGGCCAGATGAAGGACGCGAAGACGCTCAAGCCGCATCACGTCTCGATGGCCAAGCGCAACAACGTCTGGGTCGCGCGCGAGTGCGCCAAGCTCGCTCGCGAAACGCTCGGCGCCAACGGCGTCGTCAACGAGTACCCGGTCTTCCGGCACATGGCCAACATCGAGAGCGTCTACACGTACGAGGGAACGCACGACATCCACACGCTGATCATCGGCCAGGCCGTCACGGGCATCGCGTCGTACGACCCGCCGACCGAGTAGCGGCCCGCGCGGGCGGCCGAAACCCCGCGCCCACAGTCTCTTGCGTTAAACTACTACCTCGTTGGGCATCACCGGCAATCTCAAGACGATGCAGCTCGGGGAGCTGCTGCAGTGGCTTTCGCTCGGCTCGAAGACCGGGACCCTCCTGATCGACGGCCACGGAGTCGAGAAGCGCGTCTACATGCAGGACGGCCGGATCGCCTCGACCTCCTCCTCCGACCAGCGCGAGTACCTCGGACACTTTCTCGTTTCGCACGGATTCATCACCGAGGAAGAGCTCAAGATGGCCATGGAGGTCCAGGAGGAGTCCCAGATTCTCCTCGGCAAGATCCTCGTGATGATCAACGCCATCGCCGAGGCGGACCTGCTGCGGCTGATGAAGAAGAAGGCCGAGGAGTCGATCTACGACATCTTCCTGTGGACCGAGGGCGAGTTCGAGTTCGTCGAGGGGCAGATGCCCGACCAGAAGATGGTGCCGCTCTCACTCGACGTCACGGGCATCATCATGGAAGGGATGCGGCGCTACGACGAATGGCAGCTCATCCGCCAGCGTGTCCCGGATTCCTCGGTCATCCCCGAGATCACGCGCCCGCTCGACATGGACGTCCTCTACGACCGCGAGAAGCTGATCGTGCCCTACATCGACGGCCAGCGCTCGATCGAGGAGATCGCCCTCCAGACGCACAACGCCGAGTTCACCGTCTCCAAGCTCATCTCGGAAGGCCTGCGCACGGGAACGATGCGCCTGCTCGAAAGCCGCCCACACGTTGCGCCGACCCCCGCGCTCGGAGCCGGCGTTTCCGAGGTGGACCATTTCCTGCAAAGGGGCCGCGCCCAGCTCAGGGACGACCCGCAGGCCGCGTACAAGATGTTCAAGGTCGCCTACGAGCTCGACGCCACCGACGGGCGCACGCAGGAATCCCTCCGCGAAGCGGAAAGAGAGATCAAGGCTGCGCTCCAACGCGACGGCGTATCGGGCGAAAAAATTCCGGAGCTCGCCATTTCCATGCAGAACCTGACGCAGCGGGCGTTTTCGCCCCACGAGGGCTTCGTGCTCTCGCGGATCAACGGCCAGTGGGACGTCAAGTCGATCATGAAGATCTCGCCCATCAAGGAGCTCGACGTCCTGATGATCTTTCACAAGTTCCTCAGGGATGGCGTGATCCACTTCAAGACCAAGTCGTAGGACCCTCACCCCGGCCCTCTCCCGCCGGGAGAGGGGGCAGAACAGACTCGTCGTAAAATGGCGGTTTCGGAGGGCAAGGCTTGAGGATGCGCGCTTCGGGCAGCAGAGAGCGAGCGTTTCATGCGCTGCAGGTGGGCGCTTGCGGCGCAGCCATCGCCCTTCTGGCAGCATTGTCTCCCGGGATCCCGTGGACGCGCTGGCCCGAGCTCGCCTTCTTCACCGGCCTCGGCGTCCTGGCCTTCCGCCTGCGCGTGCGCTACGGCGGCAACTTCGTGGGCCTCGAAGCCGCGGCGATCGCTCCTGCCATCCTCCTGCTCGGCTCGCCGGGGGCGGCCATGCTGATCTGCCTCGTCGCCGATGCGATCGCGAAGATGGCCGGAAAGAATCGTCGGCTCACCCTTTCGAGCGCCTTCGACATCGCCCAGCTCTCGCTCGCCTACGGAGTGGCTGGCCTCTTTGCCGCCGCCCTGCATGCCGGAGGGGCCGGATGGGCCACCGCCCTCGCCCTGGCAGTCGCCGTGCTGCTGGTCTTCTTCTTCGTCAACACGGGGCTCGTCTTCGCGTACCTCGAGCTCTCGGGAGTCGTTCCCCGCGATCGGCTTCCCGAGATCGCGTTCCTGCAGCTCGGAGCCCTCCTGCTGCTCGCTCCGATGGTCGTCCTCCAGGTCCTCGTTTACCCCCATTACGGCGCCGCCGGGGCGCTCTTCGCCTTCTTCCCGGTCGTGCTCGCCGCCGTCGTAATGAGAAACCTGTCCTCCATGGAGCAGCACGTCCGGGAGGTCTCGCGTCAGAATCGCGAGCTCGACGTCATGCGCGACATCTCGAACACGTTCGGGGTGAGCGCGCGCGTGGACCGGTACGAACGCGTCTTCGCGGCCCTCGGCCGGCTGGTGCCGGTCGAGGCGATGGCCCTGCTCGAATGGAATGGCGGCGCCGACGAGGACCTCGTCGTGCACCTTTCCGAGGGAGCGCAGGCATCGCGCGGCGAGCTCGCGGCGTGGGCCCGCCGCAACCGTCTGGACGAGCGGCGCGTGGACCGCGCCGCCGCCCCCTGCGAAACCGCCACGGGCGACGCGCGCGAGGTTCGCCTCGCGGCGCACACCCCCTTCCAGGTGCGGGTCGGCCTCTCGACCTTCGAGCTGCATTCGGGAATGCTCGTCCTCGAGGGCGCTTCGGCGACCCTTCACTCCCCCGAGACCCTGGCCTCGCTCTCGACGATCGCGGACCACATCGCCCTCGTTCTGCAGGACCGCTCGGTCCGCGCCCAGATCCAGGACCTCTCGGAGCGCAATCGCGAGCGCGCCGAGACGCTCGACCAGATCCTCGAAATCTCGAACGACCTCAAGCGCAACCGCACGCTGGACGACCTCTTCCAGTCGGTCGCCTCGGCGGTCGCAAAAGGCCTCGGATTCCAGCAGGTCCTGCTCTCCCTCTACGACCGGGAGCGCAACGCCTTCACGGCCCGGGCCCACGTCGGTATGGACGAACGCTGGCCCTCGCTGCAAGGAGAGATCGTCCCCGCCGAGGAGATCACCAAGCACTGGAACGATCGCAATCGCGTCTCGAAGTCGTACCACGTTCGCGAGCGTCCGCGCGACGGCGGCAGCGCGCGCCTCTATGCGCCGCGCCGCGTCCTCACGGCCGGCGACGACGGGTGGAGAACGGATGAGCTGCTCTGGATCCCACTCTACTCAGAGGACCGGCTTCTCGGATGCCTCTCGGTCGACGAGCCGCGCAACGGCCGATCCCCGGGCCTCGAGACGATCCGCTCGCTCGAGATTTTCGCCAACCAGGCCGTCTCCGCGATCGAGGGCGCCCGCTCCTACAACGAGGCCCGCGAGCAGTCGATCCGCGACTCGCTGACCGGGGCCTACAACCACCGGCACTTCCAGGAAGTCCTCCAGCGCGAGATCGGACGCGCCGAACGCCAGGGAAGGCCGCTGACCGTCCTGATGCTCGACATCGACGACTTCAAGTCCATCAACGACCGCTTCGGGCACCCCGTCGGCGACGCCATCCTCCAGGGCATCGTCGCCGAGATCCGCAGCGAGGTCCGCAACGACATGGACCTGCTCGCCCGCTATGGCGGCGACGAGTTCGCCCTGGTGCTCCCCGAAACGCCGATGACGGAGGGCATCATCGTCGCCGAGCGCGTTCGGCGCCGCGTCGACGAGCGCCTCTTCCGCATGCCCGACTCGCACCAGGTGCTCCGGGCCACCGTCTCGATCGGCCTGGCCACGTATCCCGACGACTCCGGCGACAAGAAGGATCTCGTCGAGAAGGCAGACGCCGCCCTCTACCGCGCCAAGCACGGCGGCAAGAACGCGGTGGTCTCGACTTCCGAAGCGGGGCCAGGACAGTTGCCGCTGCTACCGCACTGATCGTCGCTACCGCTCGCTGCTGCTCGCTCTCGCTCCCGCGGCGCGAACCTCCTCTCTCGCTTCGCTCGGGAGACTATTCGCGCCGCGAACGGCATCCGCACTCAGCGTGAAATGGAATCGGAGTCTTTGTCGTAGAAGCGCAACTGCCAGGCCCTGGCGGCTCCGGCATAGTCGATCCCGATCCTAGGCGAAACCCCGATGCGCCGATGCCGCGAGCGCGGGAGGAGGATCCGGATGTCGGCAGAACGCACGAGGTCCAGTCCGCTGTCCGCTGTCGTAATGCCAAGGGCCGCGCAAAGCTTTCCTGGACCGGCCATCAGCCGCGGGGGAGTACCCGCCGGGCCTTCCGCCGCCCGAAGGAGCACGGCCTCCGGCATGCCCTCCCTGCGCGTCACGACGTTGGCGCAGTGGTGCATTCCGTAGACCAGGAAGACGTAGAGATGCCCGCCGTCGGCGTACATCGGCTCGACGCGGGGCGTGCGCCGGCCCGCCCAGGAATGCGCCGCCCGGTCCTCCGCGCCGAGGTACGCCTCCGTCTCCACGATCCGGGCGCCGTACCAGCGGCCCCGCCACCGGCGGGCGATCCAGGCGCCGACCAGGCCGCGCGCGACTGCAACCGTTCCCCGCCGGAAGTCGCCGCGCGCCGACTCGTGGAGTCGAAGCGCCGCCGGATCGATCCGGAGCCGCGGGTCGGGCGGCTTCTTGGTTATCATGCGTTCATCCGGGTCATCGAAAGGATTCTATGAACATCCTCGTCACTGGAGGCGCGGGCTTCATCGGTTCGCACATGGCCAAGCGGCACCTGGCCGACGGCCACCGCGTCGTGATCGTGGACGACCTCTCGTCGGGTCGGCGCGAACGGCTCCCCGAGGCGGCCCGATTCGTCCAGGCGGACATCGCCGAGGCGGACCTCGAGCCGCTGCTCCGGGAAGAGAACATCGAGCTCGTCAACCACCACGCCGCCCAGATCGACCTGCGCCACAGCGTCGCCGACCCCGTCGGGGACGCGCACGCCAACATCATCGGCGGCCTGAAGCTCTTCGAGGCCATGCGCCGGACCGGGACCCGGCGCGTTCTC
>JANMBR010000225.1:0-7621 GCA_031360505.1 Acidobacteriota bacterium
CTCGACGAGCTCCGAATCACCCACCTGCTCTACCGCTCGGACCGGCGCCGGGAGGAATCGTTCCTCGAGGCCCTCGCGGACCGGCTCGAGGTCGTCGGTCGCGACGGCCCGGCGACCCTTTACCGGGTGCGGCGATGAGCCCCGGGCGGGTCCGCTGCGCTAGAATGCACTCATTCGCGGCCTCGAACAGATGAGCGAGCCAATCCGCTTTCGCGAGACGAGTACCGAGTCGACCTCGGTGGGCGCGGAACTGCGCGACGCAGTGGCCCTGCGCGTCGACCCCTCGCGGCGCGTGATGCTGCGCTTCCAGATTGCCCTCCAGGCCGACGACGAGGTCGAGGCGCTGCGCTACGCGCGCCGCGCGATGATCCGGGAGGAGCGCACGCGCGGTATCGAGTGGGACGAACCTTCGATGGAGGATCCGTCGCTCGCCGGCCACGAGATCCGCTGGTTTGCGCTCGCCTCCCAGGCCGCCTGGTGCCGCCAGAAGGTCGCCGAGCTCGTCGAGCGCGCCAACCGTGCCGTCGCCGACATCCGGGCGACGGGCCGCTAGCAGAGCGGGATGCGTTACCGCCGGTAACAGTTTCTCGCCCCTGCCTCCCGACCCGCGCTTCTCAACCGCCCGCAAGTCGCTCTCGTTGGAGTCGCTTGCGCCTCCTGCTCCCGGGCGGCACGCGCTTCGCACATGGAGGAGGCAATGGCAAGACGCATTGGATTCTCAGAGGTCGAGGAATCGACGGGAGCCAACGCGTACTCGGCGGGCTCGAGCGCGGCGCTTCTCGAGGAGGCAGCGGTGACACTGCGCTTCCGGCTCACGTCGACCGACGACTCGAGCATCGAGGCGATTCGCTACGCCCGCCGCGCCATGCTGCGCGAGGAGTGGACGCGCGGCGCGGTCGAGGGGGAGCCCTCCCTCGAAGATGCCGTGTTTTCGACGTTCGACGTGCTGTGGGAGGTTCCGGCGGAGCACCGAGGGCGCTGCCGGGCCAAGCTCGAGGAACTCGTCGACCGGGCCAACCGCGCCCTTGCCGACGCATCCGCCTCGCGGCGGCCATGACGCGGATGGGCCCGGGGCACCGAGACGCCGTACAATCTTCTTCATGACGGGACGCGGACTTCGTCGGCTCCTGATCCTGGTCCTGGTGGCCGGCGTCGGATACTGGATCTACAAGGACCAGCCCACGGTCTCCGGCCTCGTCGATTCGATCGTGAGCCCGCTCATGGGCTCGCGCGCGGCGGTCAAGAGCTCGGAACGCAATCGCTTGACCGGGGACGCGACGACCGCGATCTCCGAGCAGAGCGAATCGGCGGTCGGCACGCTGCACGAGGGAATGACGACCTCGGAGGTTCGCGAGCTGCTCGGAAGCCCGGACAGTGCGGAAGAGGAGAAGCGCAAGGACGGAGTCAAGGGGCCCCAGCGGATGCGCTGGACGTACGGAAAGATCGGGCGCGTCCTCATCATCGAGGAGGGCCGCGTCGTCTCGATCGTCCTGCGCTAGCCCGCCGCGAGGGCCGCCGCAGCCGCCCCGTAGAGGCCGAGGTTCGGGTCGAGCACGACGCGCACCGGAATTCCGACGATCAGATCTCGCATCGGCGCCTTGTCCTGGAGCGCTCGCAGGAATCCAGGGCGTTTGAGCGCGGCCAGAATTTTCGGAGCGATGCCGCCCGCGACGTACACGCCTCCGGTCGAGCGGTATTGCAGCGCCGTGTTGCCCGTCTCCGAGCCGTAGATCGAGACGAAGAGATCGAGCGCTTTGGTCGACAGCGGATCCTTTCGCTCGAGGCCGAGGCGGCTGATGACTGCGGCGCGGTCTTTGGCCACCGCGAGCTCGGCCGTCACGCTCCGGCTGGGCCGCGCAACGCCTTCGGCCGCCAGGAATTGGTAGATGAGCACCAGTCCGCTGCCCGAGAGGATGCGCTCGCGCGTTGCCCGACCGAACCGCGCGCGGAGAGAGTCGACCAGGCGGCCCTCGAGCTCCGTGCGCGGCCCGAAGTCCACGTGGCCCGCCTCCGAAGCGGCGACCATGTCATGTTGCCCATGGGGCAGCACGCCGGCCTGTCCGAGACCCGTACCCGCGCCCAGGATGGCGACTGGGCCTCCCTTTTCCGGGCGCCCGCGCCAGAGGGTGGCGACCTGCCGCGGTCCGAGGTAGCGCAGGCCGCGCGCGTTCGCCCCGAAATCGTTCGCGAGCCCGACGTGGCGGATGCCAACGTGGCGCGAGAGGTGGCGCACGTCGAGGCGCCAGGGCAGGTTCGTGATCCTGGACTTTCCATCCCGGACGGGGCCGGCGACGCCGAACCCCGCGGCGGCCGGAAGGCGTTTCTCGGAAGAAAGGAACTCCGCGAGGATCGCCTCGAGCGTCTCGTAGTCCGCGCTCGCGTACCGCTCGATGCGCAGGATCCGGCAGCGCCCCGCGCCGATCTCCACGGTCGCGATCGCGGTCTTGGTTCCGCCGATGTCGCCCGCCAGTACGCGCACGGCGCGAAACTACCATCGGGCAGACGCAAGCGTGGCTTAGAGTTCTCGGCGTCGGCGCCGTGAGTGCGGCGACAGATTCACCGCGTCTTCGAGTTGCTCGGATAAAAAAAGGCCCCGGGACGGGGTGGGGCCGCCCGGGGGGCGAAAGGAGGAGGTTGAGAAGTTCCTTTGCTCGCCAGACTCAGATTGCAATCGCGTGGCCAGCCTGCGCCATGATGTCAATACGCGTGTTTTCAATCGTTTACATTGATCGTACGCCCGGAACATGACGAGAATTGTCAGCGCGGCGAGGGCGTCGACGGCGGTTAATTGCGATCCGGGTTCCGGCCCGATTCGGCGCTGGCCCGCGCGTGCGCTCGCGGTCGTCGCCCTGTGCGGGCTGCTACCGATCGCGGGCTGCTCCTACTTCTTCTCGGAGAAGCGCACGGTCTATCAGTTCGATCCGGACTACGGGGTGGACAGCCCCCAGTTCCTCCGTTCGCTCGATGGGCTCGGCACGGAGATGGTCTCGGGCAACCAGGCGCTGCTCCTCGAGAATGGCGACGCCATCTTTCCGGAAATGCTCCAGTCGATCGCCAACGCCCGGGAATCGATCAACCTCGAAATGTACATCTTCGACCACGGCGCGATCGCAACCCGGTTCGCGGCGGCGCTCGGCGAGCGAGCGCGGGCGGGTGTGGAGGTCCGGATTCTCGTCGACGGATGGGGGTCGGATCTTGGAGCCCTCGAGCCCGAGCTCGTCGCGGCCGGAGCCAGGGTGCGCACCTACAAGCCGCTTCGGATCTACTCGATCGACCGCGTCGGCAACCGGACGCACCGGCGCATCCTCACGATCGACGGGCGGATCGGCTTCTGCGGCGGCGTCGGGATCGACGACCGCTGGAAGGGCGACGCGCGCGACGCCTCCGAATGGAGGGACACGATGATTCGGATCGAGGGGCCGGTTGTCACCCAGCTGCAGCATGTGTTCGCTCAGGACTGGGTCCACACGACGGGCGAGGTGTTGAATGGCGACCGGCAGTTCCCCGCGATCGGGCCGGCGGGCCCGATGCTTGCGCAGACGATTGCCGCCGCCCGCGCCGATGCGATCTCGACGTCGAAGCTCGTTCTTTACATGGCGATTCAGGCCGCGCGACGCAGCATCTGGATCGAGAACGCTTACTTCGTTCCGGACCGGCAGATCCGCGAAGGCCTCGTGCAGGCGGCTCGGCGCGGCGTGGACGTGAAGGTGATCGTGCCGGGGGCCCACACGGACCAGCCGAATGTGCGCCTGGCCGCGCACTACCACTACGGGGAGCTCCTCCAGGCCGGTGTAGCGATCTTCGAGTACCGGCCGACGATGATGCACAACAAGGTGATGGTGGTCGACCAGATGTGGTCCACCGTCGGCTCGATCAATTTCGTCAACCGCTCGATGAAGAAGAATGCCGAGGTCAACATCGCCGTCTACGACCGGGCGTTCGCCGTCGAGGTCGAGAAGATGGTCCTCGCGGACCTCGGCCGGTGCGACGTCCTGACCCTGGCCGAATGGAACAAGCGCGGCCCCTTCGATCGGGTGGGCGAACTGTTCTTCTGGCTCTTCTCCGAAAACTACTAGTAGGATCGGCCTCGATGTTGCAGAACCAGCTGAAGCTCGAGCGCCCCTTGATCGTTTTCGACACGGAGACGACGGGGACCAACCCGCGCGCGGACCGCGTCATCGAGATCGCGTGCTTGAAGGTGCACCCGGACGGCCGGCGCGAGCAGTACCTGCGACGGATCAACCCGGGGATCCCGATCCCCCCGGCCTCGACTGCGATCCACGGAATCACCGACGCCGACGTGGCGGGGCAGCGGCGCTTCCGGGAGCTCGCCCCCGAGCTCGCCGCGTTCTTCGCGGGTTGCGATCTTGCGGGCTACAACATTGCCGGCTTCGATCTGCCGGTGATGCGAGCGGAGTTCCTGCGCGCGGGCGTTGCCTTCGAGGTTTCGGACCGCCGCCTCGTGGACGCGCAGCGGATCTTCTTCTCCCGCGAGCCGCGGCATCTGGCCGCCGCTGCGCGCTTCTACTGCCAGTCGGAGCACGCCGGGGCGCACGGGGCCCTCGCCGACGCCGAGATGACGCTGCGCGTGCTCGAGGGTCAACTCGACCGCTACCCGGAGCTGCCGCGGTCCGTCGGGGAGCTGCACGATCTCTTCTGCGCGGGCATCGACCAGGACATCGATCCGGAGGGGCGCATCCGGCTCGTCAACGGTGAGCCGACGATCAATTTCGGCAAGAACCGGGGCCGCGCGCTCAAGGACATCGGTCGCGAGGAGCCGGGCTTTCTTCGCTGGATCCTGAAGGGCGACTTCTCGGAGCCGGTCAAGACGATCGCGAGGAAGTACCTACCCGAAAGCGACGGGCGAAGCTCGTCGTCCTGAGCGCGGCGAAGGACCCCTTTCTAAGTCATACCGCGGCTCAGAAAGGGTTCCTTCGTCGCTGCGGCTCCTCAGGATGACCGGGGCTGCGCCCCGGTCATTTCTCCGTTTTCGTCCATCGCAGCGTCTCCCCGCTGTCCACGTTTCTCACGCGGATGGTCCCGGGCTCGAGCTCGAGGCTCCACTTTCCGACTGCGCCGCGCATCGCCAGCGCGCAGGTGGCCGAGCCGAGAGTGTCGCCGGCGAACCCATCGCCGCGGGGCTTCACGACGAAGCTGCAGGCCGAGGAGAGCTCGCGCTCCGTGAATCGCCCGGCATCCTGGGAGAGCGCCGTGACGATCGGATTGAAGTGGGGGATGTAGGTGAAGTAGATGTCCTGGCCCTGGGACTCGAGGCGGATCACGCCCCGTTGATTGATGTTGTCCTTTTCGAACGTGCCGACCACCGAGAGGAAGAGGTCGTAGGGGCGGGCGGGCTCGAGCGTGACGGGCGACAGGTTCAGGCGCAGGTGATTGCCGGGAGTCGAACCCTCGAATGTCCCCGAGAGCATCGACGAGATCTCGAAGATGCGGGACTGGGACTTCTGCGCCCGCGCGGCGGGGGCGAGGGCGGTCGCAAGGAGCACGGCGAGGATCAGGGGCCTTTTCATGGAACCTCCGGCAAACTCGAGACTGCGATTCTCGTTCCAGCCGCGTGCCGCGGCCAGATTCGGGTGCGGTTTGCGGTCAAGCGTCCGGGATTCATCGGCTTAGGCGAAACCCGGTTCGGAAGACACGGGCGCGGGGGCCGTCCCCTCGCGAGGACGAAGGGCGTCCAGCGTGGGCAGCGCTCGCAGTCCCTTGACCGTCCGCTCGAGCGCCTTGTGGAAGGCCTGCGTGAGCGATTCCTTCTCGTTGTCGGAGCCCCGGTAGTTGGGGCGCGAGACTTCCTCGTTGGTCTCGAACTCGGTCAGGGTGCGTCCGCTCGAGCTCGCGGCGCTGACCGTCCACTCCGCCGCAGCCTCCCACGAGCCGCCGTCGAGGAGGGATGCGAAGCGGTGGATCTCGATCGAGATCGTGCCCGTTCCCGGCTCGGACGACACTGCCCACTGGCAGCCGGGAAACGACTTCTGAATTCCTTCGCGGATCGAGGCCATCGTCTGGTCCGTCGCTTCGCGATCGGCCCGCCGGTCGACGATCTCGAGGGTCCAGCGCTTCTGCGCTCCCGGACAGGGCACGGTGGGGTCTCCATAGGATGCTTGCCGAACCGTCGCGGGGCCGCAGGCCGACGCCAGCGCCGCGAGGGCGCACACGGCGACGAACGGGGCGAGGGCGGTTCTCTTCATGGCGTCATCGAGAACGCGGGGAGCCTTCCCGCTTCTTCCGTGTTCCGGCGCCCGAGTCCCTTTTTTCCGCGGACGCATCGGCTCCGTAGAGCCGCGCAGTTGCGTTGAGCTCCGAGCGGAGGTCGAGGACGAGCTCGGGCGGAGACAGGGCCGTCGCATGTTGGCCGTAAGCCAGGATGAATCGTCGCGCCTCCCGCAGGGACTCGGCCGGTAGCTCCAGGATCGCTTCGCCGGCGGGACCGGTCTCGATTTTCTGCTGCGGGTGCCACACCATCTCGCGGATCTCGTCGGAAACCTCGGGTGCGAAGCGCACCCGAAATCGAAAGGCCCGGCCTTTTCCCACGAACAGCCCGAAAGTGTTCCGAAAGAACTTCTCGGCGTCGAAGTCCTTCGGAATCGCATAGCGATCTCCGGTCAGCTTCGGGCTCTCGATGCGCGCGAGGTAGAAGTTCTTCACGATGGCCTGCGCCTGGTCTTGCGCGAGGACCATCCAGTCGCGCCCGGCGAGGATGAATGCATACGGGCGGATGACGCGCGGATCGCCGGCGCCCTCGCCCGGACGGTGGTAGCGGATCGAGAGGGCGATGCCCTTCTGGAGCGCCTCGGAGACGGCCTGCCACGTTTCCTCGCGCACGGGCCGAAACGCGGCGTTGCGCATCGCGAGCTTTTCGCGGACGATCTCCGGTCGCAGCCGGACGGCCGGAGGCATCAGGCGCGCGAGGCGCTCGTAGCAGGAGCCCAGGCTGCGCGCAATGGGCGTGCCTCCCAGCAACGCGAGCACCTGAGCGGCCACGCCGATCGAGAAGAGATCCTGGCCGTCGACCGGCAGAAACGGGAGGACGTAGTCATTGCGCCCGTAGGCATAGCCGTTCTCCTCGCGGCGAAACTCGATGGGCGCCTCGAGCTCGTCGCGCAGGTAGTCGATGTCACGCTGGACGGTCTTGGTGGAGACGGAAAGCTCGACCGCGAGAGAGCTCGTATTGGGATGCCGGCCTTCCTTGATCTCGTGGTGGATCGTCTGGAGCCGTCGCCAGAGAGGGCGGTCTTTGAATGCGCCTGCGCGACCCACGGTCAAGATTCTCGGGCCGCCTGCTCCCGGGCGCAATGAATCAGTGTCAGAAAGTGTCTTCGAAGTGGCGGCCGACACCTCCTCGCTTGTCATTCGCCGCGGAACTGCCGCTGCCAAATCATTGAGAATAAAGGGGACTTATAGGATACCTGCCCATGGCTCGGCGATTGCTCCAATGGAAGCCATCATGCAGATCCCCTACGACCTCGAGTTCATCGAGAATCGGCCTACGGTTGCGGTCCACGCGGTGGCTTTGCGCCACCCGATGCCGGCCTGGCGCGGGGAGCGCGCGCGCAGCGGGCAGCACGGCATGGATGCGCTGCTCCATTGGGCGTTCCGGCTGATTCGC
>JANMBR010000145.1:0-19986 GCA_031360505.1 Acidobacteriota bacterium
GGCGCTCTGCCACGAGACCGACCACCTGAACGGCATGCTCTTCTTGGACCGCCTCCGGGGCCTCAAGCGCGAGCTGACCTGGCGCAAAGTCCGCCGGCAGAAGGAAAAGGGGATCTGGTGACGCTCAGAGTCTTCAATACGCTCGGCCGCAAGCTCGAAGATTTCTCTCCGCGAAAGGACGGGCACGTGCGCCTCTACACGTGCGGCCCCACGGTCTACAACGTGGTGCACATCGGGAACCTGCGCACGTTCCTCTGGGAGGACGTCCTGCGGCGCCATCTGCTCGCGAAGGGCTGGCGGGTCACACAGATCATGAACTTGACCGACGTCGACGACAAGACGATCCGCGGCGCGGCGCAAGCGCAGATGTCGCTGCGCGACTTCACGTCGAAATACGCCGACCTCTTCTTCCGCGACATCGACCGGCTCGGAATCCAGCGGGTGGAGGGTTACCCGCGCGCCACCGACCACGTCGTGGAGATGCAGGAGATCACGGCGAAGCTGCTCGAGCGCGGCTACGCCTACGAGTCGGAAGGCTCCGTCTACTTCCGCATCGCGACCTTTCCGGACTACGGCAAGCTCTCTCGAATCGATCTGACCCAGGCGCGCCGCGGCGACCGCGTGGCCGACGACGAGTACGAGAAGGAGGACGTCAAGGACTTCGTCCTCTGGAAGGCCGGCAAGCCCGGGGAACCCTCGTGGCCCTCGCCCTGGGGCGAGGGGCGTCCCGGATGGCACATCGAGTGCTCGGCCATGAGCATGAAGTACCTCGGCCCGCATTTCGACATGCACACGGGTGCTGTCGACAACATCTTTCCGCACCACGAGAACGAGATCGCGCAGAGCGAGGCCGCGACCGGAGAGCGGTTTGTCGACACCTGGCTCCATGCCGAGCACCTGATCGTCGACGGCGAGAAGATGGCCAAGTCGAAAGGCAACTTCTTCACGCTCGACGACGTGCTCGCCCGACGCAACGATCCCGCGGCCGTGCGCTACCTGCTCCTCTCGGTGCCGTACCGGAGGAAGCTCAACTTCACGTTCGAAGCGCTCGCGGGAACGGCCGCCGCCGTGGGCCGCATCCGCTCGGCTGCCGCGCGCATCGACGAGGTCGCCTCTTCCGGCGCGAAGAAGACTGGAGCCTTCCCCGCGGCCGCGCGCGCGGAGAAGTTTGCCCTCGATTTCATGGCCGCCATGGACGACGACCTGAACACCTCCGAGGCGCTCGGGACGCTCTTTCCGTACCTGCGCGAGTTGAACGCCGCCATCGACGACTTCACCCTCGACGCCGAAGGCGCTGCGGTTGCCGGAGCGATCCTGCGCGCCGCCGACGCCGTCCTCGGAATACTGCCCGCGGCCGCAGAAGTTCTTCCCGCCGAGATCGAGGCCCAGATCGAGGCTCGGCTCACCGCCCGCAAGCGCCGGGACTTTGCGGAGGCGGATCGAATCCGCAACGATCTCACGGCGAAGGGAATCGTGCTCGAGGACGGGCCCGCGGGCACGCGATGGAAGAAAGCCTGACTCCAGATCGAAAGTGTCCAGTCCGCTTGACACTGCCCGTAGTCGGCGGGATGATGCCCTCGTGATGACGATCCGTTCGGTCCGGAACTGGTGGTGGCGGGAGGAATCCCGGTAGGGCGATCTCGCCCTGCCGACACTTTCGGCCGGGGCGAACCAGAACGACGATAATTCGAACCCCCGGCCCGAAAGGGCTCGGGGGTTTTTCATTTTCATGGCGAACAAAATTCTCTCTCTACCCGCGCACATCGCGTCGCTCGCGCCGAAAGACGCGCCGGACGCGAGGCGCCTGGTCGCTCGGGTTCCGGCCGGGGCGAATGCGATCGAGTTCCGGATGGACATGGCGCAGAGTCCGATCCCGGCGGCGGCGCTCGCGTCGCTCGATCCTCGGCCCGTCATCTTGACCTGGCGCTCGCTTGCCGAGGGCGGGAGCTTCTCCGGCTCGGCCGAAGAGTACCGGCGGCTCGTCGGCGAGGCGTACGCCTCGGGAGCGACGGTCGACGTGGAGCATGCGCGGGGTCTGCTCGGCGACCGGGACGCCTTTCCGGAGCGCGAACGGGTCGTCGTTTCGCTCCACTCGCCCTTCTCGCTTCCCTCCGACTGGGAGGCGAGGCTCTCGGTGATGCGCTCGGCCGGCGCGCACGCACTCAAGCTCGTCGCGGGCGCCTCGGACCTTGCCGGCGGATTGCGGATCGCGGAGCTCCAGAAGCGCCAGGGCGACGACGTCGCGATCTTCCCGATGGGTCCGGCGAGCGCTCCGGGCCGCATCCTGTCGGCGCTCTTCGGAGCGGCGCTGGTCTACGGCCCGGTCGAGCGCGAGACCGCGGCAGGACAGATCGCGATCGGAGACCTGCTCTCGATTTACGAGGTCGACCGTCCGCGCAAGATCGAGGCCCTCTTCGGCGTGATCGCGGGGAGCACCGCGCGCTCCCTCTCGCCGCTGCTGCACAACGCGCTCTTTCGCAAGCGCGGCCTTCCGTACCTCTACCTGCCGCTGCAAGTCGCGGATTTTGACCGGGAAAGGCCACACGAGATCCAGTTCGATCCCCCTTTCCGCGGCTTCGCGGTCACACAGCCGTGGAAGCTCGCGGCGGCGCGAGCGGGCCGGCCCTCCGAGGACGCCCGACTGATCGGGGCCTCGAACACGCTCGTGCGCGACCGCAGCGGCGTGTGGCGCGCGGAGAACACGGACGTGGACGGCGTGTTCGATTCTCTGTCCGACCACGGAACCGGAGAGGGCCGCAGCGCGGTGGTCGTCGGAGCGGGGGGCGCGGCTCGCGCGGTCATCGTCGCGGTTCGGCGGCTGGGATACGAGGTCGTCGTGACGGCCCGGCGCGATGCCGAGGCGGATCGGCTGGCGGAAGCCTTTCACGTCGATTCGATGGCCTGGAGCGACCTTTCCGAAAGCGAGGCGGACTTGTACGTCAACGCCACTCCCGTCGGCTGGCGCGACGACGAGCCTTCGGCGATCCCGGTGAGACTCCTCGAAGCGCGGCCGCTCGTGTTCGACTGCGTGTACCGGCGCGATGGCCGCGAGACCTCGACGATCCGCGCGGCGCGCGCGGCGAAGTGCCCGGCGGTCGAGGGCCTGCGCATGTTCACCATCCAGGCCGTGCGACAGGCGGAGCTCTTCGGCGTCGAGGGCGTCACGCCCGAAGAGGTGCTGGAGATCCTGTGCGCGGGCATGCGTCCGTGAGAGAGCGCAGCTCGGAGCGCCGCGAGTTCCTGGCCCGCGCGCGGCCCGGCGCCTGCGTTCCTATCGCGCGCGTATTTCCGTCGGATCGGCTCACCCCGGTGATGCTCTTCTCGCGCATGCGCGCCTCGGGGTCGGAGTGCTTTCTCCTCGAGAGCGTCGAGGGCGGGGAGACGGTGGCCCGCTACACGTTTCTCGGAACCGGGCCCGTTGCGCGCTGGACGGTGGAGAACGGACAGGCGCGGCTCGAGCGAAACGGCGTGTCGCAACCCTGTGCGGGCGCGCCCCTCGAATCGCTCGAGCAGATCGTGGGGCGGGAGCGCTTCGTTCCCGACCCCGAGCTGCCGCCGCTCGCGGCGGGCGCCGTTGGCTACCTCTGCTATGACGCGGTGCGGCTGTTCGAAGAGATCCCGGACCGGCAGGCTCGAGAAGGAGCGATTCCTGACGCCCAGTTCCTCCTCTACGATGCCGTCGCGGCCTTCGACCATCCCCGCCAGCGCCTGCTGCTCCTGACGACGCTCGACCTCACCGGCAGCTCCGACGCTGAGCGCGAGGTGGACGGCGCGGTCGCGCGGCTCGATCGGCTGCAGACCTTCCTCGAACGGCCGGATGCGCCTCGACGCGAGGCAGCGGCCGAGTCGGGAGCGTTCGCGCCGCTCATGCCGAAGCAGGCGTATCTCGACGCCGTCGCCACCATCAAGGAGGCCATCGCGGCCGGCGACGTCTACCAGTGCGTCCTCTCGCAGCGCTGGACTGCCCGCGTTGGTCTCGACCCGTTCGACGTGTACCGCGCCCTGCGCGCGCTCAATCCGTCGCCGTACCTCTACTACCTCGAGACGCGGGAGGCGAGCATTCTCGGCTCCTCGCCCGAGATGCTCGTGCGATGCCGCGGGCGGGAAGTCGAGACGCGGCCGATCGCGGGAACCGTGGCGCGCGGCGCGACACTCGACGAGGACGCGCGGCTGGCCGCAACGCTCCTGGCCGATCCCAAGGAGCGCGCGGAGCACGTGATGCTCGTGGACCTCGCGCGCAACGATCTCGGCCGGGTCTGCGAGATCGGAAGCGTGACCGTCCCTCGATACGCGGCGGTGGAGAAGTTCTCCCACGTGCAGCACCTCGTCTCCGAGGTCCGCGGGAGGCTCGCGGCCGGTCATAGCGCGGCGGACGCACTGGCGGCCTGTTTTCCGGCAGGCACACTGACCGGAGCGCCCAAGATCCGCGCGATGGAGCTGATCGACTCGCTCGAGGCAGCCCGGCGCGGCATCTACGGCGGTGCGGTCGGATACTTCGACGCCGCCGGCAACTGCGACCTCGCGATCGCGATCCGCACGGCCGTGGTCGAGAAAGGCCTCTGGCACGTTCAGGCCGGCGCCGGCATCGTGGCGGATTCGGTTTCCGAAAAGGAATACGCCGAAGCCGAATCCAAGGCCGCGGCCATCTTCCGAGCCGTCGATCTTGCCCGGGAGTGGTTCGGCCGATGATCTTCATCGTCGACAACTACGACTCCTTCACCTACAACCTGGTGCAGGCGCTCGGGAAGCTCGACGACGAGGTCGAAGTCGCCCGCAATGACCGGTTCGACCCCGAAGCCGTCCTCGCGCGCAGGCCCCGCGCAGTCGTGATCTCGCCGGGGCCCGGCCGCCCTGAGCAGGCCGGACGCTCGATCGAGTTGATTGCCGCGGCCGAGCGCGCCCGAGTGCCGCTGCTCGGCGTCTGCCTCGGCCACCAGGCCATCGCGGCCTTTCATGGAGGGATCGTCGAGCGCGCGCCGGCGCCGCGGCACGGCAAGAGCTCGCCGATCCGACACGACGGATCCACGCTCTTCGACGGAATTGCCAACCCCTTCGAGGCCGGGCGGTACCATTCACTCGTGGTCCGGGAAGAAGGCCTGCCAGAGGATCTGATGGTCACGGCACGCAGCGACGACGGTCTCGCCATGGCGCTCGCGCACCGCTCGAAGCCCGTGTTCGGCGTCCAGTTCCATCCGGAGTCCGTGCTGACACCCCAGGGTGAGAGGCTTCTGGCGAATTTCCTTCGGGTGAGCGGATGACGCCAGGCATTGCCGAAGCGCTGCGGACGGTCGCGGAGCGAAAGCCGCTGTCGCGCGCTCTCGCCGAGGAAGCCTTCGGCGACGTGATGGACGGTCGCGCGACGAACGCGCAGCAGGGTGCGATCCTGCTCGGACTCGCGACGCGCGGAGAGACGGCCGACGAGATCGCCGGAGCGGTCACGGCCTTGCGGGCAAGGATGCGGCGCGTCGAGAGCCGACGCTCCCCGCTGCTCGATACCTGCGGCCCGGGCGGGCTCGGAAGGAATCTCTTCAACATCTCCACTGCGGCCGCGATCGTGGCGGCGGGCGCCGGGGCCGCGGTGGCCAAGCACGGAAACCGGTCGATCTCCTCGCGCGTGGGCTCGGCCGACGTGCTCGAGGCCAGCGGCGTTCGCCTCGACCTCGATCCCTCGGGCGCCGGGCGCGCGCTCGACGAGGTCGGGATCGTCTTTCTGTTCGCGCCCGCGTTCCACCCGGCGATGAAGGAGCTGGGCAGCATCCGGCGCGAGCTCGGTGTCCGCACGATCTTCAACGTGCTTGGCCCTCTCGCAAATCCGGCCGGGGCCGCGCGTCAGTTGATCGGCGTCGGCCGACCGGAGCTCGTGCCGTTGCTCGCCGACGCTCTGGCCGCCCTCGGCGGCGAGCGGGCCGTCGTGTTCCACTCCGGCAACGGACTCGACGAGCTGGTGCCGGGCACGCCCGCGCAAGGCGTCGAGGTGCTGGAGGGCAGGACGCGTCCCTGGAGCTTCGATCCGGGCACGCTGGCACAGGAACCGGTTGCGCTCGAAGAGCTTGCGGGCGGCGATGCTGCCGGGAATGCCGCCATGCTGGCGCGGGTGCTCGACGGCGAGCCCGGCGCCCGGCGCGAGGCAGTACTGCTCAACGCTGGTCTGGCGCTCGTCGTCGCGGGTCGCGCCTCGGGCGTCGCCGAGGGTTACGAGCGCTCGCGGGACTCCATCAATAGCGGGGCGGCGGCCGGATGCTTCGAGAGGCTCAAGGAGGCCTCGCACGCGACATGAGCGACGTTCTGGTGGAAATCCTGGCGGACAAGCAGACCCGGCTCTCGCGCGGCGAGTACGCGGCGCGCGGCGCGGCGGCGCGCCCAACCGACGGCGCCGGGTTCGTCGCGTCACTGCGCCAGCCCGGCACGCGGATCATCGCCGAGTTCAAGGCGCGCTCGCCCTCCGCCGGGGAGATCCTGGCGAATCCCGACGGCATGGTCGAGAGCTTTGCGCTCCACTACCGGCGCGGCCACGCGGCTGCGATCTCGGTCGTGATCGAGCAGGACCACTTCGGCGGCAACCCCGAGTGGTTGGTGCGCATGAAGACGATGTCGGGCCTGCCCGTGCTCATGAAGGACTTCATCATCGCCGAACGGCAGCTCGACTTTGCGCTGTCCCTCGGGGCCGATGCGATCCTGCTCATCGTCCGGGCGCTGCCCGAGCGCGACCTCGTGCGGCTGCGCGCGGGAGCGCAAGAGCGAGGCCTCGCCGTCGTCGTCGAGGCGCACGGAGCCGTCGAGATCCGTCAGGCCGCGGCGCTCTCACCCGACGTCCTCGGCGTCAACGCGCGGGACCTGACGAGCTTTCAGACGGACCTTTCCTCGCTCGAGGCGATGGCGAAAGAGATTCCACCCGGTCCCGTGCGCCTGGCCGAGAGCGGGATTCGGACCCGGGCCGACGTCGAGAGGCTTGCGAAAGCCGGGTTCGAGGCCTTCCTCGTGGGCGAGACGCTGCTGCGGGCCGACGATCCCGAGCAAGAGCTGCGGGGACTGCGCGGATGACGGCCGTCAAGATCTGCGGGCTGACACGGGCCGAGGACGTTGCGGCGGCCTGCGAGCTCGGTGCGGCGTACGTGGGGTTCAACTTCGTGGCCGCGTCGCCGCGCCGGATCACGAACGCGGTCGCGCGTCAGATCGCCATGGCAGCCGCGCCCGGAGTGCTGCGCGTGGGTGTCTTCGCGGGAGAGGACGCCGATACCATTGCCCGGGCGATCGAGGCCGCGGGACTCCACCTCGTGCAGCTTCACCGCAGGCTGACAGAGGAAGAAGTCGCCCTTTCGCCCGTCCCCATCATCGCGGTGGCGCGGCAGGCCGGCGAAGATTTTTCAGTCCCGCGCGGCGAGATCCTCGTGCGTTGCCACGCGGTGCTATTCGATCCGAGCGAGGGGACCGGAAAGTCCCTCGACCCCGCCCGAGTCGAGGAGGCAAGCTGGCCCGTGCCGGTCCTGGTGGCGGGAGGCCTCGACGCACAGAGCGTGGGCGCGGTGATTCGAAGGCTGCGGCCCGCCGGAGTGGACGTTGCCTCGGGCGTCGAGAGCGCGCCCGGCATCAAGGACCGCGCAAAGCTCGAGCGGTTCTTCGCGGCCGTGAGGGAGGCCGACGCGTGAGGCGCCGCAAGGGGTACTTCGGCGAGTACGGAGGCCAGTTTGCGCCCGAGACGTTGATGGGGCCGCTGGCCGAGCTCGAGAAAGCCTTCTCGAAGTGGAGCCGGGATCGCGGATTCCGCGCCGAGCTCGACGACCTGTTGCGCAACTACGCCGGGCGGCCCACCCCGGTGACCTTCGCGCGCCGACTGAGCGAGCAATGCGGGGGAGCGCGCATCGCCTTGAAGCGCGAGGACCTGCTGCACACGGGCGCTCACAAGCTGAACAACGCGCTCGGCCAGGTTCTGCTCGCCCGGCGGATGCGCAAGACCCGCGTGATCGCGGAGACCGGCGCGGGCCAGCACGGCGTGGCGACCGCCGCGGCCGCGGCGAAGATCGGGATCCCGTGCCGCGTCTACATGGGTGTGACCGACATGGCCCGGCAGGCGCCGAACGTGTCGCGCATGCGCCTGCTCGGGGCCGAGGTGGTCGGCGTCGACGCCGGATCGAAGACGCTGAAAGACGCCATCAACGAAGCGATGCGCGACTGGACCGAGAACTTCGCGACGACGCACTACGTGCTCGGCTCGGCGCTGGGGCCGCATCCGTACCCGACGATGGTGCGGCAGTTCCAGTCGGTGATCGGGCGGGAGGCGCGAGCGCAGTTTCGAAAGCTTGCAGGCCGCGACCCGCGCGCAGCGGTGGCGTGCGTGGGCGGAGGCTCGAACGCGATCGGCCTCTTCTCGGCGTACCTCGCAACCCGCGTGGCGCTGTACGGCGTCGAGGCCGGCGGCCGCGGCGCGGGACCAGGGGAGCACGCGGCTCGGTTTTCTGGCGGAGCGGCCGGGGTCCTTCATGGAACGCGCACGATGCTCCTGCAGGATGCGGACGGGCAGGTGCTGCCCACGCATTCGGTTTCGGCAGGCCTCGACTACCCCGCCGTCGGCCCGGAGCACGCCGATCTGCATGACCGCGGCCGTGTGACCTATACGAAGGTGTCCGATGCCGAGGCGCTGGACGCGTTCGCGCTCGTGTGCGAGCTGGAGGGGATCCTGCCGGCGCTCGAGTCGGCCCATGCCGTTGCGTTCGCGGCCAGGCTCGCCCGCAAGTGGCCGCGTTCGTCCTGGATCCTCGTCAACCTGTCCGGACGCGGCGACAAGGACCTGGACGAGTACCTCCGCGCCCGAGGCGGTGGGCCGTCGTGACGCGAATCGCCGAGGCCTTCGCCCGCGCCCGCACCCAGGGCCGGGCCGCGTTCGTCGCCTACATCACCGCGGGCGACCCGTCGCCGGACGCCACGGTCGGACTGGCGCAGGCTCTGGCTCGCGCGGGCACCGACGTGCTGGAGCTCGGTGTGCCCTTCTCCGACCCGATCGCGGATGGGCCGGTCCTCCAGCGCGCAGCCTCGCGGGCGCTCGCGGCGGGCACGACGCTCGAGAGCGTCTTCGAGATCGCGCGGCGAATCCGCGGGCAGACGGACATGGCGCTCGTTCTCTTCTCGTACCTGAACCCCGTCCTGCGCCGGGGGACGGCCCGCGCCGCAACCGACGCTCGTGCCGCGGGCTTCGACGGCGCGCTCGTCACGGACCTCCCGCCGGAAGAGGCGCACTGGACGCAGTCGCACTTTCGCGACGCGGGCCTCGACACGGTCTTTCTCGTCTCACCGACGTCGCCGCCCTCCCGCATGGCCGAGGCCGCGAAGCTCTCGAGCGGCTTTCTTTACGTCGTGTCGCGGTCGGGCACGACCGGAGCGCGTGAGAAGCTCCCGCGCGATCTGCCGCAGACGGTGCGCCGCGCGAGGAGCGCGGCAGGAAGACTTCCGGTCGCGATCGGCTTCGGAATTTCCACACCGGAAGCCGCGGGGCGCGCCGCGTCGCTCGCCGACGGGGTCGTGGTCGGCTCCGCTCTGGTGCGCGCCGCGGAAGAAGCGGGGGGGCGCCGCGAGAAGGCGGTCGAATCCCTCGCCCGATCCCTCGCCCTTGCCTGCCGGCGCAATCCTCAATAGACAATAGGGCGGATGCGCACCGAGGGCGACTGCCTGAAGCTCCTGCGCCGGGCGAACCTCCCGCTCGAGACGGTGCAGGAGATCCTGTCGGACCGGAGCGCGCGCAGGTTCCATGCGGTGCGGCGGGCGCTCGCCGGGCACCCGCGCACGCCTCGCAGCGACGCCCTCGGCCTCGTCGCGACGCTCTTCTGGAGGGACCTGGCCTTCTTGTCGGGGGACGTGCGGGTGCATCCGGCGGTCCGACGGGCGGCGGACCTGGACCTCTTGAGGCGTCTGCAGGAGATGGCCCTGGCCGAAAGAATTGACATGGCGCGAAGCGTCGGAAGGGGAACCCTGATGTCCCTGCGCCTGGATCCAGACCCCCGGGTCCTGGCCTCGGTCCTGGAGAACCGGTTTGCGATCGAGGCCGACGTAGTCCAGGCGGCGGCGCGGCCCGGAGCGTCCCCGGAGGTCCTGTCCCTGATTGCCGAACACCCCCGGTGGGGCCTTCGTTCGGCCGTTCGGAGCGCCATCCTCAGGAACCCGGGGCTTCCGATGCCCCTCGCCCTGTCCCTTCTGAGCCGGGCGAGCCTGGAAGATCTGCGGGGGCTCCGGGACTCGCCGCGGACGCCGGAGCTCCTAAAGGCTTGTGCGCAAAGAGTTCTTGCGGAGCGGGCCGGCGAGGTCTAGCATCAAAAGTCCTGATTCCGGGAGACGACTATGGGTGAGACACCGGCCCTCACGTTCGGAGAAGAACTCCGCCGGGAGAGGCTCATCCGGGAAGTCTCGCTGGAGGAAATCTCCAACGCCACGAAGATTTCCGTACGTTTGCTGACGGCTCTCGAGAAGAGCGACCTGTCCCGTCTGCCCGCGGCTGTCTTCACGCGCGGGTTCATCCGTTCCTACTCCCTGCATCTCGGCCTGGATCCGCACGAAATGGTCAACGCCTACCTGGCGGACCTCGCTCCCAACAAGGCTCGCGACGCGGGCTCGAAGAAGGGCGGCTTTCGGTCGCGATTCCTGCGCGGACGCCGCGCGGCGGCGAGCACGATCGTCATCAGCGTGACGGCGATCCTCCTGCTCCTCGGATTGATCGCGAAGCCGGCGCGCCGAGGCAGTGCGTCGACGCCGATCGTCGCGCGCCATTCCGAGCCCGTCTCGTTCAAGAACGTCTCCGTGTCGCCCGGTCCGGCCCCGTCGATCCTCGAGAACCCGGCGGTCGAGCCTCAGAAGTCGGAGGGCGTTTCGATGGTCCTCGAGTTCGAGCAGGATTCGTGGACCGAAGTTTCGGCCGACGGTCAGACGGTTTTCTCGGGACTCAGTCGGCGCGGGACCAAGCAGCGGTTCGAGGCGCGCGACGGCTTCCGCCTCACCCTCGGCAACGCCGGCGGCGTGCGGGTCACCGTGGACGGTCGTGCGCTCGAGCCGCTCGGGGGCGCCGGGCAGGTCGTCCGCGATCTTCCGGTGCCGGCCCGCCTGACCCAGAGCTAGTCTCCGGGCACGTTCCTTGGCCGAACCCGACCCCAAAACCGTCGATGCGCAGGACCTGCTTGCGCTCGTCCGGTCGCAGGACTCTCCGCGTGAGTTGAGGGTTTTCGCGGCCCGGGGCCTGCTTCCGCTTGAGCGCGACGACCGCCTGCGGGCCCTGCTCGCGGTGGTCGGAGACATCGACCCGGACATCGGCCCGCCGGCGGCCGAAACGCTCACGCACGTTCCCCCCGACGACCTGGCGCGGTTCCTGGACGAGGCCGATCCCTCGGAGATCGAGCTCGACGTCGTCAGCCGGCACAGCGAAGACCATTTTGTGCTCGAGCGCGTCATTCGCAACCGCGCCGCGGGCGATCAGACCCTGCTGACGCTGGCCTCGATCGTCAGCGGAGCGCCCCAGGAGGCGCTGATCGTCAACCAGGTTCGCCTCCTCCGTCAGCCGGCCCTGATCGCTGCCCTCCTCGAGAACCCCGGGCTGACCGCCGACGGCAAGCGGCGCCTGCTCGAGATGCGCGAGGAGTTCTTCGACAAGGAGGTGCGGCGCCAGGAGCAGGAGCGCCTGCGGCTCGAGGAAGAAGAACGGCGAGCGCGGCAGGAAGCGGCCGGGATCGTCTTCGACGAGTCTCAGGAGCAGGCGGCGGCAGTGGAAGGCGAGGGCGCGGATTCGGCCGGCGTCGCAGCGGCCCCGGACGAGGAAGAGGAATCGAGCGCCCTGGCGGCGGTCTTTCGCCGAATCTCCATGATGACGGTCAAGGAGAAGCTGGGGCTGGCGCAGCGGGGCACCAAGGAGGAGCGTCGGATCCTGATCGGCGACGTCAACAAGATCGTCAGCCTGGCGGTGCTGCGCTGCGACGCGCTGGGCCTGCCCGAGGTCGAGGCGTTTTGCGCCATGCGGCACCTGCACACCGAGCTCTTCCACGAGATCGCTTCCACGAAGGAATGGGTCAAGCGTCCGCGGATCCAGCTCGCCCTCGTCACCAACCCCGCCGTGCCCATCTCGATCACGCTGCCGCTCGTGAAGTTCCTCGGAATGCGCGACCTGCGCAACCTGACGCGCGACCGAAACCTCCCGGAAGGCATCCGGATGGGGGCCCGCAAGATCCTCTTCGAAAAGCGCGGCTAGGCGGGTCGGCCGGGGGCCCCGAGGGCGCTTCGTACAGAGGCGCCAGTGCTTGCCGAAGCCGTTGCTTTCTCGTATGTTAACCTTCGCTGAACTTCCGCAGCGCGGTCGAGGTTTCATCGTAAATGCCGCGAGACATGGACCATTACGGGTTGCTGGGTGTGGCGCGTGACGCCAGCGAGGCCGAGATTCGCGAGCGTTTTCGAACGCTGGCGCGCGAAGCCCACCCGGACCGCGCTCCCGCCGCGAAGAAGGCGGAAGCGGAAGCGAAATTCCAGGACTTGACCGAAGCCGTGAACGTATTGACAAGCCCCGAGCGGCGCAAGGCCTACGATTTTGACCTCGCCGCGGCCGCCGGCATGTCCGAGGACGCGGACATGGTGGCGCAGAACTATCTCGGGCAGGGCATCGCGGCCTACAAGGATCGCAAGTTCGGCGAGGCGGCCGGCAATTTCCAGCTTGCCGTGGGGCGCAATCCCAAGGACGTGAAGGCGCAGCACTACCTCGGCCTCGCGTCGGCCCGCGCGGGCGACGTGCGGGCGGCGGTCAAGGCGATCGAATCCGCGCTCGCCCTCGAGCCGCACAACGGCGTGCTGTTGAAGGATGCCGGCTCCATCTTCCGGCAGGCCGGCTTGCTTCTGAAGGCCGAGAAGGCCTACCAGGAAGCGATCCGTTGGGACCCGGCCGCGGGCGAGGCGCGCAAGGCGCTCGAAGAAATCCGCGTTCAGCGCGCGGGGCGAGGGTAACCCGCGATGGCCCGGATCGATGTCTTCGGCCTGACCGACGTCGGCAAGAAGCGCAAGCACAACGAGGATGCCTTTGCGCTCGAGGCGGAGGAAGGCTTCTTCGTCGTGGCCGACGGCATGGGCGGCCATGCGGCCGGCGAGGTTGCGGCCAAGATCACTGTCGAGACGGTCGGGGAATTCATCGCAGCCACTCGCCAGAAGGAAGAGGCGACCTGGCCGTTCAAGTACAACCACGAGCTCCACTTCAACAGCAACCGCCTCGCCGTGGCGATCGAGAAGTCCAACGAGCGAGTGATGGCCGCGGTCGCAGCGCAGCCCTGGTTGAAGGGAATGGGGACGACCGTGGTGGCGGGCCTGCTCAATGACAAGAGCCTGTCTCTGGCCCATGTCGGGGACAGCCGGGCTTATCTCTATCGCGCGGGCGAGCTCACCCGCCTGACCGACGACCATTCCTGGGTCCACGAGCAGGTGGCGGCGGGCATCCTGACCGAGGACGAGGCCAAGACGCATCCGTTGAAGAACGTGGTGACGCGGGCCCTCGGCGGCGGCGCCTCGGTTTCGCCGGACCTGCGCGAGATGGAGTTCAAGGTCGGCGACATGTTTCTGTTCTGCTCGGACGGGTTGACGACCATGCTTTCGGACGAAGAGATCCACGACATGATCGCGGCCGATGACACGAAGGCCGCCGAGGACATCTGCCACGTCCTGGTCGACCTCGCCAACGAGAAGGGCGGCGTCGACAACATCACGGTCGTGCTCGTCAAGGTCGAGGAGCTCGGGCCGGCCGAGCCCGCCGCGGAAGACGAAAAAAAGTAACTCCGCGCCTCGACGCCCTCCCCGGTTGATCCGTACAACAATTGACGCCCACATGCCCGAGGACTACCCTCAGGAAATGACCATCCTCCGTCGGCTCCGCCTCCGGGCGGGCCGGGTGCTGCTCGGCGTGACGGCGATCCTGGCGTCGGCGCGGGCTGACGCGGCTACGCCGGACGACGCCGCGCGGGCGCAGCGGCTGGCCTGGGCAGAGAGCCCGGAGCGGCATTTCCTGGCGCCGCGCGGGCTCACCTCGGTCCGCGCCGTGCTCTTCGATGAATCGGATGTCCCGGGGCTGCCCTCGGCGATCGCGAGTGAGCTCGGCTGGCTCTACGACGAGCTGTATGCGAGGCAGGGCTGGCGCGCGCCCTTCGCGGACGACGAGCCTCTGCGCATCTACGTCGCCCGGCGGGAGTCCGGGGGCGTGCGCGAGCTCGCGGGGCGGCCGGGTGCGAAGGGCCGTCTCGAGTCGCCCTCCATCCTGCTCGATGCGTCGAGGCTCTCGACACAGGAGATCGTCCGCGAGATCGGCCGACAGGTGGTGCTGGCGACACTCGCCGGTTACGGCGTCGAGGACGCCTTTCTCGGCCCGGCGATCGCGGAGCACCTCTGCGAGCGCGCGAGCGGCGCGAATTCCGAGCAAGTCTGGATCGCCGCGGCCGCGCCGTCGCTCGACTTCCGAGCGCGGCCGGACGTCCTCGGGTCCCTCTGGGTCGGCGAGGTCGTTCGCAGCGCCGGGGGCAACGGCGTCCTGCGGGAAGCATGGGAGCGCGCTTCGGCAGAGGGCGAGCTGCCGACCGACGTGCTCGTGCGCAGAGTCTCCGAAAGCACGGGCGAAACGGCGGAGCAGGTCCTCTTGCGAGCGGCAGCGCGGTTGTACGCCGCCGTCGAGCCGGAAGCCTCGCCTTCGCGCCTGCGCCTGCTCGACGTCCAGTTTGGAGCGATCGACGCTGCTGCGCCCGCCGCCTTCACCGTTCGCCACCGAGCGTTTCTGCCCGAGACGGACGAAACTCTGCGCGTGGCATGGCCGCCGGACGGCGCAGCTGGCGCGGCCGTCGTCCGCTACCGCGACGGCGGGCTTGCGCCGGACGTGGTGTTGTTCGCGGCCGGCGACTCCCGCGCGATCCCGCTCTCGGGGGTTGCGCGCATCGACTGGCTGGTGGCCGGAAGCGCCGACGGACCGAGGGCAATCATCGCGCCCGTATATGCCGTCCTCTCGTCGGACATTCCGTATCGCAGGCTCGAGGCCCGGGCCGAGGCGGGGCCCGACGGCGCCCGGCTCATCTGGACCACCGCGAGCCACGAGGGACTGTGGGGCTGGGCGATCTTCCGCGAGCAAGTGCTGCCCGACGGGCGGATCGCGCGAACCGGGCCGGAGATCGTGCCGTCCTCCGAGAGCTCGGAGCGGTCGTTCCGATACCAGTTCGTGGATTCGGGCGTGACGCCGGGCGTCTACTACCGCTACACGGTGTGGGCGGTCACGAGCGAGGGTGTGCTTGCGAGGGCCTTCGCCGCGACGCTCAGAGCGGAGCCGTAGGGGAGGGGCTTGCCCCTCCCGCGGGCGGCCCAAGGGCCGCCCCTACGACTCCCTGGCCGGGACCCTGCTCCGCCTTCGATCCCTCGCCAGCTGCTTCATCACGATCTCCCGGTGGTCGAACGCGAAGGCGAGCTTGCGGATCTCGCGCGGCGTGAACCATCCCGCCTCGGCCGCGTCGTCTCCGCCCCGGGCGCGCCCGCGCAGACGAGTGGCCGCGTAGAGCACGGTGACGTTGTGGCCGCGCGGATCCCTGTCCGGCTTGGAGTACACGCCGAGCAACGCGCCGACGCGTACATGCAGTCCCGTTTCCTCGAGCATTTCGCGCGCGCAGCAGTCCTCGGTCGTTTCCTTCCACTCGCAGAAGCCGCCGGGCAGGCCCCAGTGGCCGAGGAAGGGCGGGCGCCCGCGGCTCACGAGTAGGACCCGGCCCTTGCGGTCGCGGACCCACGCGTCGACGGTCAGGCGCGGCATCTTCGGATTCGTGTACGGGCTCTTCATTGGTACCTCTCGAAAAACTCGCGGATCTCGTCGGCCGGATGCTTCGTCGCGAGCTCGCGCGGGCTCTCGTCGTACCAGTCGCGCGGCAGGCGGCTGGCGTACGGCTCCTCGAGAAAGCGCGCGCAGACGAGCGCGATGACGCCGCGGTCGGTCTCGCTGCGAATGAGGCGCCCGGCCGCCTGAACGACCCGGGTCATGCCCGGTTGCAGGTAGGCGTAATCGAAGCCGGCCTCCTCCTTGTCATCGAAGTAGCGGCGCAGCAGCTCCCGCTCGAACGACACCTGCGGCAGAGCGGGCGAGACGACGAAGACCGCCGAGAGCAGCTCGCCGGGATAGTCCACGCCCTCGGCGTACATGCCGCCCGACACGGCGAAGAGCAGCGTGCCGCCCGGCGGCGGCGAGGAGAGCGCTTCGAGCAGGTGCTGCCGCTCGAAGGCGGTGAGGTCCGGCCGCTGGACGAGCATCCGCGAGCGTGTCTGCGGCATGCGCTCGGCCACGGCCGTGAGGAAACGGTAGGAAGGGAAGAGGACCAGGTCGTTGCCGCCGTGGGCGTCGGACATGCCCGCGAGCAGAACGGCGATCCGGTCGTAGTTCTTCTCGCGCGCCTTGAAGGTCGTCCGCACGGTTCCGACGATCATCACCTTCCGGTTCTCCGGGGGAAACGGCGGCGGCAGTGAGATCGACGAGGTGCGGTCCTTCTCGAGGCCAAGGACTCGCTGGATCGCCTCGGGCGGTGTCAGCGTGGCCGAGAGCAGGATGGTCGAGTGGGCCGAGCGGAAGACGGGTGCCAGCGCCCGCGCGGGGTCGAGGCAGACGAGGCCGAGCCGGATCCCGTTCGCGCGCCGTTCGACGACGCTCGTGAAGTCGGGCCCGAGCATCGAGAGCACGGCCGTGAAGCGCTGCAGCGTGAAGTGGAAGTCCATGACGGGGTCGTCCACCAGGGCCAGGCGCGTCTCCCGCTTCCAGGCGAGGTAGCGCATGAGCTTGGCTTCCCAGTCCACGCGCAGGTTGAGGATGCGCTCGGTGGGCGGCACGATCTCTGCGATGGCTTCTCCCTCGGGGAGGTCCTCGGCGGCCGCCCCGAGGATCTCGATCAGCTCCTCGATCGAGATCGCGATGTCGGCGAAGAGATCGCCCGGCTGGAGCGCCAGACGGTTCTGCAGCGCCGCGAGGTTCTCTTCGAGGATCTCGGGCGAAAAGATCTGGCGCGCGCGGTCGGGGAGGTTGTGGGCCTCATCGATCAACAGGATCGCCTCCTTCAACTCGTCACCGGTCAGGTGGCGCAGCGCGGCGGCCGGCTCGAAGACGTAGTTGTAGTCGGCAACGATGGCATCGGCGCGGGAAGCGACCTCGAGCTGCACTTCGAACGGGCAGACTTCTTCGCGCCGGGCCTCCTCGAAAATGGTGTCCGGGTCGAGGTGGGCGTAGCCGTCGCGCAGCCGTCCGAGCAGGTTCGAGCGCTCCATTTTGTCGGGGTAGTCCTTGGCGAACCGGCAGAAGTCCTCGTGGCAGATGATCTTGTCGTTCGCGCACATCCGTTCTTTGGCGCGCACCTGGACCGTCTGGAACGCCCGCTCGTTCATCGCGACGAGCGCGGAGACGGCCATCTTCTGTTGCAGTGTCTTCGAGGTCAGGAAGACGATCTGGCGCCCGGAGGCGAGGCCTTCCGCCAGCGCCGGATAGATCGCGGCCGCGGTCTTGCCCGAGCCCGTTGGGGCTTCGGCGATCAGGTTCTCGCCGGAGGCCACGGCGTGGCGGATCGCATCGATGAGCTTCTCCTGGATGGGGCGCGGGGCCGTGTGCGGGAAGGGGAGCCGCCGGGCCGCGGTGGCCTTTCGCTGGCGGGCGATCTTCGAGTTGCGCCAGATCGCGAGCGCGCGCGCGAGGCGGCGCCCGACCTCGTGCTCGAGTCCGTCGTCGAAAGGCACGTCGAGCGAGAGCTCCGAGCCGGTCTCGATGTCCACGTAGACGAGTGCCCCGTTCACGGCGCCGTGTCCGAGGCGCCGCCACAGGTAGCAGTAACCATAGAGCTGCCGCCGGTCCCGCTCGAAGGCGTACCCGGAGGGCCGAACCCCGTCGACCGAGAGGTTCGTGGACTTGAGCTCCTCGATGAGCCACTGCCCGGGCGAGCGCTCGATGCAGCCGTCGAGCCGGCCCGTCAGCACCGCGGTCCAATCCTCGACCGGCACCCGCGCCTCGAGGTGGACCTCGGCCCGGTAGGCCGGATGCGCGTTTCGTCTCTCATTGAGGACACGGGTGTGGATCTGCTGGCCGAGGCCCAGGCGGCGCCAGCCGTCTCCGCGATCGAAGCCGACGCGGCGGAAGCCCTCGTCCTCCGCCAGTTCACGCACGGAGATTTCAAATACGCGGTTGGTTTCGTCAAATCGCAAGGAGGGTCGATTATAATTTGAGGGTGAGTGCAGCAGGGCTGAATCGGAGCCGAATCGTCGGCGTCGTCGCGTTGCTCGCCCTCCTCGGCGCGCCGGCGGCGCAGGCCTCCAAGCCCCGCAAGTCGGCGCCCGCCGCCCCGCAGACGCTGCAGCAGGTGCTCGAGCAGACGGGGCGCCGCGCCCCGGCCCGGTCTCCGGGCGTATCGGTCGCGATCGCGGACCTGGAAACTGGCGAGATCGTCTACTCGCGCAATCCCGAGCAGCCGGAAACGATCGCCTCGGTCACGAAGATGATCTCTTCGGCCGCGGCGCTGCACTACCTGGGGCCGACCTACAAGTTCCGCACGACCTTCTGGCGCCGTGGCGATGTCCACGAGGGCAACCTCGTGGGGTCGCTGCTCGTCGTCGGCGGGGGGGACCCCAATATCTCGGGTCGCTTCTACGAGAACGACTCCTTCGCCGTGTTCGATCGATGGGCGGACGGCCTCAAACAGGCCGGGATCACTCGGGTTTCGGGCGACCTCATCCTGAACGCGAGCGCGTTCGACGGCGTGTACCGCCACGCCGACTGGCCGCCGGACCGCGATACCCGCTGGTACCAGGCGCCCATCTCGGCTCTGTCGTACAACGACAACGTCGTGATCGTGTCGGTGGGCCGCGGCGCACTGCCCGGAGCTCCCGCGATCGTCTCGATCGATCCCGACACCGACATCGTGCAGAGCGTTCCGCGTGCGAGGACCGTCGGGAAGACGGGCAAGGTTCGTATTGCGCTGGCGCGTCCCGGAGGGTCCGACCAGGTCTTCGTGGACGGGACGGTCCCGGCCCGATACTTCCGCTACTCCGTGCCGCTCGCGATCGACGATCCGCCGAAGTTCTTCGGCGCCGCGTTGAAGAGCCGCCTGCGCGCGGCGGGGATCGAACTCACGGGCGCCGTCGTCGAGCGCGCCGTCAAGGCCGACAACGCCTGGGTGCTCGTTGCCACGACTGAGTCCGACCTGATCCCGACGATGTCGGTCTCCAACAAGCACAGCCAGAGCTTCTACGCGGAGCAGATCTTCAAGACGCTCGCGGCCGAGAAGACCGGTCGGGGGACGTGGGAGGGCGCCTTGGCGCTGTCGAGGCAGTTTCTCGCCTCGATGGGCCTCGACCCCGCCCGCTTCGACATTCACGACGGCTCAGGCCTCTCGGCTGCCAATCGGGTCACGGCAGGAGACATGGTCAAGTTCCTCCGGGCAATGAACCGCCACCCCCAGGGGGCCCTCTGGCGGTCCACGCTGGCCGTCTCGGGGGATAGCGATGGCTCGCTCCGGAGCCGCCTCATGGATTCGGCGACCAGGGGCCAGGTCCAGGGCAAGACCGGGACCCTCAACGGCGTCTCAACCCTCGCTGGCTATGCCCAGGCCGGATCCGGCAAGACCTACGCCTTCGCCATCCTGCTCAACGGCTCAGGCGTCAGCGAGTCCCGCGGCCACGCCTACCAGGACCGCCTCGTCCGAACCCTCATTCAGAAGGGGTAGAGGTCGGCCCGGAACTCCCGGTCACACGGGAGTGGCAAAAATACTTGACACCCTCGGCCTGAGGCTGTGATGGAATAAGCCTGTTTCGCTTTTGGGCCGCGGTGTCGGCCCGCTTGATAGGTGGGAATCCATGAGGTCACGGTCGGTGTACGGGGCGAAGCCTGCCCATCAGGGCTGCTTTTGTACTACCGCTGTGTCCGCAGGACTAGGTTTCATGGCCCCGGGCATGTGGCCAGGGGTCTTTGGCGAACAAGGGGTGTTTATGATTAGT
>JANMBR010000275.1:0-3412 GCA_031360505.1 Acidobacteriota bacterium
CCCAGGGCCGCTACATGTCGGCCGTGCGCACGCTCTCCAAACAGGCGCGCGTCCGGATCAAGGCGATCCGCAAGCAGTCCGGCGTCGCCGCCGCCGTCAAGGCGGCGAAGAAGCTGACGGCGTAGGCAGAGTCGGGGGCGATGGGCGTCCCGATCTTCTGCGTCGACGCATTCACCGAGCGGCCGTTCGCAGGCAACCCGGCGGCCGTCTGCATCCTTTCGAAGGTGCGCCCGGACACCTGGCTGCAATCCGTCGCCTCGGAGATGAACCTCTCCGAAACGGCGTTCCTTCGCAAGGAAGGCGACGGATGGCGGCTGCGCTGGTTCACGCCGACCGTCGAAGTGGACCTCTGCGGGCACGCGACTCTCGCCTCCGCGCACACGCTCTGGGAGGCAGGCCTCGCGCGCGCGGAGTCGACGCTCGTCTTTCGCACGAAAAGCGGCACCCTCTCGGCGGCGCGCAGGGGCGACACGATCGAGCTCGACTTTCCGGCCGAGCCGGCCGCGCCGGCACAGGCGCCGGCCGGGCTGCTCGAGGCCCTCGGCACGGCCGCTCGTTCGGTCGGGCGCAACCGCCTCGACTTCCTGGTGGAGGTCGACGACGAGGAGCAGCTGCGTCGCATCCGGCCCGACTTCAAGGCGCTGGCCGCGGCCTGCGGACCGGCGTGCGGCGTCATCGTCACGGCCCCTTCGGGTGCGCCCGAATTCGATTTCGTCTCGCGCTACTTCGCCCCCTCCTGCGGCATCGACGAGGACCCGGTCACAGGTTCCGCGCACTGCTGCCTCGGCCCCTTCTGGGCCGCCCGCCTCGGCAAGTCGGCACTGGTCGGGTTCCAGGCTTCCCGCCGCGGAGGCGTGGTGGGCGTTCGGGTGGCGGAGAGCCGCGTCTTCCTGGGCGGCAGGGCGGCGACGGTCCTGCGCGGAGAGCTCGTCTAGCGTTACCATTCCCTCTCAGATGGCGAAATACGAGGGCGAAGAGCGGCGCTTTGCCCGCTGGTTCTGCTCAGACTGCCGCTCGCCGCGGTTCGCCCCGATCCCCGAGGGGGGAACGCTCAAGTGCCCCATCTGCTACAAGGCGGTCGGGTTCGATTCCCGCAAGCATGCCCGGCGCGACCCGTCGGACCGGGGAAGGCGCCCCGAGGAGATCCTGCCCCGGGCGTGATCGCTGGTGAAAAAAAGGGGCGGAGCTGGCCCCGCCCCTCGAAATCGAATCGGGTCGCTCAGTCCTCTTGTTCGTCGTCGTCGTCTCCCCCATCCACGGCGCAGACCGGCACCGCCGTGTGGCTCACGACGTACTCCGCCACCGCGTCTCCGGTGGCCAGGCCGTCGTCACAGGCGGAACGGAAATGGATCCCGGCGAAGATCCGCGCGTTGCCGATCTCGTCGAGGGCGGACGAGAAGTTCGCAAAAGATCGGACGACGCCGAGCATCACGTCGGACGTCACGCTGAAGGGCGTCTGCTCGCCGAAGCGATCTCGCAGGACCCCGGCCGCAGCGCCGCTGAGGGTCGAGTGACCGGACGGGTACTCCGGGTGGTTCGGGGTGAACAACAGCGGAGTCCAAGTCGGATCCTGAATGTCGATCGCTGTCACGGGACGCCAGAAGACGTAATTGTACTTCGCGTCCCAGCACGCGATCGCGGCATCCGCCATGGCCACGTTGAGGCGGGCCAGCAGACGCGCCTTCTCGAGCACGGAGTGGTGCTTTGCATCCAGTGAGATCGCGATCTGGTTCCAGAAGTAACTCGCGGTGCTCGAGGTCCAGAACTGGCTGAAGAGAGTCTGATCGGACGTGCGGGCCCCGCTCGTCAGACTGCCCATCAGCTGGGTTTCGCTGAAGTCCGACGCGTACCGCGCGCTGTCCAGGGCCGGCGGGCCGGCCGGCCGGAACTGGCTGGGCGCTTCGATGGACCACGGAACCATCGTCGCCCACTGCGGCGCGGCGCCCGGAAGAAAGGCCGGCAGCGTCGGACGCCACTGCCCCGGGTTCGATCCACCCAGGAAGGGCGGCGGGGGCGGAGTGAAGCCGTCCGTGCTGCGCCACGCGAGCATGGCATCGGCCACCGTCTGTCCCCAGGCGATTCCCTTTTCCTTGGCCTTGTGCGAGGTCTGGATGGCGGCCAGCGAGGCCGCGCGCTTCTCGTCGAGCATTGCCTGCTGAGCGGGATAGAAGAACGAGAGCGTCGCGTAAGCGGCCTGCACCGCGGCCGCGCGGCCGGACGCTCCTCTCGGAGCCGCCGGCGCGACGTGGATCGGGGAGTACTTGCGCGCGATGCCGTTGACCGCGTCGAAAACCGACGCCTCGACGATGGCCGAGATGCGGGTAATGACGAGCGGGTTGGTGGCGGGCGGCCCCAGGGCGGCCTGGAACATGATCTGGTTCCAGTCGGTGACCTCGTTCGCGCCCGCGGCGCCGGTGACGGCCGCCGTGAGCGCCGCCGCCAGGAGAAAGAGCCGGGAGATCCTTTTCATGCTGCTTCCTTTCGCTTCGAGTACACGACGATTCGTGAGCTACGCATCGCTGACTGACGGTCCGGGGGTGACCTGCACATGAACACCTCGTTGCCTGTTGGCAGCTTCCACGACTCAATTCCCGATCCGGCGGCTTCGTTACAGCGAGCCCTCTGCGCCCACTGTGCGACGACGGGCCACGGCGCGTCCGGAGGCGAAGATGAGATCGCCGTGAGATCCTGCCGGCCGGGGCTGCGGTGACGTCGTCGCCATGGACACGGGTTGTAAGCCCCGTTTCTGGCGCTCCCCTTCGATCTGCAGGGACGACGGCGAGTCGAGCGTGCGGCGTTTCCGAGACGGCACGAGCGCGGGCAACGGGAGTCGACGCCGATCCCGCGTGCTCGTAAGGACTTCCGCGCCGCCCTCCGGTCGGCCTGCCATCCATGCCGCGAGGCGCAGACGTCCGAACGCCGGGGCGAGCCGTAGCGAAACGCTGAGGAAAGACCAGCCAATCCTGAGGACACGCTTTGCGCCGTGGAGGCCCGCCGCGTCGCTCGCGGCGGTCATCTCGTGTGTCGTAGGATTCCCGGCATGACACGAACGCCCACAGACATCGCGAAGCTCTTTGCCTACGGCCGCTGGGCCAGCGAACTGACACTCGCCTCGGTCGCGGAGCTCGACCCGGGGCAGTTCGCGCAGCCCGTCGGCGGCAGCTTCGGCTCGGTGCATGGGACGCTCGTCCACCTGTACGGCGCGGATTGGGTATGGCTCGAGCGCTGGCAAGGCCGCTCCCCGCGCGCGCTGCCCACGGGCCAGGACGCATCGACCCTCGACGCGCTCGCGCGGATGTGGAGGGAGGTTCAGCAGAAGCAGATGGACTTCGTGGAGTCGCTTGCCCCCGAGCGCCTGCCGCGGCCGCTCACGTACGTGAACTTCAAGGGCGACACATTCACGTACCCGCTC
>JANMBR010000279.1:0-2608 GCA_031360505.1 Acidobacteriota bacterium
CGTTCGCAGCTCTCGGAGACCGGGGAACGAGACGATGGCGGAGGACAGCGGGAATGGGAGTAGTGGGCCCTCGTCCGCGAGTAGTGACAGGTCGGCGAGCAAGGCGGCTAAGTGTTTCCGATCGTGGACGCCGTCCAAGAAGTCCCTGACAGGCATTCGGCGACTCGGGGTCTGGTAGTAGATGACTCGACACGGCACGAGCGGGACTATCGCATCTGTGCGATGCCTCTGTCAAGCGAAATAGTCAAGCGATGTCGAGGGACAGCGATTTCGGCCGAGCTAAGCGGCCAGCTCGCCGAGGTGCATGAGTACTGGCGGCCGAAGACTTGCGAGCCGGCCGCGTCATGAGCCACTTGAAGTTAGAGGCGTGATGCTTATCCCGTTGCTTCAGCAGGCCACAAGATGTAGGGTCAGGCCATGGGACGGCCTGGCTTCCCCAAGACCCTGCGCGAGTTCCAGCGGACGTTCGCGGATGAAGCCGCCTGCGCGCACTACCTCGAGGCCTGTCGCTGGCCGGACGGCTTCCGGTGCCCGCGATGCGGCCATGACCGCGCCTACGTCCTGACATCGGCTCGACGCTGGCAGTGCGCGGCCCCGGGCTGTCGCTACCAGACATCGCTGACGTCCGGCACGGTTCTCCACCGATCGAAGACGCCGCTCACGACGTGGTTCTGGGCCGCCTATCTCATGACGACGGACAAGCGCGGCGTCTCGGCCCTGCTGGTCCAGCGCCAGCTCGACGTCAGCTACAAGACGGCCTGGCTGCTGCTCCACAAGCTCCGGCGGGCGATGGTCGCCCCGGAGCGCGAGAAGCTGCGCGGCGTCGTCGAGATGGACGAGACGTGGGTCGGCGGGCTCCAGGCGGGCCTGCGCGGCAGTCGCCAGCTCAAGGGCCGGAAGGCTGCCCTCGTGATCGTGGCAGTCGAGCGTCGCGGAACCGCGACCGGGCGCGCCCGCATGGAGGTCATCCCTGACTTCACGCAGAAGACGATGACGGCCTTCGCCTGCGCGAACATCGAGCCCGGCACGACGATCATCACCGACAAGATGACGGGGTTCGATGGCCTGACGGCGGCCGGCTTCGTTCATCGGCCCGCTAAACAGGGCAAGATCATCGAGGAGAGCGACCATGTCGTCCCGCTCGCGGACCGGGCAATGGGCAACATGAAGCAGTGGCTGCTGGGCACGTTCCACGGCGTCAGCCGCGAGCAGCTCCAGGTCTACCTCGACGAGTTCGTGTTCCGCCACAATCGACGCGTCAACCCGCAGGCGGCGTTCCAGACGCTGCTCGGGCTCGGCACCGGACGCGCGCCGGCTCCGCTCTCCATCGTCCGGGGAGCGAGCGACCTGCCGCAGTTCCCGATCAGGCCGTAGCCGCGGGAAGGCCGGTGACTCTGGCTGAGGACGGGACCCTATTTGATCGCCGTCGCGTCGAGCGTGTGCCCGCTAACGCATTGCCTGTCGAATGGGACGAATGACAGAGCCCCGGACACCGTGACCGAGTCCCCGATCCTGATGTGGCTCCCGTCAGGTTTGCCAAGGCCGTCGGCGTCCGCCACGTAGTCGGACGGCAGATTCCGAAGCCAGTAGAGATCAGTGCCGTTCGCATCCGGCCCACGGACGTAGAGGCAGCCGCCGTCGGCGCCCACGAGTGTCCCGGTGATGGTCGCGGTCCCGTTGGCGCAGCCCGAGACGAGGAGCGTCGCGCAGATCGCAACGCAGGCCGCAAGCCGAAGTCTTCTCACGCTGGCACTCCATTTGGCGCGATTGGTTCCCGCAGCGTCTCCGTCGAGTTGGGAACGGTCAAGAGCCAGGTGGACGATGCTTGGCAGGCGGCCGTTGCCTCACCCTACATCTTGTGGCCTGCTGAGACAACGGGATAAGCATCTCGGCGCTAGGTCGGGCGCGCTCCCTTTGACGAGGGCGTGGAGCCGCTCGGCCATGACGCGATCTGGCTCCTTCATCGCGGCGATCGCCGCAAGCACGGCACTTTCCCCATCCGCCTTGTCCTTGCCCGCCCGCGCTTCCGCCTTCAGCTCTTGGGCGCGAGCCTTCATCGCGGCCTTTTCCTCGTCCGTGAAGGTGGTGCCCTTGGCGGACTTCTGCGTGTCCTTCATCGGTTTCCTCCCTGCGCGATCTGATGGGTCGACCGTGATGATAGGGAGCCGCCGCCGCCCCGGCTTCTCCAAACCTGCTCGGTCTTGACCTGGGCCGGGGCTGCAACCTGCTCGTGTCCGGTGCCCTACCCTGTGTCCGCTCCGGCGTCACGCCTGGCCCGAGGGTCCCGAGCGACGACATCCGAGCGTAGCGGAGGCGGTTCAGTCATGGCTGAGGTATTGCTGTTCCATCACGTGCAGGGCCTAACCGAAGGGGTGATCGCGTTCGCCGACGAGCTGCGCCAGGCCGGCCACACGGTCCACACCCCCGATCTGTTCGACGGTCGCACGTTCGAGTCGATCGAGGCCGGGCTGGCCCATGTCGAGGAGGAAGGCTTCGAGGCGGTGGCCGAACGTGGCGTCCGGGCCGCCGAGGGGCTGCCGGCCGAGTTGGTCTACGCCGGCTTCTCGTTCGGGGTGATCCCGGCCCAGAAGCTCGCCCAGACCCGGCC
>JANMBR010000289.1:0-4185 GCA_031360505.1 Acidobacteriota bacterium
GCCAGCGCATGTGGGCCGCGAGCCTGCGCGCGCTGAACGCCCATCTCGCAGACCAGGCGCCCTCGGGCCTCTGGTACGGCCAGGTCGACATGACCACCGGCAAACGCACCGCAACCGAGTTCGGCGCCCTCCACGCCTTCCTGCCGGGAGTGCTGGCGCTCGGCGGAGACCTGGATCACGCGCGGCGGTTGCAGGAGTCGTGCTTCAAGATGTGGAACCTCCGCGGCATCGAGCCTGAGCTTCTCGACTACCGGCAGATGCGCGTCGTGTCCCCGGGCTATCCGCTGCGGCCCGAGATCATCGAATCGGCGTTCTACCTGTACCGCTACACGAAGGATCCGCGGTACCTGGAGATGGGCCGCATGTTTTTCGAGAGCATCCGCGTGCACTGCCGCACCGACGCGGGGGACACGGTATTGAAGAGCGTCGTCACGATGGAGAAGGGCGACCTGATGCCGAGCTATTTTCTGGCCGAGACCCTCAAGTACCTCTATCTCCTCTTTTCCGACCAGCCGGTAGACCTGGAGCGGACCGTCTTCAACACCGAAGCGCATCCGCTGCGGAGGACGTGGTAACTCTCGACTCCCTCTCCCCGGTGCCGTAGGGGCGGGGCTCGTCCCCGCCCGGGCAACTCGTCCGGACGACTGTTGCGCGCGCCACCGTCTACTCCCTCTCCCCGCGGGAGAGGGTGGCCGAGGGTCAGGTCTGATTTCTTCGGAATTTGGCAGAAGTGGCATGCTGATATACTTGCCTTGCTTGTAATACAAGTGAGGCAGCCCATGTCCAGCCCCATTTCCATCCGCCTGGCCGACAAGACCGCGAAAGCCCTCGACGAGCTATCGAAGGCAACCGATCGAACCAAGACCTACTTCATCGAGAAGGCGCTCGAGTCCTATCTCGCCGAGCACGCGGACTACCGGGTCGCGCTCGACCGACTCATGGACAAGGACGACCCCATCATTTCCTCTTCCGAGATGAGGAAGCGGATTGGCCGCCGCAAGCGTTGAGTACAAGGCATCGGCCCTCTCCGATCTCGACCGACTCGATCGCGCCGTCGCCCTTCGGATCCTGAACAAGATCGAGAAGTCGCTGGTCGAGCAGGGCGGGGACGGCGAGCAGCTCTCTGGCGAGTTCCAGGGGCTCCTGCGTCTGCGCGTGGGCGACTATCGCGTGATCTACGCCCGAACGTCGGTCGGCTATCTGGTCCTGCGAATCGGCCACCGGAGCGACGTGTATCGACGGGGCCGGCCGTAGCCGCCCGACCCGGACCCCATCTGTCCACCCCCGCGTGTCAGACTCTCGACACCCATCGGAGACCAGAGAGTTGCGCTTCAAAGCCACCGACATCTACGACTACTACCGCCCGAACGAATGCGAGCGTCGCGTCGCCCTGCGCGCCCGCAAGGAACCTGAACAGGAGACCGACGGCCCCTTCGACAACCTCCTCCGCAACCTCGGCCACCTCCACGAAGCCGCACACCTCGCCACCCTCCCCGCCGTCGTCGACCTCAACCCCGATGCCCACGACCAACCCACCCGCGAACGCCTCACCCTCGAATCCATCCGCTCCAACGCCCCGGCGATCTACCAGCCGCGCTTCCGCCTCGAGTTTCCCCTCGACGGCGAACCCTGCGAGCTCATCGGCGAGCCCGACTTCCTCATCCGCGATCCCGCCCGCCGCGGCTACGTCATCCGCGACTCAAAGCTCGCGCGCAACATCGGCTCGCGGCGCCACCTCGCGATCCCTCTCCAGCTGAAGATCTACGGCTTCCTCTTCGAGCGCCTGGTCGGCAAGCCACCCCTCGGCCTCGAAGTCCACGCCGGGACCGGCGAGATCGTCCCCGTGAAGTACGAGGGCGAAGCCGAAGTCCTCGAAGCCCTCCGCGACCACCTCCGCATGCGCGCCGCCGACCCAACGGACTACGAGCCAGTCGGCTGGACCAAGTGCACCGGCTGCGGTTTCTACGACCGCTGCTGGGGCGAGGCCGAGGCCGCCAGCGACGTCGCCCTCCTGCCCGGCGTCAGGCAAGACCGCGCCCGCAACCTCCACGCCCGCGGAATCAAGTCCATCGGCCAGCTCACTGCAGCCGTCGACGATCCCGCCCACCGCGATTACTTCTGGACCGGAACGAAGAAGCCCCGCCACAAGGACTTCGTCTCCGCACTCCTGAAGAACGTCGAGTCACACGTCTCCAGGCAGCCCATCCGAGCCGACGACCCGCCGCCACTCCCGGTCGCCCGCAACTACGCAATGTTCGACCTCGAAGGCCTGCCGCCTTACGCCGACGACCTCGACCGCATCTACCTCTGGGGCGTAAAGGTCTTCGGCGAAAGCCCGTCAACGTACCTGAGCGCCCAATCGGGCTTCGGCGAAGACGGCGACCGTGAAGGCTGGTTCGCTTTCCTGAACCTCGCCAACCGCCTCTTCGTCACCCACGGCCCCGACCTCCCATTCGTCCACTGGCACCACTACGAAAAGACCAAGATCACCGAATACATCAGGCGCTACGGCGACATCCCTCTCTCTGCCACGCCCGCCGTCCTTACCGCGGGCGCTTCTCTTCCCCCTCTCCCGGCGGGAGAGGGTTGGGGTGAGGGGTGCCCGCCCGTCTCCGGCGTGGCCGCCCACCTCCTCACCACCCTTCACGACCTCCACAAGACCCTCACATCCTCGTACTTCCTCCCTCTCCCGAGCTACTCGCTGAAGGTCGTCGACCAATACGTCGGCTTCCGCCGCACCCTCGCGGACGCCAACGGCGCCTGGTCCATCGCGGAATACATCAAGGCCACCGAGACCAACGACCCCGCCGCGCGCGAGGCGATCGTCAATCAGATCCTCGCCTACAACGAGGAGGACCTCGACGCGACGTGGGCGGTGATGGAGTGGCTGCGCCGTCAGCTCACGTGAGTCCAGAACCGCGCGACTCCCTCCTTCGACCACTCGTCGAACTGCGTGTCGAAGTCGCCTCCCAGGTCGAAGACCTCCATCAGCAGATCGCTTGCGCCCCAGCCGCTGATGGCAAGGTTCTCGGCGGCATAGGCCCGCGCCTCCTCGAGCGACGCGAAGCACGCCCGGTAGACACCGCAGTCCTCGTCCCGGAACGCGTCGAACGTGTCCATGCAGATGAGCATGACCCCATATCCCTCGCGCGCTCCCTCCGCGAACCAGTCCCGCATCTTGTCGCGGTTGCTCCGGGGCGCCGAGCTCGCGGGCGCGTTCAGATTCATCGGGCGACCCGAGTGAGGCTGGCGATTTCTTCGACCGTCCGATCGAGCTCCTCGACGAGCGCGCTCGCTTCCCGCGCCGCGAGAGCCCTGGTGACCTCGCGGTAGTACCAGAGCACGTCCTCCCTTGGCGCCGAGAAGCGCGTCCAGACCTTCTCGCCGAGATTGCGGTAGTCCTTCAGGATCGACCGCGCGTTGTGGAGCTTGTCGGCCGCGGCTACGAGCCGAACCGAGCGACTGGCCCGGCCGATGTGAGCGATGTAGGCCTCCTTGCGAGGCTTCCACGCCGGCTTGGGCTTCTCCAGGGTGTCCGTGCACCCGGCGACGATCGTGGCCACGTTGTCCCCGAAGTGCTCCCGGATCTGGTCGAGCGCCCCCCGCCCGCCGCAGTCCTCCGCCACGTCGTGAAGCAGCGCCGCGATCGCCTCGTCCTCGGTGCCCCCGTACTCGAGCACCAGGCTCGCGACCGCTATCGGGTGCGAGATGTAGGGAATCTGCGTGCCCTTGCGTAGCTGCCGCCCGTGCTTCTCCGTGGCGAAGGCGAGCGCGTCGCCAAGGCGCCGGGCGGACAGGGCGGGTGTCTTCTCTTCTTCCATCAGTACCTCCACAGTCAATCTAGGGGATCAAGTGGAATCAGTCAAAGCGATTATTTTGATATAAGGTATCAGCGTGTCTGATATAGAAATCCAGCAAGCAAGAGCGTTCCTCGCGGTCGCCGCAGAGGGCAGTGTCAGCCGCGCCGCCCTCAAGATTGGCCGTGTCCAGCCCGCGGTCACCATGGCAATCCAGAAGCTCGAACGCGACCTGAAGACCGATCTCATCGAACGCTCCGGGCGCGGCGTTCGACTGACTGCCTCCGGTCAACGCCTCGCCGAGTACCTCGCGCCCCTCCTCGAGCAATGGGACGCTGCGCGAACGCACCTCGACGACTCGCCAGACGGCGTCCTTCGCGGCCCCGTT
>JANMBR010000155.1:0-1760 GCA_031360505.1 Acidobacteriota bacterium
GACCGCGTCGCGGCGCGGTTGGGCCGAAGGCTCATCGAAATGCCGGTCGGCTTCAAGTGGTTCGTCGAAGGGCTCATCGACGGATCCATCGGCTTCTGCGGCGAGGAGAGCTCGGGCGCGACCTTCCTACGCAGGGACGGCGCGGTGTGGACGACGGACAAGGACGGGCTGGTTCCGGACCTGCTCGCTGCCGAGATGACCGCGCGGACCGGGAAGGACCCGGGCGAGCTCTTCCAGGCGCTGGCAGCCGAATTTGGCACGCCCTATTCCACGCGCGTCGACGCCGCGGCCAGCCCGGAGCAGAAGGAAAAGCTCAAGAAGCTCTCGCCCGAATCGGTCAGGGCGACGACTTTGGCCGGCGAGCCGATCACGGCGAAGCTGACTCGGGCGCCGGGCAATGACGCCCCGATCGGCGGATTGAAGGTCGTGGCGGCGAACGGCTGGTTCGCGGCGCGCCCCTCGGGAACCGAAAACATTTACAAGATCTACGCCGAAAGCTTCCGCGATAGCGCGCACCTGGACGCCATCCTCGCGGAAGCTCAGCAGATCGTGAACGAGGCCCTGGCCGGGCCCGCAGCCGGCCTATGATTCCGCTGTCAATCGAAACGGGGAGGGGAGATCCATGAAAGCAACCCAGAAACTGCACGACGTCGGACAGAGCCTCTGGCTTGACAACATCACACGCGACATTCTCGACAACGGCACTCTGAAGAAGTACATCGACGACCTGTCGGTCACCGGGCTCACCTCGAACCCGACGATCTTCGACCAGGCGATCAAGAAGAGCACGCTCTATGACGACGGGATCAGCGAAAGGCTGGCGAAGGGAAAGTCGGGTGAGGGGCTCTTCTTCGAGCTGGCTCTCGAGGATCTGACGCGAGCGGCGGACCTTTTCCGCCCGGTGCACGACCGGACCGACGGCGTGGACGGATGGGTGTCGCTCGAGGTCTCGCCGCTGCTCGCGTACGACACGAAGAGCACCCTCGCCGCGGCGAAGGATCTGTCGGCCCGGGCGGCGCGCAAGAACCTGTTCATCAAGATTCCGGGCACCAGGGAAGGCCTTCCGGCCATCGAGGAAGCGATCTTTGCGGGAGTGCCGATCAACGTGACGCTGCTCTTCTCGCGCGAGCAGTACGTCGCGGCGGCCGAGGCGTTCCTGCGCGGGGTCGAGCGCCGGATCGACGCCGGGTTGAACCCGGTCGTCGGCTCGGTCGCCTCGGTCTTCATCAGCCGCTGGGACGTCGCGATCGAGGGCAAGGTCCCCGACGCTTTGAAGAACCGGCTCGGCATCGCGATTGCCGCGCGCACCTACGCGGCCTACTGCGCGCTGCTCGCCTCCCCGCGCTGGCAGCGCGCGTACAACGCGGGCGCGCGACCGCAGCGCCTGCTCTGGGCGAGCACCGGAACCAAGGACCCGAAGGCCTCCGACATCCTGTACATCGACGGCCTGGCCGCGCCGTTCACCGTCAACACGATGCCCGAGGGGACGCTCAAGGCCCTCGCCGACCACGGGAAGATCGGCGGACTGATGCCCGTCGACGGAGGCGACTGCGAAAGCCTCCTCGCGCAATTCGCGAAGGCCGGCATCGACGTGGAGGCGCTCGCCGCGAAGCTCCAGGAGGACGGCGCGAAGTCTTTCGTCGGATCCTGGACCGAGCTGCTCGGCGTGATCGCCTCCAAGAGCGCTGCGCTCGGAAAGGCGAGCTGAGTGGCGGGCGGAGTTTCGCCCCTCGCCCAACGCCCGGCCTGGAGCGCGCTCG
>JANMBR010000344.1:0-17464 GCA_031360505.1 Acidobacteriota bacterium
CACGAGCACCCCAAGCCTGACGCGGACGCAGACATCCACCGCCACTCGTACGCCGACGGTGACGAACACGCCGACGGGCACGACGACACCATCGGCAACGCCGACCCGCACGTTCACGCCGACCGCTACGGCTACGGCTACCGCAACAGCCACGCCGACTGGAACGGTCACGGTAACGGCGACTCCGACAGCCACCCGGACGCCGACTCCCGTGACCGGAACGCCGACTCGCACAGCGACGCCTTCGCCGGGCACGGGTGCTGACCTGATCGTGTCCAAGACGGCGGACCCCAATCCCGCCATTCCCGGCCAGGGCCTGACCTACACGGTCACGGTCGTCAACCGGGGACCGGACGCGGCCGACGCGGTCATGCTGAGCGACCCGCTTCCGGCCGGCACCACGTTCATCTCCTGCGCGTCCAGCCCGGGAACCTGCGCCGGGCCGGCGGTGGGAGTCAATGGAGTCGTAACTGCCGACTTCGGAACGATCGCGGTGGGCGGCTCGGCCACCGTCACGATCGTCGTGAACGTGAACGTGACCTCCGGAAACCTCGTCAACACCGCCACGGCCACTTCGACGACGCCGGATCCGGACCCGGGCAACAACCACGACACAGCCGTCACGACCGTCGGCTCCGGCATCCCGATACTGTCCCCACCGCTGATGGGCCTGCTCGCCCTGATGCTCGCCGCCGCCGGACTCTGGTTCGTCCGCCGCGACTAGCGGGATCCCCTCACCCCAACCCTCTCGCGCCGGGAGGGTAAGCATCCGAGAAATGAGAACCAGCCTGGCACTACTATTGAGGACATGTTCTCTTCCGCCGACGCCAAGTTCGTCGTGCTCGCGTTCTCGTCGCTCTTCTCGGTGATCAACCCGATCGAGGCGGCGCCGATCTTCGTTTCGCTGACGGAAGGCATGCCGCACGCGCGGCGAAGGATGGCCATTCGGGCGAGCGCCGCCGCGGCCGTGATCCTCGCAGTCTTCGCGCTGACCGGCGGCGCGATCTTCGCCACGTTCGGCATCACGCTGCCCGCGCTCCAGATCGCCGGCGGAATCCTCTTCACGACCATGGGGCTGTCGACGCTGCGCGACGACGAGCGCTCCGAGCGGGCCGAGCGCGCCGACGTGGGCCTGACCCGCGATCCCTCCATCGTCCCGCTCGGCATGCCCCTGATCGCCGGACCCGGCGCAATCTCGACCGTGATGGTCCTCGTCGGGCAGGCGCGTGACGGGGGTCACAGGACGGCGCTCGCCCTGGCGATCGCCGGAAACATCCTGCTCACACTCGTCATCCTGCTGGCGGCGCCCAAACTCGTTGCCCGCATTGGGGTAACCGGGCAGCGCATCGTCTCGAAGGTCATGGGACTGATCACGGCGGTGATCGGCGTGCAGTTCATCCTGAACGGCGTCGAAGCCGTCGCGCTCGCCATCCTCAAGGCCGCCCGAACCTGAATCGGATACCTGTCCTTCACCCCGACGGAGGCGGGAAAGGACAGGAGACGTAAAGCGCTGACCCCGCTATAATTACGCCACCCTAAAAATGAGTGTTCCAGTCCGGGCACTGCTCGTGGACGATGCCGCGTCCAGCAGCGCGCTCCTCGCCGAGGAGTTGCGACGCGGAGGCTTCGAGCCCGAAATCCGGCGGGTGTCGACGCGTGAGGATTTCGAGAACTCTCTCGAGGTCTCGGCCTGGGACGTCGTGCTCTCCGACATCCGTTCGGGACTCAGCGCCTTCGACGCCCTCGTGGTGCTCAAGGAGAAGGACCTCGACGTCCCCTTCCTCATCGTTGCCGAGACGATCGACGAGGAGACCATGATCCGTGCCATGAAGGCGGGCGCGCAAAACTGCATTCCCCGCGCGAGCCTCATGCGCCTTTCCACGATCCTCGAGCGCGAGCTGCGCGAGGCGCAGATCCGCCGGGAGCGGCGGCAAGCCCAGAAGGCGCTCTCGGAGAGCGAGCTGCGATTTCGCGGCCTCGCGGAGAGCGCGCCCGACGCGATCCTCGTCGCCGACGCCGCCGGAACCCTGCTTTTCGCCAACCGGGCCGCCGAGCGGCTCTTCGGCCATCCCGTGGCGGCCCTCATCGGCCGGCCGGTCACCTCGCTCGTCCCGGAGTACCAGCCACAGCGCCCGCAAGCCGGCGGCAGCGGCGAAGCCGCCCGCGCGGCGGCGCGGGGGCTCGACGCCGGCGGCCAGGACATCGCCCTGGAGCTCGTCTACGGCGAGCTCGTGCGCGACGGCCGCCGCCTCGTCACGGTTTTTGCCCGGAGACAGAATCCGTCGGCCACCTCAACCGAAACGCTGACGCTGCGTGAGTCCGAGGATGTCTTCCGCCGCGCCGCGCTGCAATCGGCCGACCTCGTGCACGAGTGCGACCGCGCGAGCGGCCGGATCACCTGGTTCGGCGACGTCGATCGCATTCTCGGCTGCGCGACGGACGAGTTTCCCCGGACGGTCGACGCGTGGGAGAAAGTGATCCATCCGGAAGACCGGGCCCGCGTCGCCGCCACCGCCTCCCGCCACTTCGAGACCGGCGAACCGTTCTTCGAGGAATACCGCGTACAGACGTGGGACGGCCGCACGCTGCACTGGCACCACTCGGGAACGCTCCTGCCGGCCGAAGGGGAGCGCGCGGCCCGCAGCATCGGGACCGTCACCGACATCAGCGGGCGCCGGCAGATCGAAGAGGCCCTGAGGGTGTCGGAGCGGCGGTACCGGGCGCTCTTCGAGCGCAACCTCGCGGGCGTCTACCGTTCGACGATCGACGGCCGCCTCCTCGACTGCAACGAAGCCTTCGCCCGCATCTTCGGCTATGCGTCCCGCGAGGAGATCCTGCGCCAGGCGGCCTGGGACCTCTACGTGAATCCGGAGGACCGCGAAGCGGCTCTGGCCAAGCTCGTCGAGCGCCAGAGCCTGACGAATTACGAGCTCTGCCTCAAGCGCAAGGACGGCAGCCTCGTCTGGGTGCTCCAGAACGAGAACCTCGTCGAGGGCTCGGACGGCAGCCTGTCCGTCATCGAGGGGACCACCATCGACATCTCGGAGCGCAAGCGGGCTGAGGAACAGGTCAAGCACCTCGCCTTCCACGACCCGCTGACGAACCTGCCCAACCGGCTGCTCTTCAACGACCGGCTCACCCTCGCAGTGGCGCAGGCCCACCGGCACAACCAGCGCCTGGCGGTCCTCTTCCTCGACCTCGACCGCTTCAAGGTCATCAACGACTCGCTCGGCCACTCGGTCGGCGACGAGCTGCTGCGCCAGGTGGCCGAGCGGATTCAGGAGTACGTCCGCGAAGGGGACACGGTGGCGCGTCTGGGCGGCGACGAATTCACGCTGCTCGTGCCCGGGATCAGCGCGGAAGAGGACGCCGCCAAGATCGCCCGCAAGATCTGCGAGGCCATCCACGACCCGTTCTGGATCGACGGGCGCGAGCTCTTCGTGACGACGAGCGTCGGCGTTTCGGTCTACCCCTCCGACGGGCACGACGGCGAGACCCTCGTCCGCAACGCGGACTCGGCGATGTACCGCGCGAAGGAGCAGGGCCGCGACAACTACCAGCTCTACACGCCGGCCATGAACGCGAAGGCCGTCGAGCGCCTCTCGCTCGAGAGCCGGCTGCGCCAGGCGATCGCCAACGACGAGCTCGAACTGCACTTCCAACCCTTCATCGACCTGCGGACCGCCGAGGTGCTTGGCGCCGAGGCCCTCATCCGCTGGAGGCATCCCGAGCTCGGTCTGATCCCCCCCATGGACTTCATCCCCATCGCCGAGCTCTCCGGCCTGATCGTGCCGATCGGCGAGTGGGTGCTGCGGACCGCATGCGCCGAGGCCCGCAAGTGGCACAAGAAGGGGTTCCAGCGAATGACCGTTTCGGTCAACCTCTCGAGCCGCCAGTTCCATCAGACCGACCTCGTCAGCCAGGTGACCAACGCGCTGGAGGAGACCGGGCTCGAGGCCGACAAGCTGGACCTCGAGATCACCGAATCCAACGCGATGCAGAACGCGGAACACTCGATCAACACGCTCCGGGGCCTGAAGAATCGGGGCGTGCGCATCTCGATGGACGACTTCGGAACCGGGTACTCGTCGCTGAACTACTTGAAGCGCTTTCCCATCGACCGGATCAAGCTCGACCAGTCCTTCGTGCGCGACCTGCCGAGCGACAAGGACGACGCGGCCATCGCGATGGCGGTCATCGCGATGGGCCGCAGCCTCGAGCTCATCGTGATCGCCGAGGGCGTGGAGACCGAGGAGCAGCTCGCCTTCCTCAAGGGCCACGAGTGCGATCAGCTCCAGGGGTTCCTGCTCTCGCGGCCGCTGCCCCCCGAAGCGTTCGATCGGTTCCTCGACGACGGCCTGAACCCCGCCTCGGTGCAGGAACGCTCGCGGTTCGCCCGGGCGCATTAGGTAAAAACGCCCCTCACCCCGACCCTCTCCCGCCGGGAGAGGGAGCAGAGGCCCGCCGCCGCTCGCTGCGCCGGAGGATTCGGATACTATGCGCCCCGTGAGTGCGGTCCCGCAAAGCCGGCCGAGCCGGCATCGATCGATCTTCACGCCCAGCACCGACGGCGAGCGGGCCGAGAACTTCGAGTCCTACTGGGCGTTTACCCAGCGCCACGACGGCGAGATCCTCGAGGACCGCCGCGAGTTGACGCGCAAGAACGAGCTGCTCGCGGGCTTCCAGGACAACCCCGTCCGCTCGCGCAAGCCGCTGCCAGATCCCGAGCGCTTCTACCGCAACTACGTGCACCTGAAAGACGACCCGCGCCAATTCGACCGCAAGACGCTGCTGTTGACCTTCCTATACAAGTTCGCCCGCCACGAGTGGGTCGGCATCTCGGCGGCGTGGGACCAGATCCCGACCATCGCCGAATCGCGCAAGACGAGCGAGAAGATCAGCCGCTACCACCTCTGCGAAGAGTTCTGCCACGTCCGGCTCTTCCACGAGATGTTCCGGACGATGCAGCTCGACCGCGTGGAATGGGTGCCGCTCGGCAAGTGGATGGGCCGGGTCTATCGCCTGTTTCCGAAGTTCCCGGAGGCGATGATGTCTCCCCCGGCCTTCGTGAGCGAGCTGATGGGGCTGACGCTCTACCTGCACATCGACAAGATCCTCGACGACGTGTTCGCCGACGAGCCCGAGGCGCGCGACCGGATCCGGGCGCTGCTGCGCGAGATCATGACGGACGAGATGGCGCACGTCGGCCAGCGCCGCAACTTCATCGGACCGATCGGCCTGCGGGTCTCCCGTGCCATGGTCGAGCCGATGTATCGGGCGTTCTTCCGCGACATTCCCGAGTCGAAGCTGCTCTTCGATATCGACCAGATGATCCGGGACGGCAAGGCCTTCGACTACAGCACGATCCCCCCCGATGTCCTCCAGCGCAGCTGGATCCCGTCCTACTGCCAGTAGCCCGTCACTCGCTCCGGACCATCTCCACGCCGTCGATCCCCTCGTCGTAGTAGTCCTTCAGCTTCCGGGTCGCGCGGAATCCCATCTGTTCGTAGAAACGGATCGCGCCCGTGTTGCGCGCGTCGACCTCGAGTCGGATCTGCCCCGCGCCGCCCTCTCCGAGCCGCCGCAGGAGCTCGGTCAGGAGGAGTTTTCCGGCGCCGCGCCGACGCCACCCCGGCGCGATGTCGATCGTGACGATGTGACCCTTCGCGTCCCGGCGGTGCCCGATCGCAAATCCGGCGAGGGCCCCGCCGTCCTCGGCGATCAAGGCGACCGATCCCGCCCGCGAAAGGAAACCGCGCAGCTCGCTGCGCGAGTAGGCGATTCCTTGCTCGAAGCAGATCTGGTCGAGCGCGAAGGCCGCCTCAAGGTCGGCGGGAAGAAATTCGCGAAGTCGGATGGAGGGCATGGAGGCAATTCGCGGTTCTGTGGTTCGTGATGCGTGATTGGCAATTTGTAAACGGACGCTAAATTGGTTTCCGATCTCGCGTCACGAATCCCGATCTCACTCCCTCCGGTTGCGCATGTCCCGGTCCGCCTCGCGCTTCAGGTCGCGGTCGCGGATGGCGTTGCGCTTGTCGTGCAGCTGCTTTCCCTTGACCAGCGCGATCTCGACCTTCGCATGCGAGCCCTTGAAGTAGAGCGAAAGGGGCACGCAGGTGACCCCCTTCGTGGCCACGGCCCCCGCCCAGCGGTCGACCTCCCGCTTGTGAAGCAGCAGCTTGCGGTCCCGTTCCGGCAGGTGGTTGGTCCAGGAGCCGGCGGCGTAAGCGGAGATGTGGGCGTTGACGAGAAAAGCCTCGCCGTCCCGGAACTGGACGTAAGAATCCTTGAGCTGGACCCGGCCGCCGCGGAGGGATTTGACTTCCGTGCCGGTCAGGACCATCCCGGCCTCGGTTCGATCGTCGATAAAGTACTCGTGGAAGGCCTTCTTGTTCTGCGCGATCGGCTTGACCACGACGGCCTTTTTCGGTCTTCCATCCGCTGGTTTCATGAGGGCCAAGGAGTCTACCCTGCCCCCGCGGTCAGGCCCGGAGCCTGTCCGGAGTGCCTGAAAATGAGCGCCAGTGTCCGCCTTTCGCCACGTTTCCACGGAGGCCAAAAAATCCTTCGTATGCTAAGCTTCTCTGGAATAACGACATACCTGCAAGCGGTTTGTCCCCCCAGAGCTGGCACTGATACTGCGGTGCTCCGGCCTGCGTAAAGAAGGCATGAGGCAGCAAGCAACACTCAAGACGACCGTTTCGATCGACGGCGTTGGCCTGCATTCCGGCCACCCGGTTCGCGCCCTTTTCCATCCGGCGCCCGTCGACCATGGTCTCGTTTTTCTGAGGCACGACCACGCCGACCAGCCGGTCCCGGCGCAGCTCGAGTCGGCGTCCACTTTTGACTACGCGACGACGCTGAAGAAGGGGAACGTTTCGATTGGCACGGTCGAGCACGTCCTTGCGGCCGCTGCCGGCCTCGGCCTGGACAATTGCCTCATCGAGATCGACGGGCCGGAAGTGCCGATCGTGGACGGTTCGGCCCTGCCCTTCGTGCGCCTCTTCCACGCGGCCGGGTTCGAGCGGCAGGATGGCCTCGTCAAGCCGATCGAGCTTGCGCAGTCGGTGGAGGTCAACCGGGACGATCGACGGGTCGTCTACGAGCCGGACGGCCCGGGCCTGACCATCACCTACGAGATCGACTTCCCGCATCCCATCGTGGGCCGACAAGAGATGACCTTCACGCTCCGGCCCGACGAGTTCGCGGCCCGCATCGCGCCGGCGCGAACGTTCGGCTTTGCGCGCGAAGTCGCCGAGCTGCGCTCGCGGGGACTCGCGCGCGGGGGCAGCCTGCACAACGCGGTCGTCCTCGACGACACCGGCATCATTTCGGGCCCGCTGAGGTTTCGCGACGAATTCGTCCGCCATAAGGTCCTCGATCTCATCGGAGACCTCATGCTGCTCGGACGCCCCCTCCAGGGCCGCATCCACGCCCGCAAGGCCGGGCACGCCCTCCACATCGAATTCGCCCGCGCCCTCCACGCCGCCATGCTGAACCCGGCGGTCGAGTCGGCCGACGAAGCCGAGGCCGATCGGTTCCGGGCTTCCGGGCGGACGCAGGCTTAGCAGTCTGCTCGGCCGGCGGCTCACTCCTCCAGAAGCTTCGTCTCCAGCACCTGTTCCGAGGAGAATCCCTCGAGCCTGAGGTAGTGCTCGGCCGCGGCGTAGAGAGCCTCGGCCGGCGAGAGGCCAACGATCTCCGAGCCGACGATGGCCACGCCATGCCTTCCGGCTTCCGAGCGCACGCACTCGAAGACGCGGTGCAGCGGAGTCTTCTTGAAGTTCGTCATGTTGATCGAGACCTGGACGATGCCGCGCTCGGCGAGCACGACGCCCATCGCCTTGACGTATCGGAATCCGCCGGAGAGGTGGCGGATCGCCTTCGCGATGCGATCGGCGATCGCGAGATCGTTCGTCGCCAGATTGATGTTGTACGCGATCAGGAAGGCGCGCGCTCCGACCGCGACGGCGCCCGCAGAGGGGTGGGGCTCGGCCGGGCCGAAGTCGGGCGCCCACCGCGGGTCCTTCATCTTTTCCGCGAAGCCCTCGAACTGGCCCTTGCGGATCTCGGCCAGGTTGCGGCGCAGATCGGAACTCGCCGAGTCTTCGTAGAGGTAGACGGGGACGCCGAACTCCTTCGCGATCGCCGCCCCCGCTTCGCGTGAAAGTGCGACGCACTCGTCCACGGAACTCCCCCGGATCGGGATCAAGGGCACCACGTCCACCGCACCCATCCGCGGGTGCTCGCCCTTGTGGCGGCGCAGATCGATCCGCTCGAGGGCCGCCCGGAACAAGGCCAAGACTCCCGCCCGGACCGCCGGGGCGTCGCCCACGAACGTCAGGACGCTGCGGTTGTGCGAGGCGTCCGACGAGACGTCGAGCAGGCGCACGCCCGGCGCGGACCGCACCGCCGCGGCAATGGCCTCGATCGACGCGGTATCCCGCCCCTCGGAAATGTTGGGGACGCACTCGATGATCGTTCTCATGTCGTAAGTTCCTGACCAGACAGTTTATAATCTTCGGCACCGTGAAAGAGACAAGCCGATCCTGCCGGAAGGCATCCGGGACCCAACCATGAGCGCAGGGGCCGAGCCCGGCGCCTATCCCGGGAACCCCTCGTTGCCTCGGGAGGTGCGGGACAAGATCCTGTCCACCTTCCGCCACACGCTGAACCTGTACAAGGAAGGCAAGACCGACGACTGCCTGATCGGGTGCGACTTCATCCTGAAGATGGACCCGCGCTTTGCCCCGGCCAGGCAGTTGATGGAAAAGGCCAAGAACCCGGCCAACGAAATCGACGTGGCTCGCCTGGAGGCGATCGTCGCCGAGACCCCGACGCGCCAGGAGCGGGCGGCCTCGGCCGATACGGACCGGCTGCTCGTGCGGGCCGCGGAGAGCTTCAACGCTCGCGACTTCGACGCCGCGCTCGCGGCGGCCGAGCAGGTGCTCCAGGTCCTGCCGGGCAATCAGGACGCGACGCAGATCCTCGAAAAGGCACGGCAGAAGAAGAACGCCCAGCCCCAGTTCGAAGTCGCCCGGCAGCGCGCCATCGCGGCGCTCGACGGCCACCGCACGAGCGAGGCCCGCGCGGCGCTGGACAAGATGCGATCCCTCGACCCGGAACATCCGGCCGTGGCCCTGCTCGATCGGCGCCTCGCCGCTCCGGCTGCCGCCGAGCTCGGCGAATCCACGAACCCGGGGCTTTCGCTCGTCGACGAGCCCCCACCCGTCGCGCCACCGCCTCGTCCCGCGCCTCCGCCTCCTCCCCCCCCGATTCCAGACATGGGTGGGGGCCTCGGAGATCTCTCCCTGGACTCGCTCGAGGACTCCAGCACCGCGGTCGTGCCGCCGCCCGACATGGGCGACCCCCTGACGGGCCCGCTGTCGTTGGGCGGCAACGACTTCTCCGATCGGTTTTCCGGCGCGGCGGGCGGGGCCCCGAACCTTTGGAACGAAGCCCCGGCGGATCAGGGCGGCCTCGGCGACCTCTCGCTCGACGCGACGCCGGAGCCGGCCTGGGCCCCCGAACCGGCATTCGCGGAGACACCCGAGCCGGTATTTTCCCGGGCGCCCGAGCCCCCCCTGCAGGCGCCCGAGCCGCCGTCGCAGCAGCAGGAAATCGAGTCGCTGCTCCAGCGCGGCGACGATGCGGCGCGAATCGGCAATCGGCAGCAGGCCATCGAGATGTGGTCGCGCATCTTCCTCATCGACATCAACAACTCCGAGGCGGTCGGCCGGATCGAGACGGCCCGCAAGGAGATGTCCGAAGGCAACAAGCGGGTGGCCGAGGGCTTGAAGCGCGGCCGGGAGGCCTTCGAGGCGGGTGACTTCGCGGGCGCCCGCGAGGCCTTCCTCGAAGTGCTCGCCCTCGACGAGAGCGACGCGACGGCCCGCTCGTACCTCGACCGCATCGAGTCCGAGCTCGCGCGTCCGTCCTCCGGCCTCGATCTGGCCAAGAAGGCGCCGGACGGCGACATCCTCGCGGAGGAGATGGCGGATGCGGCAGAGACGGAGCTCGATTCGCCTGCCCCCGCCGCCGGGTCGACGAAGGCGAAGAAGGAACCGCGCGCGAGGACCCCCATGGACCGCAAATTCCTGATGGCGCTCGGGGCGGCGATGCTGCTCGCGATCGCCGTCGGGGGTTACTTTTTCATGCGTTCGGGCCGCGCCAACACGCCCGCGCTCGGCGCGACCGACGGCGGCCCATCGCTCGAACATGCGACGTCGCTCTTCCGCGACGGCAAGCTCGACGAAACGATCGCGGAGCTGCGCTCGATATCGCCCCAGCATCCGGACTACGCGCGCGCCCAGAAGATGCTCGCCACGCTCACCCGCAAGGCAGCGGCGGGCGAGGCCGCGGGCTCTTCCGAGTCGGCGCCCGGTGCTCCCGCCTCGGCGCCCGCGTCCGGGCCGCCCCCCGAGGCCGTGCGGCAGCGCGAGCAGGCGGAGAAAGCCCTCGCCGAGAAGCGCTACATCGATGCGCTCACCGAGTTCAACCTCGCCGCGCCCTCGTACCGCGACGACCCGACGTTCACCCAGTCCCTCGGCGCGGCTTCCGAGAAAGTCAGCGAGCTCACCCCCGCGGTCAAGCTCTACAACGAGGCCGAGTACGAGACCGCGATTCCGATTCTCTGGCGCATTTACCAGGCCGAGCGCGAAAATCAGGATGCGCGCTCGTACCTGCTGCGCTGCTACTACAACCAGGGAATCGCCCAGCTCCAGAACGGCCTTTACCCGAAAGCCGTCGAGAGCTTCAAGGAAGTCCTTGCCATCGATCCGGCGGACGCGGACGCCATCCGCCACAAAAAGTTCGCCGAGCGCTATCTGAAGGGCGACCTCGATCTCATGGGCCGAATCTACGTCCGCCACGTTCAGCAGCGCCCGTAGCACTGGAATGGTCGATTCGGGCCAGGGCGACCCCCTCGGGGACTTTCCCCTTCAGGATGAGTTCGGGACACTGGCGCGGTCAGCGCTCCCGTCCGGCGAGCCGACGGCCGACGCCGCCGGTTCGACCCGGACCGCTCCGCTCGCGGCTCGCCTGACCGCGGCCGCCGCCGACACGGCCGCGGTCCTGCTCCTCTGCGCGCTGGCCTTGCTCGCGGCGCGCCTCGTCACGGGGGCGAGCCCGCGTCCCGCCGGAATTCCGTGGGTCCTGGCCTTCCTGCTCTACCTCTCGCTCTTTGCGACCGTGCCCGCGCTCGTGCTCTTCGGAAGGACCGTCGGAATGGCGCTGTCCGACCTCTCGGCGCGCAGCGGCGCCGGCGAGGCCGGCCTGCCCGCCGACGCGGCCCTGCGGCGCTGGGCGGGCGGGGTCGCCACGGTCGCGACCGCGGGGCTGCTTTTGTTGTGGACGGCGCGCGATCCGCAGAGCCCGACGCCCGCCGACCGCCTCTCCGGACATCCGCTGACACTTGACTAGATCGCGAGCGCCGCTGCGGGTCGCCGTCGCCCAGATCGACACGACCGTCGGAGACTTCCCGGGCAACGTCGGGAAGATCCTGGCCTTCGGACGCCGCGCGGAAGACGCCGGCGCCGACATCGTCCTCTTTCCCGAGCTCGCGGTGTGCGGCTACTCGCCCCGGGACCTCGTCGAACGGGCGTCGTTCGTCTCGGCGACGGAGAAAGCCGCGGACCGGATCGCCCGCGCTTCCGGAAAGGCAACCTGGATCTTCGGCGCTCTGGCAGCCAACCGCGGCTCGAGCGGCCGCTCCGTCTTCAACGTCGCGGTGGCGGCCCGCGGGGGCCGCCGCGTCGCGACCTACCGCAAACGCCTGCTGCCGACCTACGACGTCTTCGACGAGGGCCGGTACTTCGAGCCCGGCGATCGGCCCCTCGTCCTCAGGATCGGAGGCCGGCGCGTGGCCGTGACGATTTGCGAGGACATCTGGAACGACAAGACGTTCTGGAAGCGCCCGCTCTACGACCCGGACCCCGTGGCGGAGCTGAAGCCGCTCAAACTCGACCTCCACGTCAACATCTCGGCCTCGCCGTACACGCTGGGAAAGAACCGGCTGCGCCGCCGCATGATGGAGCGCATCGCGCGGTCGAGCGGCGTGCCGCTCGTGCATTGCAACCTCGTCGGCGGCAACGACGACCTCGTCTTCGACGGATCCTCGGTCGCGTTCGACGCGCGCGGCCGCCTCGTCGGCGCCGCCCGCCGCTTCGAGGAGGACTTCTGGACGATCGACATTCCGAACGGCCGCGGCCCCATGCCGCCCGTCGAATCGGCCATCCCGGGCCTGCGGCGCGCTCTCGTGCTCGCGCTCTCCGACTACGCGAAGAAGTGCGGCTTCGAGAGCGCCGTCCTCGGCCTCTCGGGCGGGATCGATTCGGCGGTGACTGCCGCGCTTGCCGCCGAAGCGCTCGGCCCCGAGCGGGTCCTCGGAGTCGCCATGCCCGGGCCGTACTCCTCCGCGGGAAGTCTGCGTGACGCGAAGGCGCTCGCCGAACGGCTCGGCATCCGCTTCGCCGAGGTTCCGATCGGTCGGGCCCTCGATGCGCACCGAACGACCCTCGGGCCGCTCATCGACATGGCCGGGCCGTCGCCGACGGAGGAGAACCTCCAGGCGCGCATCCGAGGGGCGATCCTGATGGCGTTGTCGAACCGGTTCGGCCACCTGGTGCTCTCGACCGGCAACAAGTCCGAGATCGCGGTCGGCTATTGCACGCTCTACGGCGACATGGCCGGCGGATACGCGCTCATCTCCGACGTGCCCAAAACGATGGTCTACAAGCTCGCGGAAGAGTTGAATCGCGACCGCGAGCGGATCCCGCGCGCGAGCATCGAGAAGCCGCCGTCGGCGGAATTGCGCCCGGACCAGAAGGACACCGACTCCCTGCCCCCGTACGCGACCCTGGATCCGATCATCGAGGGCCTGGTCGACCTCGCCCTCCCGATCGCGAAAGCCGCGCGGCGAGCGGGAGTCCCGACGGCGCTCGCACAGGAGATCGCGGACCGGATCGACCGCAGCGAGTACAAGCGCCAGCAGATGCCGCCCGGACCGAAGGTCACGGCGCGCTCCTTCGGCGAGGGCCGCCGATACCCGATCGCGCAGAAGTTCCATGGCTGAAGTGTCCGAGCGGTACGCCTGGAAAGAGATTCCAGGCTCCTCCCACGACCTGCTGCGCCGCCGCATCCGGGCGCTTCCGGCGGGGCTGCGCCTGCTCGACCTCGGTGCGGCGGGAGGGCACCTCGGGCGGGCGGTGCGTGACCGCTGCGCGTTCCTCGCGGGCGTCGAACCGGACCCCGCCCTGCCCGCCTCGGCGCGAGACGGCTACGACGACTGGCGCGTGACCGACGCCCTCGCCGCCGGAACCTGGAAGGATCCGTTCGACGCCGTCGTCTGCGCGGACGTCCTCGAGCACCTGCCCCGGCCCGAGGAATTGCTCCTGCTCATCCGCGGCTGGCTGCGGGAGGGCGGGACGCTCTTCGTCTCGGTGCCCAACGTGGCGAACGTGACCGTGCGCGCCGCGCTCGCCGCCGGCCGCTTCCCGTATGCGGACCGCGGGATCCTCGACCGCACGCACCTGCGCTTCTACACGCGCCGGACGGCCTCCGAGCTGCTCGCCGCCTCGGGGTTCACGCCGCGGTCGGTCGCGGCCACGGCGATGCCGTACGAGCTCGGCCTTCCCTTCCTCGCAAAGGCCCCCTGGCGCGGCCCCGCGCGCGCCCTTGCCGGCGCCTCCGCGAGCGTGTGGCCGACGCTCTTCGGCTACCAGTTCGTCATCGAATCCGAAAAGCGATGAAGGCCACACTGGTCGTCCCGGCGTACAACGAGTCGAGCCGGATCGAGGCCTGCGTCCGCAACGTCGCGCAGTGGGCGCACGCGCGGCCGGGCGGATGGGACTGGGAAACGATCCTGGTCGACGACGGTTCGACCGACGACACGGTCGCGCGGGCGCGCCGCGTGGCGGGCGAGGAGAAGCTCGACCTGCGGGTCATCTCGTACGGTGCCAACCGCGGCAAGGGCGCCGCGATCCGCGAGGGAGTGCTCGCTTCCTCGGGCGACCCCGTCCTCGTGTCGGACACCGACCTTTCGACGCCGCTCTCGGAGTGGGTCAAGCTCGCCGAGCGGCTCCCGACGCACCCGATCGCGATCGGCTCCCGCGGCATGGCGCAGGATCTCGTCCGCAAGCGCCAGGCCCTCCACCGCGTTCTGCTCGGCAAGGTCGGCAACGGCATCATCCAGCTCTTCGCCGTGCCCGGGATCCAGGACACGCAGTGCGGGTTCAAGCTTTTCCGCGGCGACGTGGCCCGCGACCTGTTCGCGGCTGCGCGCATCGACCGCTTCGCCTGGGACGTCGAGGTCCTCTACCTCGCGCGCCGCAGGGGAATCGCGATCGCCGAGGTGCCGGTTCTCTGGTTCAACTCGCCCGAATCGAAGGTGCGCATCGTGCGCGACGCCATCCAGACGCTCTGGGACGTGCTGCGCATCCGCTGGATGCACCGCAAGCCGGGAGCCGGAAGCACCTCGACTACTCCCTGATCCGCGAGAACGCGTCTCGCGGGACATCGCGGCCCGCGCTCAGCGCGACCGCTTCCTGATCTCGTCGAGCAGCTGACGCAAAACCGGCAGGCTCCTTTGATCCTTGGGTCGGTTCGCGGCTTCCTTGGAGCGGATGACATCCTCCAGGGACGCAACCGCCAGCGTGACGTTGCCGATCTTCATCGCGACCGAGCGAGAGAAGAGGTCGGCAAAACCGCCCGTTCCGGCGGGTCGGAATGCCAGGTCGAGGTCTCCGTATCGGGTGACCAGATTCAGAAGCTGCAGACCGCGAAGAAAGGTTGCCTCCCGCGGAAACTGGATCCCGGACGACGAATTGGGCGTCCGGATTCTGGCGTCGAGCTCCTCGAGCGCTCCGGCCAGCCGTTCGAGGTTCTCCAGATCTTCCTGGGGGGCAGACGTCGGCGTCGGTCGTCGTGAGAGGCGAACCGTGCAGAACGGCCGCCAGGCCTCCGATCAGGACGTAGCGGACGCCGCGTCGATCCAGGCACGCGAAGAGCTCGTCGGCCCGGAGCGGACTCAAGCTACTCCTCTCGGACCAGGGGGCCTTCCGGACGAACGCTCAGATAGAAACGCAGAAAGGCGGCATTCGCTTCGAGCCTCTGGTCGGGGCTCCAGCCCAGCCGCTCGACGATCAGCCCGCGATCGTGGTCCCCGCCGTCGTGCTGACGTTGCAGAGCCTCCTCGAGCCGAACTCGATCTTCCGGTTCCGACGGTGTGACAGCGTCGTTCATCCCTGCTGAGTATAGCGGGATGGAGGCGGCTTGAGTCCCCGGAACCGAACGGCGATTCCTGCAGCGACGATGGGTCCGAGCGCCGCGCTCGTGCGCAAGAGCGTCGTCTCGATCAGCCATGCGGGCCCGCGGACGGCGAACGCGGGAATGACGAGGTACGCCACGGCCGCGCAGGCCGCAAGAAGGAGCAGGCGGTTGCCGGCGGGCACGCGGTCTCCGAGCGCGATGAGTACGAGCAGGAGCGCCAGGCTGGCCCAGGTCGCCCACCCGAGGAGGAGCATCGCGGCCGCGATCGAGTCCCAAACGCGCTCCATCGAGAAGAGGTTCCATTCGAAATCCGCCAGGGGCAGCCGGCCGCGCCACGGCAGGTGCAGGGCACGCACGAGGAGCGCAGGGCCCAGGGCCGCGAGCGCGATCTTCCACCGAGCGCCCTTTCCGAAGATCAGCGCGAGCAGCGAGCCCGCCACCGCGAGAAACATGCCCTCGTTCTTCGTGGCGGCAATCAAGGCGGCGGCGAATGCCAGGCGGCACAGCGCGCCCGTGTCCATGTCGTCCAGCGCGTCGGCGAGCGCCGCGCCGAAAAGCAGCGCACAAAAGGCGAGCGGCACCTCTGCCATGCCGGTGAGGAACCCGGAGTAGAGCGGCTCGAACCACGCGACAGTTGCCGCGGCCAGGCCCGCAACTGCCAGGGAAGCGCCGCGCCGCCGTAGCCAGCCGAAGAGAACCAGCAGCGTCGCAACCTGGAAGAGCGGGAAGAGCAACGCCATCGCGTGGTCATCCCACCGGCCAGTCAGGAACGAGATGCCGGCGTAGAGCAGCGGCAGGCCGAGCGGGTATTCGGGATGCGCGAACTCCAAACCTCGCAGCCGCTCGGGGTAACCGACCGCTCCAAAGATCGTTTTGCCCTTCAGTCCCCAGATTGCGATGAAGTCGTTTGCCCACATAGGCTCGGTCAGGGCGCGGAGGGCATAAGCGGCGACGCCGAGGACGATCAGGACCTTGAGGAGGGCCCGGGAGCGCCCCTCACCCCAACCCTCTCCCGCCGGGAGAAGGGGACTGTTGTCTCCGGTCGGGCGATCAAACTCCCCTCCCCCGATTTCCTTTCTCCCCCGGGCGGGGGGAGAGGGCAGGGTGAGGGGGGCGAGCTGCCGCGATACCGCGACCAGCAGCGCGGCGAGAATCAGAAAACCGATCCAGCCCGGCCGAATACCAATACCCAGCGACGCGGGCACGAAGGCGATCAGGGTGCCGCAGCCCAGGGCGAAGCTCCACCCCACGCGCTCAAGTCGAAAGCGCGAACCCGGAGAGATGAAGGCCGCGCTCAGCACCCACCCGACCGCGCAAGCCGCGAGAAGAATGGCTCCCACCTGAACAATCGCGAAGACCAATGTCATCGCTGAGGCGGCGCGAGCAGAACGCCCTCCGGGAGCCGCGCGAAGACCCCGAAGTCATAGGTCGGGTCTTCTCCGTACGCCGCGATGAGCCAATCCTTGGGCAAGACCCAATGGTCGGAAAACGAATCGACGTACACCGGCAGCGGAGCAAGAGCGTAGCTCGCGAGGTAAAGGTGAATGTCGCGATATGCCGGTCGGAGCACGACGGCGGCGGTGCCGTCTGGAATCCGTCTGCGCACATTCTCCAGGAACGAAAAGAACTTCCGATCAAACGCCGTCCCCGACCCGCCGAGGCGCCGCACAGCGAGTTCCTTCTGCGCGAAGGTGGCCAGGACTCGAGCCCGCGGCGGCAGCTCGCTCCATGACTGGCTCGCGAGCACGAGCGCGAGCAACAGGGTGGCCGCGGCTCCGGCCGCCGCGCGTCTCACGCCAGGGGGTACGCCGCGCAAAGCTCCGCGACGGTGCGCCGGATACGAGCGTGGACGGCCGCATCCTCCGGGGCCTCGATCGCGCGCGCAATCGCGTCGCCGATCGCCTCCATCTCCGCCACGCCCATGCCGCGCGTGGTCACGGCGGGGGTCCCGATGCGAATTCCCGAGGCGACCATCGGCGAGCGTGTATCGAAGGGAATCGTGTTCTTGTTCACGGTCAGCCCGATTTTCTCGAGCATCTTCTCGGTGTCTTTCCCCGAGACTCCCTTGGCCCCGACGTCGACCATCATCATGTGGTTGTCGGTGCCGCCCGAGACGAGGCGAAGCCCGCGCTTCGTGAGTGCGGCCGCGAGCGCCTTCGCATTCTCGACGACGCGCTCCTGGTAGACGACGAATTCG
>JANMBR010000367.1:0-2661 GCA_031360505.1 Acidobacteriota bacterium
AGGAACGAAAGGAACGCCTCGTCACCGAGCTCGCGGTTCAACGCCGCGAGCAGCAGCGGTCCCTTGCCGTAGAGAAGGCCCCGGCGTATTTCCGAGCGGCGGATGGCGTCGTCTTTGACGTAGACGCGGCTCGCCATGGGGATCGGCGCAGCGTCGTCGGCGAATCCTGCCGTCCGCTTCCACTGGCCCACGAGCGCTTTGTAGACGGCCTCGCCGCGGCGCAGCTTCAGGAAGAGCGCCGCGCAGTACTCGGCGAACGACTCGGACAGCCACTGCTCGGAGTATCCCGGGATCCGGACCGCGATGCCCCAGTACTGGTGCGCGATCTCGTGCGCGAACGTCCGAGCGATGCCGCGCGCCGACAGCAGCGTCATGTCGCCGACGAGCGGGTCGAATGCCTCCTTCGTGATGAACATGACCCCGGGCGGAGCCTGGCCGAAGCCGAAGTCGTTGATCTCGATGATGTCGAACTCGTCGAACGGAAACGGCCCCAGGAAACTCTTGTAGAACGCGATGACCTCGGCCGCGACGTGGATGAGCTGCTTCGTCGCAGCCTCATTCTCGAGCGCGTACGTCGCGACGCGGATCGTCACGCCGTCGCGGACCTCCTCCTGCATCTCGTACTTTCCCGCGAGCACGACGGCGTACTGCACGGGCCGATCGATCCGCGTCTCGAGAACGTTGTCCCGGCCCACGACCTCGCGGCGCACCGTCGTCCCGGACGCGAAGGCAACGAAGGGCTTCGGCACGCGGACCACCGCGTGGAACGTATAGGCCTGCTCGCCGAGGTAGGGCTGCGGGAACCACGCCGACACGCCGAGCTCCCAATAGTTGTCGCCGCCCGGGCGAACCAGAAAGTCGCCGTCGATCTCGAAGTGCAGGCGCACCGGGCGGTCCGCGGCGGCCGGCTCGGCGAGCTGGACGATGATCTCGTCGTTGCGGTGGTCGAAGGCGAGCGCGCGGCCCGCGTCGTCGGTCACCTTGCTCACCCGCTCGGCGCGCGCGCCCAGGTTCGCGCCCGCCTGCGCGTACCAGACGTTGTCCAGGTCGAAGCGCAGCGCGGCCAGGGACGATCCGGCCGGCACGATGGTCTCCGTGACCTTCAGGCTCACGTCGTCGCCGGACGTCGCCTCCAGATCGAGGTCCACGGCAGTCAGCAGAAAGCGCGGCGGCGCCGGGTCGCGCGCGTCGCGGCCGATGGGCTGGTGCGACAGCGCCACGGGCCACAGGAACTTGCGCAGCTCCGGATCGCGCGACTCGCTCGAGTGCAGGAGGATCAAGGCCTCGGACGGATGGTCCACGTGGTCGAGCTCGTAGACGAGGTCTTCCTTTCCGCCCTCCATCTCCGCCCACACGAGAGGTGCCGCGGGCGCGTTGAGTCGCTGCAGTGCGAAGTCGTGGGAGAGCGGCGCCGTGTGCATCCTCGCGAACTTTTCGCGCTCCTTTCGGAACGCGGCGGCGAGCGGCGCCGCGGGCGCCCCGGCGAGCTCTGGCAGCGGCGCCGCTTGCGCGAGCCACAACAGCCGACGGAAAGAATCGCGCAGGACGATTCCGCGCTCGGTCTTCTCCGCCTTGAGGCCGGAGCCCTTCTTCGCATCAAAGAGTACGACCGGCGCCTCGACCGGGTCGGCGGAGACGTACTCCATCGCTCCCTCGCCCTCGAAGAAGAGCCCGACGACCTCTTCGCCCGCCCGGACCGGCGCGGCGCGGCCGGACTTCAAGGTGCACTCGAAACGCCCCGCCGAAAGGCGCAGGCCCGACACCGCGACGGCATCGCCGACCTGCAGGTGGTCGAAGCGCTCGACGATCTGCACCAGTCCCGGACCCCCAGGGACCGCCGCGGGCCGCAGAGTCAGGCAAAGGCCCAGGAGGAAGACCGCGCGGAGGGGCCTCATGTGTTCATTCTAAGGGCAGCCCCGGAATAGAATCGCCCAGGCTCCCATGACCGTTCAGTCTGGCTCCGTGCTCGGCACGTACGAGATCGTCGACCTGCTCGGGGTTGGCGGGATGGGCGAGGTTTACCGGGCCCGCGACCGCAAGCTCGGCCGCGACGTGGCCATCAAGGTCCTGCCCGAGGAGTTCGCGCGCGATCCGGCCCGCGTTTCGCGCTTCGAACGCGAGGCGCGGATGCTCGCGGCCGTCAACCACCCGACGATCGCGGCAATCTACGGCGCCGAGCAGGACGGCGAGACGCGCTACATCGTGATGGAGCTCGTCGCGGGCGAGACGCTCGCGCAGAGACTCTCGACCGGGCCGCTTCCCGTCGCCGACGCGCTGCGCACGGCGGCACAGATCGCCGAAGCGCTCGAGGTGGCGCACGAGAAGGGCGTCATCCACCGGGATCTCAAGCCCGCGAACATCAAGATCACGCCCGAGGGCAAGGTCAAGGTCCTCGACTTCGGCCTCGCGAAGGCGATGGATATACCGTTCGCCGGCGACATGTCGCGCTCCCCCACGCTCGTGATGTCCGAGTCGCGGCCCGGCGAGATCGTCGGCACGCCGGAATTCATGAGCCCCGAGCAGGCGCGCGGCAAGGAGACGGACCGACGCACCGACATCTGGGCCTTTGGCTGCATCCTCTACGAGAGCCTTTCGGGAAGGCGCGCCTTCACGGGCGAAACGATCCCGGACGCCATCGGCGCGATCCTGCACCTCGAGCCC
>JANMBR010000162.1:0-1819 GCA_031360505.1 Acidobacteriota bacterium
GGCGTCACGTAGCAGAGCATCGCCGTGCCGTACCAGCCGATCATCGCCGCGCCGATGGCCGAGGTGATGTGGTCGTACCCCGGCGCGATGTCGGTCGTGAGCGGCCCGAGGGTGTAGAAGGGCGCCTCGTGGCAGAGGGCGAGCTGCTTCTCCATGTTTTCCCGGATCAAATGCATCGGCACGTGCCCCGGGCCCTCGATCATGACCTGGCAGTCGTGTTTCCAGGCCGTCGTCGTTAGCTCCCCGAGCGTCTCGAGCTCGGCGAACTGCGCCGCGTCGTTGGCGTCCGCCGTCGAGCCCGGGCGCAGCCCGTCTCCGAGCGAGAACGAGACGTCGTACGCCTTCATGATCTCGCAGATCTCCTCGAAGCGCGTGTACAGGAAGCTCTCGACGTGGTGCGAGAGGCACCATTTCGCCATGATCGAGCCGCCGCGCGAGACGATTCCGGTCATGCGTTTCGCGGTCAGTGGAACGTAGGCCAGGCGCACGCCCGCGTGGATCGTGAAGTAGTCCACGCCCTGCTCGGCCTGCTCGATGAGCGTGTCGCGGAAGATCTCCCAGGTGAGCTCCTCGGCCTTGCCGTCCACCTTCTCGAGAGCCTGGTAGATCGGGACCGTCCCGATCGGGACCGGGGAGTTGCGCAGGATCCACTCGCGCGTCTCGTGGATGTTGCGTCCGGTCGAGAGGTCCATGACCGTATCGCCGCCCCAACGCGTCGCCCACGTCATCTTCTCGACTTCCTCTTCGATCGACGACCCGACAGCGGAGTTACCGATGTTGGCGTTGATCTTCACGAGAAACTTGCGGCCGATGATCATCGGCTCGGACTCGGGGTGGTTGATGTTGGCGGGGATGATGGCGCGCCCTCTCGCAACCTCGCTCAACACGAGCTCGACAGGGAGATTCTCCCGGATCGCGATGTAATCCATCTCGGGCGTCACGACGCCCTTTCTGGCGTAGTGCATCTGCGTGACATTGCCGCGCCCGCGCAGAACTTCCCGTGGCCGCGCCATCCCGAGGCCGGGCGCGCTCGAGCGCACCGGCGCCGAGCGGTCGTACTCGCCGCGCGCCAGAATCCATGGGAGCCGCAACTCCGGCAGGCCGCGGTCGAGATCGATCTCGGCCGTCGGGTCCGTGTAAGGCCCCGACGTGTCGTAGACACGCAGCGGCGCATTCAACTCCGCCTCGCCGCGCATCCCGCGCGTCGGCGCCAACGTGATCTCGCGGAACGGGACGCGCATCCCGTGCGGCCCGGCGACGTACACCTTGCGCGATCCGGGCAGCGGCTCCCGGTTGGCAACGGCGTTGGAAGGAAGCGCCTCGCGACGAATGCTCATCCGAACTCCCTACGGCGGCATTACCCGCATCAGGTTCGCGGGGTCTCCGGGCGACATCGCGCCGGACTCTCAGCCTTTTGCGCCTCGGCGCAAAGTGGGCTCCCCCGTTTTGCCGAACTGAGTGTATCGCCTTAAGCGAGGGACGTGAGTCGCGGGGCCCGGTGCCGTAGGGGCGGCCCTTGCGGCCGCCCGCAATCGTCACCGTGTCGCAGGGGCGTGCGGGGACAAGCCCCGCCCCTACGGCCCGAATGCCGGCGGACCTTGTTTGTCCTTCATCTGCGTAAGAATGTCCCCGAGATGGCGATACAGCCTTTCCTGCCCTTCGAAGACGAAGACGAGCCCGCAGCCGCGACGACCTCGCGGCTGATCCAGGAGCTCGCGCGGGTCTGCGCGGAGCAACCGCTCGGCGAGAAGGTGCTCGTGGCGCCGTCGTTGCCGATTGGCCACCAGCTGCTCGAGCGGCTCGCGCGCGAGGGTCACCC
>JANMBR010000387.1:0-1516 GCA_031360505.1 Acidobacteriota bacterium
CGCGGTCGAGGGTCGTGACCTGATGACAGAGCGCGACGCTCGATCGGCCGAGCCCGCCCCCTTCCCCCGGAATCGGAATCACCGTGGGCCCTCTTCTCGCCTGGGTCGGTGAAGTCGAGATCGGCACGACGATCAGGCGGCGCCAGGCCTCGATGCGGTTGAAGGCGTCGCGAGACACGATGACGACCGGCCTGCGCCCCTTCTGCTCGGAGCCGGAACGCGGCACGAGGTTGGCCCAGTAGATTTCGCCCCGCCGCACGTTTTATTTTTCCGAGTTGAGCCAGGACTCGATGCCGGCGGCCTCGAATGCCTCGTCCAGATCGAATTCAGTACCGGCGTACTCTGTCGCGTAGGCAGCGATCGCTTCCGAGATTTCAGAGCGGCGGACGCTGCGCAGCCAGGCCGCGATGGCGCCTCGGGCTACAACGGTGGCCGGACGCTTCCTCTTTTTCGCCTCCTCTTTGAGCTCCTTGTAGAGGCTGCTCGGGAGCGGGAGGTGAAAGTTGTGTGTGGCGCTGCTCATGCCATGAATAATGCCATTCAGCGATGGCAGCGTCAAGGGAGCGGGCTCGCAAGCCTTACTATGGCCGCCGATGGCCACGGCCGTTCCCAAAGACATCATGCTCGTCGGCACCGAGCTCGCGATCGTGTGGGCGGACGGCACCGAGAGTTACTTCCCGCTCGAGAAGCTGCGCCGCGCATGTCCATGCGCGCTGTGCAAAGGCGAGAAGGACATCATGGGCAATGTCTATCGCGGGCCCGAGCGGCCGCTGACGCCGCGCTCGTTCCAGGCGGCGGGGCACCGGCGCGTCGGTGCGTACGCGCTCCAGATCGACTGGGCCGACGGGCACAACGACGGGATCTACAGCTTCGAGACCCTGCGGCGGATCGCCGCGGAGGCCTCGGTCTAACTCGCCAATACGTCGGGTGTGCCGAGATGCTCAACCCTCTCCCCACGGGAGAGGGTGAAGGAGACAGCGTCGGGCTGTTGCAGACCTCAGCCGACCTCGCGCACGGCGGGCCGCACGAACGCTTCGACCTTGTCGCGGCCGCCGCGCTTGGCGGTGTACAGCGCGCGGTCGGCGGCCTCGTAGAGCTCCTCGGGAGACTTCATCTCTGGGCTGAGCTCGGCGATCCCGAACGAGCAGGTGGCGTGGAAGGTCGCGCCGCCGTAGTCGAACTCGTGATTGGCGACGCGGCTGCGTAGCCGCTCGCCCAGGATCTTCGCCCCGTCGAGCTTCGCCTCGGGGGTCAGCACGGCGAACTCGTCGCCGCCGACGCGCGCGAAGACCTGCTCCTTGCGGAAGAAATCCGAGACGAGCCGCACGACTTCCTTCAGCACGAAGTCCCCGCAGAGATGGCCGCGCTCGTCGTTGATGGATTTGAAGCGGTCGATGTCGAAGAGCAGAAGCGACAGCGGCCGGCCGTACCGCCGCGCGCGCGCGACCTCGCGCACCGCCTCGTCCTCGAACTTGCGCTTGTTGGAGATCTGGGTCAGGCCGTCGCGGACCATCAT
>JANMBR010000393.1:0-2200 GCA_031360505.1 Acidobacteriota bacterium
GCGTCGGTGCGCGCGACGATGAGGGTCGGCACGCCCGAAACATCGGCCGCCAGCCGCGCCGCCGTCAGCGTCCGGATGAAGGCCGAGGTGGGGATCAAGACCTTGCCGCCCATGTGGCCGCACTTCTTTTCGGCGGCGAGCTGGTCTTCGAAATGCACGGCCGCCGCGCCCGCCTCGATCATGCCCTTCATGAGCTCGAAGGCGTTGAGCGGCCCGCCAAATCCCGCTTCGGCGTCGGCGACGATCGGGGCGAACCAGTCCACACCATTTTTGCCTTCGGCCGTATGGATCTGGTCGGCGCGCTGCAACGCCTGGTTGATCCGCTTGACGACGTGCGGAACGCTCGTCGAAGGGTAGAGGCTCTGGTCCGGGTACATCTGGCCGGAGAGGTTCGCGTCGGCGGCGACCTGCCAGCCGGAGAGATAGATCGCCTTGAGTCCCGCCTTCACCTGCTGGATCGCCTGGTTTCCGGTGAGCGCCCCGAGCGCCGCAACGTAGTCCTCGGAGTGGAGCAGGTCCCAGAGGCGCGCTGCCCCCCGCTCGGCGAGGGTGTGCCGGATCTCGACGGACCCCGAAAGCCGTACGACGTCCTCGGCGCAGTACGAGCGCTCGATCCCCGTCCAGCGGGCATCGGAACTCCAGTTCGCGGCGATGGCGGCGGCGTTCCTGGTAGCCATGGTCTTCCTCCCTATTCCGTTCTCGAAAGCTCTTCGCTCAAAAGCTCTTTGTAAGCCGGGATCGTCAGGAAATCCGAAAGCTCGGGCGCGGTCGCGAGCGTGTCGAAGATGGCGGCCGCGCGCTCGAAGCGGCCGGCGAGCCAGGAGGCGTCCCCCACCTGGGCCCGGATGCCCGAGAGCTCCTGGTCGCGGATCTCGGCGTAAAGCGCTCGCGTCAGCGTGCGGCCGTCCTCCAGGGTGACTCCGTGCCGCAGCCACTGCCATACCTGCGTGCGCGAAATCTCGGCCGTCGCGGCGTCTTCCATGAGGTTGTAGAGCGGCACGCAGCCGGAGCCGCGCAGCCAGGCTTCCAGGTAGAGCACGCCGACGTTGATGTTCTGCCGCAGCCCCGCTTCGGTGATCGCTCCCTGCAGAACCTCGAGCAGGTCGGCTGCCATGATGGTTTCGGGCTCCTGCCGGCGGTCGATCTGATTGGGGGCGGGCATTGCCTCATCGAAAATCCGCCGCGCAACGGCCACGAGGCCGGGGTGCGCGACCCACGTGCCGTCGTGGCCGGCGAGCACTTCGCGACGCTTGTCCTCGGCGACCTTCTCCATGGCGCGCTCGTTGGCCTCGACGTCGCCCTTGATCGGGATCTGCGCGGCCATGCCGCCCATGGCGTGGATGCCGCGCCGGTGGCAGGTCTGGATCAGGAGGTGCGTGTAGGACTCGAGGAAGCGCCGCGTCATCGTGACGAGCGAGCGGTCGGGGAGCACGAAGTCCGGGCGTTCCCGGAATTTCTTGATGAAGCTGAAGATGTAGTCCCAGCGCCCGCAATTCAGGCCGGCGCAGTGATCGCGCAGTTCCCAGAGGATCTCGTCCATCTCGAATGCGGCGAGGATCGTCTCGATCAGGACCGTCGCGCGGATCGTGCCGGAGGGCAGCTTCAACTCTTCCTGCGCTGCGCGGAAGACGTCGCTCCAGAGGCGCGCCTCGAGATGGCTCTCCATCTTGGGAAGGTAGAAGTACGGGCCGGTCCCGCGCGCGAGCAGGCGCCGCGCGTTGTGGAAGAAGTAGATGCCGAAGTCGAAGAGGCTCGCGGAGACGGGCTGCCCGTCGACGTGCAGATGCTTTTCCTCGAGGTGCCACCCGCGCGGCCGGACCATGAGCGTCGCGACGCGCTCGTTCAGGCGGTAAACCTTGCCCTCGGAGGAGACGAACTCGATGGTCCGCTCGATCGCGTCGATGAGGTTGTTCTGGCCCTCGACCAGGTTCTTCCACGTCGGCGCGCAGGAGTCCTCGAAGTCCGCCATGAAGACGTTGGCCCCGGAGTTGAGCGCGTTGATGACCATCTTCCGGTCCACGGGCCCCGTGATCTCGACGCGGCGGTCCCGCAGGTCCGAAGGGATCGGCGCCGCCATCCAGGAACCGCCGCGCACTCCGGCGGTCTCGGGCAGGAAGTCGGGCTTCCATCCGGCGTCGAGAAGCGCCTGGACCTCCCGGCGCCGCTCGAGCAGGGCGCGGCGGCGGCTCCCGAACCGGCG
>JANMBR010000395.1:0-2199 GCA_031360505.1 Acidobacteriota bacterium
CCGCCGATCCTCTTCATGACGGGCGCCAACGATCCGCGGGTCGACCCGATGCAGTCGCGAAAAATGACGGCGCGCATGCAGGAAGCGACGGGCGGCAAGCAGATCGTCCTGTTGCGCACGAGCTCGAGCTCGGGGCACGGCATCGGCAGTTCGCTCGACCAGAAGATCGGCGAGGCCACCGACGTCTACGCCTTCCTCTTCGATCGGCTCGGCGTCGTCGACCGCCCCAACAAGTAACCCTCTCCCCCCGCCGGGGGGGAGAGGGCCAGGGTGAGGGGGACCCTAGAACCGGAAGGTCAGCTCGGCCGAGACGCCGCGGGGCGGCGCCACGTAGAACTGGCTGTCGCCGATCTCGCTCTCGGTCGCAAAGGGGCGCGAATCCGTGAGGTTGCGTCCCGTCACCGAGATCATGAAGTTGCAGTAGCTGTACGAGAGCCCGGCGTCGAAGCTGTAGAAGCTCGGCGTGTAGAACCGGTTGCGCCGATTCAGCGGGCGCTGGTTCTGGTGACGCAAGGCCGCGAAGCCGCCGAGGCCTTCGGCCGGCGCCAGCACGAACTTGAAGTTCCACAGATCGCGCGGCACGAGCTCGAGCCGCCTGCCGTCCACGACGCGATATTGGCCATCCGGCGTGAAGAACGAGAAGTGCACGAAGCGCGAGTCGTGATGCGCGTAGCCTCCGTAGAGCTGCAGGTCCTTCAGGAACGGCATCACGTAACCGACCTCGAATTCGACGCCCTGGAAGCGCTCCTCCCCCGCGTTGGTCAGGATCGGGGTGCCGCTCGGCCCAAGGACGCTCACGACGAGGTTGTCGAACAGATAGTGGAAGGCGGTGACGTTGAACGACAGGGTGTTGGCGAACCACGAGCTCTTGACGCCAACTTCCTCGCCCTGGACCGTTTCGGGCTTCAGAATCTCTGCCGACTCGGCCTCCGCGAGATTGGGCGCGGCGGGCTTGAAATTGCTCTTCCAGGACACGTACGCGTTCAAGGTATCGAGGTCTCCCATGGGCTTCTGGAGCACGCGGAAGACGCCCGAGACCCCGCCGGACCATGCGTTCTTGTCGCTCTTTTCGTCGACCACGTCGAAATTCGGGTCGCCGATCTCCTGCTGGAACACGTGCAGTGTCTCCGACGTGATGTCGTAGCGAGCCCCGGCCGACAGCGTGAACCACCACACCGGTGTCCACTGGTCGTTGACGTAGAGGCCGAGGAAGGTCCGCTCGTCCTTGAAATTCCGATTGTCGCCCATCGGGATGTCGCCATAGTTCGGAACGATCGGGAACGGCGCGACCTGCAGCTCGAAGTCGAAGCCATGCCCGTAGGCGGTCGTCTTGCCCCAGGTCAGCCCTGCGCCGCCCACGAGCCGGTGCTGGCCCGCGGCCTGGAACGTCGCCGCGACGTGCGCGTCCTCGTACAGCGTCGTCTCCGTCGGATAGAGCGCGATGCCCTCGGCCGTTGCGTCGTTGCCCTCGTAGGAGTTCGTCCACGAGCGGATCGCGTCCCCGGTGTCCTCTGTGAAGCCGAGGACGTTTTCGAACGTCAGAGCGCTCGAGATCGGCGTCGAGAAGTTGGTGAAGACGCCGATCGTGTGGTGGTCGACCCGCGCGCCGCCGACGGCGTAGTTGTCGTCGATCTGAAAGCCCGGAAGGATCTCCCCCCCATCCACCGGCACCGGCGAGCCCCAGAAGTTCGTATCGCGCAACCACAGGACCGACACGCCGAGCTTCGTCTGCCCCCAGGTCTGGTTGGCCGACACGAGCAGCTGATCGCGCTTGAAGTCGGTGCGCTGCTGCCAGCCGTCGCCCTTCTGCATCCAGCCCGAGATGTTCAGCGTCAGGTCCTTGTTGACTTGTGTACCCACGCTGACCTGGGCGTAGCCCTGATCGAACGCTCCGAACCCGCCCACCTTGGCGCTGCCCCAGACGTCGCCGGTGCCCCGGCCGCCCTTGGTGAAGATCTGGATCATGCCGGCGAACGCGGAAACGCCGTAGAGCGTTGCCTGGGGTCCGCGGCTGATCTCGATGCGGTCGATGTTCTCGACCGGGACCTGCGCGAGGTTCGGGTTGAACGGTCCGCCCACGGGGACGCCGTCCACCATGACCATCAACGCGTCGAACTCCTTGATGCCGAACAGACCGATGTTCGGCAGCCGCGGGCCGTTGTCCGCGCCGTCCATCGTGTCGAGACCGACCACGTCCGT
>JANMBR010000166.1:0-30217 GCA_031360505.1 Acidobacteriota bacterium
GGTCACTGCGAGAAGGACTCCGCGAAACGCCCTCGGCATTGCGACCTCCTGCGATGAGTGTTGAGTCGACTCGAAATTTGTTGGCGTTATGCTATCGCGGATTCGGGCGGTCAAGTCCAAACTCCTCGGAGTCGGGCCGCACGAAACGCACTCCGGTGCGATTCGGAACCGCGGACGGCGCATACGAAAATCTGGAACGGGTGACTTTCAGTCACCGGGAGATTCGGCCCGCATGCAAACCATTCCGAAGACTTCTCGGGTTCGCCTTGGCTCGCTCGCGGCGGCCCTGGCGGTGGCGCTGGTGCTGGCGTTAGCCGGTTGCGTTGCGACCTCCGCCCCCCTGTCCACGCCTGCAACGCCGCGGCCGGCGGGCTCGCTGCTGATCGTCGGAGGCGGGCCGATCCCCGATCCGATCCTCGAACGCTTCGTGGCTCTGGCCGGCGGCCGGGGGCGCGCCCGCATCGTCCTCTACCCCATGGCCTCGGAGGACGAGGACGCCGGCATCGAGATGGCCGAGGACTTCCGCAAGCGCGGGGCCCAAGCCGAGCGAATCGTCCTCACCCGGGGGCAGGCGGACACCGAAGCGGCCGCGCGCCGGCTCGACGGCGTGACCGGGATCTGGTTTGGCGGAGGCGACCAGGCGAAGCTGACCGCCGCGATCGGCCACACGCGGGTCGAAGCCGCCATCCACGCGCGCTACGCGCAGGGTGCCGTCATCGGGGGAACCTCCGCCGGCGCGGCCGTGATGTCGACGCCGATGATCACCGGCGACGAACGAAAGCCCGGGGGCAGCCGCCTTCCCGCCAAGGACTCGAGCGACGCCTTCATGACAATCGCGCGCGACGACGTCGTAACCGTGGACGGATTCGCGTTGCTCCCCGGCGTCATCGTGGACCAGCATCACGTGCGGCGCCGGCGCGGCAACCGGCTGCTTTCGGTCGTCCTCGAGCACCCGGAGTTCGTCGGGATCGGCATCGACGAGTCGACCGCCCTCGAGGTCGGACCGAACGGCCCGTGGCGGGTGATCGGCGAGAGCGTGGCGGTCGTCTACGACGCGCGGCAGGCGAAGGTCACGCCGGCGTCCGCGGCGACGCTCGGTGCGACGGGGGTAAAAGTCTCGGTCCTGCCAGCGGGGAGCACGTACGTACTGGCGACGGGTGCGACCACCCTGCCCTAGTCCCGCGGGATTCGTAGGCACCCAAGCCGGAAGGCTAATCGGCGATGGAAAGGATCCGCGGCGCGGCCGCAACGCCGCGACGCCGTTCCAGGCGTCGCCGGTCGTTGCGCCGCCGGTCGCCCATGCGCCGGTCATGGATGAAGAATTCGGCCGGATCCGTGGGCCCGTGCGGGAGCGGATGGATGCGAATCGTCACCTCGCTCGTCGATTCCGTCCGCGGGACGAGGATCTCTCGGATGAATCCGGCTTCGAGCGCCGCCGTCGGGATCCCGAGCACGTCGTTGACGGCGGCCACGATGCGCTTGGCGTCCGACTCGAAGATGGTCTTCGCGAGCACCCACCCGCTCGCATTGACGATGGAGCGCCCGTCGTTCTTCCAGGGCTCCGGCTGGTGGTGTTCCCTGCCCCGTGCCGCCATGGTTCCCCCTCCTCGAACCACGACCCCCACTTCAAGTCCCGAGCAGAGCGTCAGGTTCGAGGAATGTTAGCAAGAAACGGAGCTCGGGCGTTAGCTCTTCGCGACGGGCAACGGCGACGCCGCTACGGGCAGGTCGCGAAAGCCGTCGTGTCCTGGATCGGCGCGAACGCCGTCCCCTGCGGGTTGACGTACTGCTGGAAGGTTCCGGTGCCCGTGTCCAGCACGCCGAGCGTCACCTCGACGTTCGTCAGCCCGGCCGCGAAGACCCAGTAGTTGCCGTTGATCGCGCACCCGTTCAGAGCCTTCACCACGACTTCGATGTTGGCCGCGTCGAAGAACCAGAAATACCCCGAGTCCGGCGTTAGCAGCGTGACCGCGCCGTTGCCCGAGCGTCCGTCGGTGGTGCGCCACGCGGCAGAAACCTGGAAGCGCCCGTCGTTCAGGCACAACGTCGTCGGCCCTGGAATGCACGTCGTTGCGCCGGGGGCGATCGTGATTTGCCGGGTGATCACGTTCGTGCCGTTGCCGTTGCCCGCGGAGAGCTTGACCGCGAAAGTGCGCGGCTGCGAGAAGGTGTGGCTCGCGCCCTGCGAAGTGGCCCCGGTCGTTCCCGGAAGGGGATCGCCGAAGTCCCAGTTCCAGCCGGTGGGCGAGCCCGTGGAAGTGTCGGTGAACGTGACCGGTGAACCGGTCGTCGGCGTGGCCGGCGAGTACGTGAAGTTGGCGACCGGGACGGCCCCGACCGCAGCGGTGCCGTAAGTAAACTGGATCGCCTGGACGTCGTCGGGCTGCGGCACGTCGGGCTTGCCGCCGCTGATGACCGAGTGCATCACGGCGGTCTCCCACTGGGCCTCCGGCGTCGAGCTGTGGATGCTGACGGCCGTGTCCGGGTGCGCGAGGCCGATCACGTGCCCGACTTCGTGCAGGATTGCCGAACGGAAGGTCTTCGCCGAATAGCCGAAGCTACAAACGACCTTGCGCATCGAGACGCTCCCGTTGTTCGGGGCGTAGTAGGTGTCGTCGCCGCGGTAGTTGCGCGGACCGCTCCCGGAGCCTGGTCCTCCGAGGCCGATCACTCCGCCGCCGCAATCGGCCGCCGTGTTCCAGGCGGAGCCGTCATCCTGGCTCTGCAGCGCGTCCAAGATGACGGCGATATTGCCCGTGTCGGACGGTCCGCTCGTGCGCACGTCGGATGTCGCGACGTCGTGCCACGCCGTGGCCGCGTTCCGGGCGTCGCAGACGCTGTCCATGCCGCACTTGGGCTCGTCGTTCGACAGGCCCGACTGCGTCCCGGTCACCTTCAGCACGGCGTTGGGCGAAGCCCCCGTGTCCCAGAACCAGCGGAAGAGGCACGGCGTACCCTCGCAATCGCCCGGCTCCCGGCCTCCGATGTTCGCCCACTTGGGGCGCGCCGCGCCGGACCCGGTCTCGGGCCGCCCGTACGCGATCTCCGGGACCGCCTCGTTCCGCCCGGCGGCGCGCAGGAATGCGAGGAACGACTCGGCATCGCGCGCGAGAACGCCATCTCCAGCCGGTGCCCGCTTCGAGACGGCAAGCTCGTCCGCGATCGAAAACTCCGCGCGCACGGCGAACTTGCGTCCGGCATCGTCGGAGATGAGATCGAACCTCGAGAGCGCGAGCTCGGTGAGCCGGAACTGCCCCGGATGCCCCGGGTGAGCGGAAAGCATCAGGACGACCTCTTGCCCCGGAGAGAAGACGGGCGTGCCGGGGATCCACCAGGCAGTGTCTCCGACTTTTCCTCCGGGCAGGCGCAGTGTCAGCGTCTGCGGCGCAGACCCTTTCAACGACTCCAGCCGAAGGAGCGTCACGAACGTGAACGGGAGCGACTCGCCATGGAGTAGCTCGAGCCTGGTCTCGCGCGCGATGACGCTCGCGCGCACGATCACGGGGGCCCGGCCGGCAAGATCGGCGTCGGACATCGGCAGGTAGGTCGCCGCGCCGAGGAAGAGGCCCGGACCGAGGACTAAGGCAAGGAAGGTGAGGCTCAGAAAGCGATGGTTCAAGGTCATGAATGTTGGCTCCCGGAATCGAGGATACTCCCCGCCCGGGACTCCGGAAAGTGCTCAGCGCAGGCCCTCGACGAGGTAGAGCTCGGACAGCACGGAGATGCCGCCGCGGACATAGGACTTCCCATCGGGAGTCAGGCGCACGCGAATGCCTTGATCGGCGTCCACCGGTAATTCCTTCCACAACTGCTTCTGCCCGGTCGCAAGGTCGAGCAGCCAGATTCTCGTCGGCTGCTCTCCCCTGTGAAGGAAATAGAGGGAAAGAGAGTCGGAGCTCCATTGGATCGGCAAGTCCTCAGGCGACAATTCCGCGATCACGCGGACTTCCCCGGTCCCGTCGATCGGGTAGATCGCGCGCTTGCCCCCGGCGGTTGCGACAACATGCTTCCCATCCGGCGATACGGGGTTGGTAAGCCGGAGGAGCTGGACGCCCGGGGGGCTGATGGCGAGGGCCTTTCCGTCCGCGACGGCCTGGACATAGATTCGGGTCTGTTCTGCCCCCGCGGCAGCCGAGAAGACGATGCTTTTTGCGTCGGGCAGCCAGGCGCCCCACTGGAAATCCTTCAACCCTCCGACATCCAGATTCCTCGACGGACCCGCCCCGGTCGGAAGGAGCACGAGTCCCTCCGGTTTGCTCCTGTACCCGAGCACCCATTTCCCGTCGGGCGATATTGCCAATCCCTCACCGTCCCCGAGCCGCGCGGCGGGAGAGCCATCCATTCCGCGCAGATAGGTCGACGGCTTCGGCCCTGCGCCTTCGCCGTTTTCGTTGACGAGCAGCGTTTTCCCGTCGGAGGAAATATCCGCCGCGACGGAATCGTCGAGCCACGACAGCTCGAGCTCCTTTGCCTGACCGGCACCAAGTCCCCGCAAGCTGCGCACGATCGTGTGGTGCGCCAGCAGCACTCGCCCGTCGCGTGCGATGTCGTAGAGCTCGAGAACACCGGGAACACGCATGACGAGGCGACGCTTTCCGGACCGATCCACGGCCCACAACGCCTCCGCATGGCCCGCCTCCTGCGCCGCCGTGAACCAGATTTCCCGGCCGTCGGGAGTCCAGGCAGGTACCCCGTTCAGGCTTCCCCAGCCCGAGGAAAGCAGCTTCTTCGACTTTCCGTTGCGATCGACGATCGCGAGCGAACCCGACTCGGGCCCGTCCTCGAAGAAAGCGAGGAGATCTCCGTCGGGCGCGAAACGCGGACATCTAGCCCCGGTGTCAATGAGGACCTTGCCGACTGGAAATTCCAGCCGGCTCGCGCCCTGAACCTCGCGAACGACGGCCATGTCCTTTCCGTCGGGCGCCCAGTCCGCGCCTGCAAAAGGAACATCCTCGATGAGCTGGCGCGGGAGTCCCCCCGTCAGCGGCGCGACGGCGAGGGTCCCCGAAGGGCCAGGGATGGGGCTCTGAAGCAGGGCGAGCTCGCCCGTCCGGGAGATCGAGAGGATGTCGGTGCCGTCCCCGAACTCGAAAGCCTGAGATTCCGGACTCTCGGGCCGGGTGAGGTAGAGCCGCAACGCGTCGCCCCACCTCGCGCTGTAGACGATCGACTGCCCATCGGGCGTGAAGCGGGCGTTGCCGAGCAGCCCCCGACGAAAAGTCAGTCGCTGGAAGGACGCGGCCCCGGAGGGCGCTTTCCAGAATCCCCGCGTCAGCGCCCACCCGGTGGCCAGGCCCAACGCGAGCAGCGCGAGCCCGACGGCAAGCGGCAGGGCGCGGCGACGCGACTTCGCCGACAGGGACACCATCGCTTCCGCGCCGCTCGTGACTTCCGAGATGTGATCGCGCACGCTCGCGAGGTCCCGCGCGAGGTCCTTCGTCGAGGCGTAGCGTTCCTCCCGGTCCTTGGCGAGGCAGCGCTCGAGGATCCATCGAACAGGCGGCGGCAGGTCGGGTCGCAGCTTCGTGAGCAGCTCCGGCTCGTCGCGGATGATCGCGGACATCGTCTCCGCGGCAGTCTTGCGCTGGAAGGCTTTCCTGCCGGTCGTCATCTCGTAGAGCATCGAGCCCAGGGAAAACTGATCGGATCGAAAGTCCAGCGGCTCGCCCGACGCCTGCTCGGGCGACATGTAGCCGACCGTGCCCATGACCGTGCCGGGACGGGTCTCGGGCTGCGCCAGGGTCGGCATCGCCGAGACTTCTCCGGACTCGGACTCGACGAGCTTGGCCAGGCCGAAGTCGAGGATCTTGAGGAACCCGTCTCTGGACACCATGACGTTCTCGGGCTTCAGGTCTCGGTGCACGATCCCTGCGCCGTGCGCCTTGGCGAGCCCGTCGGCGATCTGCGCGGCAATGCCGAGAATCCGGCGCACCGGCATCGCCCCGGAGGCCGTCAGCTCCCGCAGGGTCTTGCCGTCCACGAGCTCCATCGCGATGAACGCCATCTCGCGCTCGCGGCCGATCTCGTAGATCGTGACGATGTTGGGATGGTTCAGGGCGGAAGCCGCCCGCGCCTCCTGCTCGAAGCGCGCGATCCGGTCCAGGTCGGCCGCCAGGGCTTCGGGCAGGACCTTGATCGCGACCTCGCGCCCGAGGCGCGGATCGCGCGCGCGATAGACCTCGCCCATGCCCCCGGCGCCCAGGGGTTCGAGCACTTCGTACGCCCCGAGACGGGCGCCGGCCGGGATGGTCATCTGTTCGCGAGCCCGATTCTATGTGCGAAACTCCGCATCCCCATGGAATCGACGCTGCCCGCCGCGACCCGCCCGAGGCTCTCGGCGGGCTTCATCGGCATCATCGTTTTCAAGTGCCTCAAGGCAGCCTCGTTCCTTCTGCTCGGGGCCGTGGCCCTGCGGATTGCCTATCTGCCCAATCACTCGGAGCCCATGGAGATCGCGCGATTCCTCGGCGTCAGCGAGCGCAAGGTCATCATCCAGCACCTCTCGATGGTCCTTGCCGCGCTGACGAGCCGCCAGGTCCAGACGATCGGCCTGGCCTCGCTGTTGATTGGCGTCGTCTTCGCCGCGGAGGGCATTCTGCTCGCGATGCGCATCGCATGGGCGCCCTATTTCACGATCGCGCTGACGGCGCTCGGGATCCCGCCGGAGCTGATCGAGATCGCTCGGCGCCCGGACAGCGGTCGGCGCTATCTGCTGCTCGCCGTCAACGCGGCGATCCTCGTCTACCTCTGGAAGAGGCGCAACGAGTTCAGGATCCCGAAGGCGGGCTGACGTCCGGAAAGCGCTTTGCCAGCCACTCCTCGACTTCCTCGGGGTGGTAGCCGAAGGGGCCCGGCTTGCCCTTGTAGACGATCGTGCCCTTCTCGTCGACGATATAAAACCGCTCGGGCCAGCCGGCATACGCCTTGTTGGCAGGGTTTTCGATCGGGTCGACGACGAGCGGGATCTCGTAGTGGAAGCGCTTGGCGAAGTCGTTGGCGATCCGGACCCGGTCCTCGAGCGTCGTCGGCTGCGGGTAGCAGACGCCCTCGGTCACGTTCGAGTCCATCTGCCACTCGTCGATCGGGTGCGCTTCCTTGATGTAGAGCGTGAGGAATTGCGCGCGGGCGGCGTATTTCTTCTGGATCGCGTTGACGCGCTCGACCGAGCGCCGGAAGGGCGGTCAGGTGAAGCTGCCGAAGACGAGCACGGTCGGCTTTCCGCCCAGGTGCTCGGAGAGCTTCACGGGCGTCTTGCCGTCGAGCGCGAGCAGCGCGACCTCGGGCGCCCGATCGCCGACCTTGAGGGTCCCCTCTTCGCGCGTGTCGTAGCGCAGCATCCCGATCACGTTGCGCGGCCCGCCGATCATGTACGTGAACACCCCCGCCGCAACGACGACGAGAACGCCAAGCCCGATCAGAATCTTTTTCAGCATGGGGTCAGGTCTCTCAAAGTGTGACTTTTCTCAGGACGGCCCGAATGCTATCAATTTGCCTTCGGAATGTGGGGCTCGTCCGCAGAAGCGTCTGGCCTTCACTGGCCAATCGGGAGGCGGCCCAACGCCGAACGGAAAGCCACCCCGCAAAGTCCGAGAGTCGCAGTCCAGCCTCGTGCCTGGCCAGATACGCCACGGCCATCCGCAGCGAGCTGCGTCGTTTCTGGAGGAGCAGCTCCGGACCGCAACCGAACTCGACGACCGCGGCGCGGACAATCTGATCAAATGTGGGTCTCACGAAATGCCGGTCTCCCCACGGAACCTCCTCGTTGGGGGAGCCAGAATTGATTCGCGCCTGGACTGCCCTCTGGAACCGATCGCCGCCGAGAAACACCTGCTTCCTCAAATTCACCCATGGCGTTCGAGGCTCCCGCATGCCGGCGTCGACGAACTGACGGTACCGATCAGCGGCGAGCGCCCCTCCGCCGAACTGGGCGAGCGTCCAATTCACCTCGAGCCATACGGGGGCGCGAGCCAAACCTGCGGTAGCAAGATAATTGCTCCAGTCCCATTGCCCGGGCCCGGGAGCGATCCCTGCCCGCACCGGGTTGAGGACAACGTAGCGGATGAGCTCGAGAAGGTGCGCGTCCTTCTCGACGAGAATCGATTTGAACCGGCCCTGGAACAGGTGACCGACTCTCTCGTAGCGGCGATTGAAGCGCTGCGTGTAGATCCCATTCAGCTGGTGCATCCCGCGCGAGAGATTCGGCTCAGGAGTCTCGAGCAACAAGTGGTAGTGGTTCCCCATCAACACGTAGGCGTGGACCCGCCAACGAAGTGTGTCCACGACTCGCCCGATCAAATCGAGAAGATCTCGACGATCGACCGCATCGCGAAAGATCTCGCGCTTCTCGTTGCCGCGGCAGGTCACGTGCCAGACCGCTCCGGCGTGGTCCAGTCGTATTGGGCGACTCATCCATAGTTAGATTGTCGCGAGCAGACCTCTCTCCTGAGAAAAGTCACACTATGAGAGACCTGCCCCCCCTACCGGGGGAGGCGGGATTTGGGGATTTTGACGAGGACGGTGTAGAGGGGGTCGACCATTTCGGTGACGGGGGCGACGGCGTTCTGGGAGACGAACTGGTAGGCGTCGAGGGAATCCAGTCCGGTTTTTTCCATGACCCACTCCACCATGTCTTTGTAGGCGATGCGGGCGGCGTCTTCGAGGGGGCGGGCGGCGCCGAGCGACATCATCCACTCGGCGTTCTCGATGCGCGGCCACGGGGTATCCCGGTGCTTGATCAGGTCCACGACGATCTCGACGTTCATCGCGCCTTCGATCGCGGTGCCGATGATCTCGCCGTCGCCCATGGCGTAGTGCCCGTCGCCGAAGGACACGAGCGCTCCCGGAACGCGCACGCCGAGGTAGACCGTGTTGCCCGCGCGCACCTCGGGGCAGTCCATGTTCCCACCGAAGTTGTCGGGGACGATCGTCGAGCGCGCCTCGCCGTTGGGAGGCGAAACGCCGAGGCAGCCAAGAAACGGCGCGAGCGGAACTTCCCAAGTGCGCTTGCCGTCGACCGAGCGCGTCCTGGCGACGCCATTGGCCCGATCGACGTCGTAGAACCAGACCCGCTCGGGAAGATCCGGCTGCAGCACGGCCGTGCGGTCGGTCCCGTTCAGCGCGCCGAAGCCGGGAAAGAGTGACGAGATCCCGTGGTCGCGCGCGGGCTCGAGCTTCACGATGCGAATCGCGAGCGTGTCGCCGGGCTCGGCGCCGTCCACGTAGAACGGTCCCGTCTGCGGATTGTCATGCCCGATCGGTGCGACCTTCGAAGGCAGCTGGTCCGGCCGCGTCACGGCCCCGTCATAGCAGTCTTCGCTCCAGCTGATGATCCGCGTGCCCGGAGCGATGTGGTGGGTCGGCGCCACGCCCCCAAACGTGTACTTGAGCTCCTCGTGTTTCGGGACGTAGCGCAGGACCGGCGGGTCTGCCGCGACGAGCGCGGCCGCGGCCAGAAAAAGACCGGACGCCGAAAAAGCCACTCGCATGTCCACCTCCGGGAAGATGCATTATTCAACGATTCGACCGCAAGCCGGTATGGTGCGAGGCCTGCTAATCTACCGGCCGCCCGCCAAACAGGAGTGTGCATGTTGCAGAAAACCCGAGCCGCCGGACCAATCGCCGCAATCCTCTTCGCGATCGGCATCCCCCTCTCAGGACAAACCGCTGGCCTCTACCAGGAGACGGGCGCCCAGATCATGGCCCGGCAGAGCATTGCCGACATGATGCAGGGCCCGCGCAGGATGAAGCCTCGCCTGCCGTCGCCCAGACAGAGCCCCGCCTCGAGGCCATCGGCGCCCGCAGCCGTGTCGCCCGCTCACGCCGCCTCGACACCCGGCGAGCCCCAGACGCTCGGCGTCAACTTCCTCGGCGCCAACCTTGCCGACACGAACGCCTTCCCTCCCGACACGATGGGCGCGGCCGGGCCCTCGCAGTTTCTGGTCGGCGTCAACGGCCGCCTCCGCAGCTTCGACAAGGCGACGGGCGGCTCCGACGGAGGCCTGAACGCGGATCTGGACACCTTCTTCACCTCCGTGCGCAATGGCCAACCGACGAGCGAGCCGCGCGTGCGCTACGACCGCGTCTCCGGTCGTTGGTTCGTGACCGTCATCAACTTCTCCGACACGCTCTCGGACAACCGCGTGCTCATCGCCGTGTCGAGCAGCGGCACGATCTCGGTCGGGACCATCTGGACCTTCTATTACTTTGAGCACGACCTCGACCAGCCTTCCGGCGACGCCGGCCTCTTCTTCGACTACCCCACGCTCGGGGTGGACGCGAACGCGCTCGTCATCGGCGGTAACATGTTCGACACGACAGGCGCCTACCAGGGAACGACCGTCCACGTCGTCCAAAAGAGCCAGGTCGTTTCGGGCGCGGGCGGCAACCTCGTCGTGGGCGCTCACGTCGTCGCCTACCGCAATCTCACGGTCACACCCGGCGGCGCCGGCCCCTACTCGCCGCAGGGCGTCGACAATCTCTCGGCCAGCGCGCCCACGGAGTCCTGGGTCATCGGCGTCAACAACGTGCTGCCCGTCACGAACGAGCTCGTCCTGCTCAAGATCACCTTCAGCGCTCCCGGGGCCTGGCCGCCATTGTCGATCTCGGCGAACCTGACCCTGTCCGTGCCGGCGACGGCGCTGCCGCTGACCGTGCCGCACCAGGGCAATACCGGCGGCCCCGACGGACAGCTCGACGCGCTCGACGATCGCCTCTTCGACGCCAAGCTGCGCAGCGGCCACATCTGGACCGCGCACAACATCGCCGTGGACGCGACCGGCGCCGGGTCCGACACGGGCGACCGCGACGGGGCCCGATGGTACGAGATCGACGTCACCGGCACTCCCGCCCTCGTGCAGTCGGGCACGCTCTTCGATCCGGCCGCGACGGATCCCCGCTTCTACTGGATCCCGTCCATCATGGTCTCGGGCCAGGGCCACGCGGCCATCGGCGCAAGCGCGGCCGGTGCGATGCAATTCATCAACGCCGTGACGGCCGGGCGCTTCGCGTCCGATCCGGCGGGCGAGCTCCAGAGCCCGCTGCTCTTCACGTCGAGTACCGCGGCCTACAACCCCGCCGCCGATCCCGGCCCGGCGCGGCGCTGGGGCGACTACTCGTACACCAGCCTCGATCCCAACGATGACATGACCATGTGGACGATCCAGGAGTACTGCAACGCAGCCGACTCCTACGGCGTTCGCGTTGTCCAGCTCATCGCTCCTGCCCCGGCGACGCCCGAGAGCGCGACTCCGGCGAACATCGCCTCGGGCCTCGCCTCGGTCTCCGTCGTCATCGCCGGAACCTCGGCGGGCGGCTCGGGTTTCTTCGATCCCGGCCCGGGATATCCGAATCGGCTGGCGGCCCTCGTGCCCAACGCTGTGACGGTCAACAGCGTGACCTACACGAGCCCGACTTCCGTCACGCTCGATCTGAACACGGTCGGAGCGCCCTTTGGCCCGCGCACCGTGACGATCACGAATCCCGACGGCCAGTCGCGGACGAGCCCGGCGCCGCTGCTCTTACTCGGAGCCGGCGGCCCCGGCCCGACCGTCACGGCGATCACGCCGAGCTCGGGCGACGCCGCGACGGCGACGCCCTTCCAGATCACGGGTACGGACTTCGTCGCAGGCGCCGCGATTTCGATCGGCGGCGTACCCGCGACGGGCGTGGACGTCACGAGCGGCTCCGCCGCTTCGGCCTCGACCGCCGCGCTGTCGCCGGGAACGCTCAACGACGTCACGCTCGTCAATCCGGACACGCAGAACGGGACGCTTTTTTCCGGGTGGTTCGCCGACTTTCTCGACGTGCCGCAGGCGGACATCTTCCACCAGTACGTCGAGAACATCTTCCGCAACGGCATCACGGCCGGATGCGTGGCGGGGGACTATTGCCGCGACGCCCCGGTCACGCGCGCGCAGATGGCGGTGTTCCTCTTGAAGTCGAAGTTCGGCTCCGCCCACATGCCGCCCGCCTGCACCCAGCTCTTCACCGACGTCGCCTGCCCCTCGCTCTTCGCCGACTGGATCGAAGAGCTCTACACGCTCGGCGTCACCGGCGGCTGCCAGGCGAGCCCGCTCGCGTACTGCCCGGGCAACGCGGTCACGCGCGCGCAGATGGCGGTGTTCCTGCTCAAGGCCTCGCTCGGATCGAGCTACACGCCCGCCAACTGCACGGGCCTCGTCTTCAGCGATGTCCCCTGCACGGGCGGCGCCTTCGACGCCTGGATCGAGGACCTCGCGGGCCGCGGCATCACCGGAGGCTGCGGCGGCGGCGCGTATTGTCCCGCCACGGCAAACACGCGCGGGCAGATGGCCGTGTTCCTGGTGAAGACGTTCTCGTTGCCGTAAAAAGCAAACGGAGCCGGGTGCGATACCCGGCTCCGCGTTTTCGGAAGCGCTCTGACTTGACTACTGGCAGCCGGAGAGCTTGAAGCTTGCGACCCGCGTGCTCCAATTGAAGCTGCCCGTCGACTTCAGGTACTCGGTCGTGTACCAGAACGTGCACTGGTCCACGGGGTCGATCGAGATCGAGCTGTAGTCGCCCCAGCGATTCAGGCCGCCATTCTGGCCTCCCGTACCGTCGTACGCGCCCGTCTCCGCCGCCATCGTCCCCGGCGGATCGGTCGCCAGACGCCCGGTGTACCTCACCGACGGGTACACCGAAGAGCTCGAGACGCTGTAGCCCATCGCCATATTGCCAAGCTTGTCCATCGCGATCGAGCCCATCCAGCGGCTCGTGCTGTCGGGCGAATACGTGCCCTGCTGGAAGACCGTCGGCGTCGTGCCGGGGCTGCGCAACTCGTACCAGCGAACGCCCACGACCTGGTTGCGCTTGGTGCCGCTCACCTTGACCGAATGGTTCACCACGAGGCTCTCGTCTGTGCCGAAGTTGCGGTACGCAAGCCGGTACATGAGCCGGTCCGCCAGCGAATCGAGCTTTTGAGAAACGTTTTTTTGCTGGATGCAGGCGCCGCCGCCGCAGGCAGCGGTGAAGGACGCCACCGGAATCGCCGTCGGGCCTGTCAGCGTCGTGTTGGCCGGCGTCGCCCAGTCCACGTGGAACTTCCAGAGGTTTAGCTTGTTCGTCCCGAAGTTCACCATGTAGTTCGGCGCGCCAGCGGGCGGCGCGGTGCTGCTGTCGAGGTCGGACGGAAGGACGCCGCCGTAGGAGGTGGAAAGCTGGAAGCACTGCTGGGTGGCCGCGGCGCCCACCAGCATCTGGGCGCGGTCCCAGGCGCAGAGCTTCGCCCCCTGGAAGGTGCTCGTAAACATGTTGTACGTGACGTAGTAACCGTCGGGCCACACGCCGACTTTCGGATAGTCGTTGAACGTGGAGCCGTACGAAAAGGAGTAGCGGTTGTAGCTGCCCGTCGCGTCGCTCGTCGTCGAGACGGCCACGCACTGCAGATAGGGCGTCGTCGAGACGGAGAACTGCGTCATCACCCAGCGGTTGGCGGCCTTGTCGTACTGGACGATCGGGTCGCCGTCGTTGTTCGTCTGACAGCCTCCGCCAAATCCTGCCCAGAGCGTGTTCCCGGCCTTGGGAAAACCGGTCGCGATTGCCCCGGTCAACTTGTCGTAGACGGCGAAGGCTTCGTTGACCCACTGCACATACTGAGTGGCTCCGATCGCTCCGTTCGTGTCGGGAGGCGCGGCGTCGGGCGTGTAGGGACTCCCGATACCGAGGCCGTCGAACGAGATGCCCGCGATGGCGGGGACGAGCACATTGGCCGACGTCTGGGCGACCGGGTCCGACTGCTCGGCGGCCAGGCCGGAGCCCAATGGGATCGGGATCGGGCGCGGCTTCTCGTGGGCCGCGACGAACATCGGCAGGATGGAAGGTATGTCTCGAAGAGGCGGGGACGTGTCGTGGTGGACGGCATACGAAACTTCGGGTCGGGTCAAGCGTTGGAGACCTTGTCCGGACGCATGGGAGACACCGAGGAGGATCAAGACGCAGAGCCCCAGGAAGCGTTTCATCAGGACCTCCGTTGTGGTAAGAAAAGAAACTGCCGAACAAGCTAGACCTGTTCCCGGCCACCGTCAACGTCCAACATTGAGGACAGACCCCGCCTTCAGTACCCCTTCAGCAACGAGGTCTCGGGCCGCTTGTACCGCTTTTCCGATCCGTTCCGGCTCTTGATGACGAGCTCGCCGTGGTCGAGACGGAAGGGATACTCGCCCGAAGGCTGCGCCTGCATCTCGACTCTGAGCGTCTCGCCCGAGACCGAGTAATGGCCCCGCAGGGTGACGACCGGAAGCCGGTTGTACATGCGGTCGGGCGTGAACTCGCGGTACGTCGTCAGCGTCTCGAGAAACAGCGAGCACCACTGACCGAGCAGGGGCGAGCCGGACCGTGGGGCCGCTCCGACTCTCTCGGACCAATTTTCGCCGGAGGCCTCGTCGCCCTTCTCGAGAAAACGGCCGTTGCCCTCGAACTCGATCTCGGTCTCGACTTCGGAAACCCTGCCGGTCGCAGGGTCCTTCCAGAACGTGCGCAGGCGGTCGTCCTGCACCGAGTAACCCGCGTCGGCCATCGACGCGGAGATCTGAGTCACGCGCCCGTCTGCGTAGAACTCGAGGATGTTGCCCACCCCTTCCTGCGTGCGCTGCGCAGACTCCCACTGGCCGACGAGCGCGGCTCCCGGCGCGGGAGTCGGAGTCGGGCTCGGCTTCCCGAGCAACGCGAGGGTCATGGCGGCGGCAAGCAGCATCGGCCGCGCGACGATACCCGAGCCGACCCGGAATGTCACCGCCGACCTTCGGACGCTGACGCCACGCGTCCGGTGACCGGGATCACCTCACGCAAACGCCTCTGCAGCCTACCCTTCGGACAGGCCCGCCCGTGGCCCCACTCTTGCGATGTCCCGTGGTGACGGGAGAGGTCTCTATTTGGTCGTCCATTTCCAGGGGAGGCGAAACATGACCCGACGCACTTTCAAAACGCACCTGATCGGGCTCGTGGCCCTGGCTGCCGCATTCGCGGCGGCCGCGGCGACGATCCCGAGCCCCGTCCGGCCCACTTCCTCGCCGGCGCTCTCCGTCCGGCTTGCCGCACCAGGCCAGGAGGCACTCGACCTCGACGCCTCCGCCCTCGCGGTACTCCGGGCAGCCGGGCAGGACCAGTTCTCCGTGAACAACTTTCCGACGGCCCCGGGCGCCTCCGGCCGCCTCGTCCTCAAGCGCTTCATGGTTGCCGCGCCCGATGCGCACATCTCGGTGACCGGGAAAGACGGAGAGTCGTTCCTGCCATTGCCCGAGGTCAGCCACTTCAAGGGCGTCGTCGACGGGGAGCCCGATTCCAGCGTGTACGTCGGGATCGACGCAACCGGTCTCGTGGCGTACGTCCACTCGAGCACAGGCCATTCCTACGTCGGGCCGGAGGAATCGAACAAGAATTACGTCGTGCGCTCGGCCGACTCGCCATCGAACTCGGCCGCCTCGGCTTCCCCATGGGCCTGCACCGCCGAAGAGCTGCCCGCTCCGCTAACGGCAATGGCCGGCCCGAGCTATCCCGCCCTGAATCTGCCGGAGGTCGCCGGATTTAAGCAGGCGGCCGTGCGCGTCGAGACGGACAACCAGCTCTACATCCATTTCAGCAGCAACGTCAGCGACTTGGCCACCTACGTGTTGAGGCTCTTCGGCGCCATCAACGTGATCTACGACCGCGACCTCGCCATGCACCTGACGGTGAGTGAAGTGCACGTCTGGGCGGTTGCCGACCCCTATACCGGGGGCGACACGCTGACCCAGCTCAATCAGCTGGGCGACTGGTGGCATGTGAACAAGCCCATCTCGAGCAATCCCCGAACCTTCGTCCACTACTTGAGCGGCCACCCGGTCACCGGCGGCATCGCATGGATCGGCGTCCTCTGCATGGGCGACTTTCCCAACGGCAGCGATTGGGGCGGCGGCTACGGGCTCACGCAGGTCAACGCGACGTATCCGCTCGGGCTCTGGGACCAGGATGCCGCCGCCCACGAAATGGGACACAACGCAGGATCGCCGCACACACACTGCATGGGGCCTCCGACCTATCCTGACTGGACGGACCAGTGCTACAGCGGGGGAGGGGCGAACTGCTTTGCGGGCACAGCCACGCCACCCTCCCCCGGAGCCGGTACGATCATGAGCTACTGCCACCTCTACGGATGGTCGTACATGTCGTTGGTATTCCATCCGCGGTGCATCAACGACAAGATGCTGCCCGAGATCAACGGCGCCTCGTGCCTCGTTTCGAGGGCGACCTTCGACGACGTGCCGACCACGAACCCGTACTTTCACTGGGTCGAAACGGTCTACGTCGATGGCGTGACCGGAGGCTGCAATGCGAACCCACTTCTCTACTGCCCGAACAACCCGGTGACGCGCCAGCAGATGGCTGTTTTCATCCTCAAGGCAGTTCATGGGCAGGCCTATGCGCCTCCCGTGTGCGCCGGCATTTTCACGGACGTACCGTGCCCAAGCCAGTTCGCGAACTGGATCGAGCAGCTCGCGGCCGAGGGCGTCACCACCGGATGCGGCGGCGGCAACTACTGTCCGCTCGACCCGGTGACGCGCCAGCAGATGGCCGTCTTTCTCCTCAAGGCCGAACACGGATCGGGGTACACGCCCCCGGCCTGCGGCTCCAACCCGTTTACGGACGTCGCGTGCCCGAGCACTTACGCCAACTGGATCAAGCAACTCGTCGCGGAAGGCATCACGAACGGTTGCGGCGGGGGAAATTACTGCCCGACGACTTCCGTCAATCGCGCTCAGATGGCGGTCTTCCTGACCAAGACGTTCAACCTGATTTGGTAGTTGGGCCCCGCCGCGGCTGCCCGGTCGAGGCAAGCGCCGCGTTGTAGGCTAGCGGGAGTGAGGGTCCTCGTTCTCGAAGACGACGAGCGATTGCGGTCGCTCGTCGTGCGGACACTGACGCGGGCCGGGCTCGCATGCGACGAGGCCGCGCGGATCGCCGACGCCGAGGAGCTGATGGGCCTCCACGAGTATGGGCTCGTCGTCCTCGACCGACGGCTGCCCGACGGCGACGGGCTCGACGTCTGCCGCCGGGCGCGCGCCGCCGGCTTCCGGCACTCGATCCTGATGCTCACCGCGATGGACCAGCCCGAGGACGAGATCGAGGGGCTCTCGGAGGGCGCGGACGACTACCTCGGCAAGCCCTTCGACCTCGAGGTCCTCGCGGCCCGGGCCCGCGCGCTCCTGCGGCGCAACGAAGTGCGGGCTCCCCGCGAGCTCACGGCCGGGGATCTGCGGCTGGATCCGGGCCGGCGAACGGCGTGGCGCGGCACGGAGGCGCTCTCGCTCACGACGCGCGAGTTCACGATCCTCGAGCTCCTGATGCGCTCGCCGGGCGTCGTGGTCTCGAGGCAAGACATCCTCGAGCAGGCCTGGGGCGAGCGCGAGGAACCAATGTCCAACACGATCGACGTGCTCGTCGGGCGCCTGCGCCGAAAGCTCGACCGGCCGAAGCAGCCCCCCCGCATCGAGACCGTCCGGGGAATGGGCTACCGGCTGCGATGAGCTGGCTCTCGCTCGATCGCGCCCGCACGCGCATCGCGCTTTCCGGCGCGCTCGTCTGCGCGATCTTTCTGCTCGCGCTCGCGCTCGGCGCCCGCGCGCGCATCCGCCAGCTCGCGTTCGAGGAGATCGACGGCGAGCTCGACACGCTCTCGGTCGCGATCGGATCGGACTACGAGCTCGTCGGTTTGAAGGAGGAGGAGCGCCAGGCGCTCAAGGCCGGCCTCGAGGCCAACATGTTCGAGTTTCGACTCGCCAACCACTCCGCGATCCTCTTCAACGGCGACGTGCCCGTGGCCCTGACGGGTGATCTGTTGCGCTCGCAGGAACGCGTCGCCCTCGCCAACTACAGCGAGAAGCCCGAGGTTCCGTACACGGCGATCGAGCCCTACAGCGGGCAGAGCCGCACCTGCCGCTTCCTCGTCACGCACCTCCAGGGCAAGGCGAAGGGCGCCACACTCGTCGTCTTCCGGTGGATCGGGCCCACCCTGCGCTCGCTCGCTCGCGTGGACAACGCGCTCGGCGCGATGGTGCTCGTCGGCTTTCTCGGGACGGCCGCGATCCTCGCGTTCGCCGTCCATCGCGCGATCCGGCCGGTCCAGGAAGTCACGCGTCTGGCCGAAGAAGCCGAGGCCACCGATCTCTCGCACCGCGTGAAGGTGTCCTCGGGCGGCGAAGAGTTCCGCCGCCTGGCCGCCGTCATCAACTCGCTCTTCGATCGGCTCGAGCGCGCATTCCGCGCTCAGCGGCGCCTCATCGCCGACGCCGCCCACGAACTCAAGACGCCGACCGCCGTGCTCGTCGGCGAGGCGCAGGACGCCCTGCGGCCCGAGGCCACGCAAGAGGAGCGCCGGCGCTCTCTACAGACGATCGCCGACGCCTCCAAGGGCCTCGCGCGCGAGGTCGACGGGCTCCTGCAGCTGGCCCGAGGAGACGCCGCGTCGCCGCGGCGCACGGAGGAGCTCGACCTGTCGGACGTCGCGGAAGAGGCCCTGGCCGCGGTCGCGGCGCTCGGCGCGCGCAGCAACGTCCTCTGCGCCGTGTCCCGCAGCGGCGATACGCGCCTGCGCGGCGAACGCGAGGGGCTGACGAGGCTCGTCTCGAACCTCGTCTCGAACGCCATCCTTTACTCGAACGCCGGCGGCGTGGTGGAAGTCCGGATCACGGGGGCGCAGGATGCCGTGCTCCTCGAGGTCGCCGACCACGGGCCCGGCATCCCGCAGGGCGACCGGGAGCGCATCTTCGAGCGATTCGTCCGACTCGAGAAGACCCGCGAGCGCAATCCTCAGGGATCCGGGCTCGGCCTCGCGATCGTCGAGCAGGTCGCCGCGGCGCACGGCGGCGCCGTCGAAGTCGCCGAAAACGAAGGCGGCGGCGCCATCTTCCGCGTCACCCTGCCCCATCAATGGAGGTAGCCGAGGGCCTTCAGCTCCTTGACGACGTCGCTCTGCTCGCCGAGGCCGTAGTGCCCCATGACCTGCTTCATCCAGGTCTCGTAGGACGGAGGCTTCTCGCCGCCGGACCCGATCCAGGAAGCCGGGCCGCCGAGGTGCTTCACGAGGACGTGGTACAGGCTGCGCACGCCGTCCGGATCCGATAGCGCGAGGTTCGTCTTTTCGGCGGGGTCCTTGGCGAGGTCGAAGAGCATCCTCTCCTGCGGGGTCACGAGGATGAACTTGCGGTTCTCCTCGGTCACGCTGCCGATCCAGAACGTCCACGCGCCTTCGCTGAACGCCGCGCGGGGCGCCGCAGGTGCGGTCTCGGTGCCGGCCAGCGCGGCTTTCAGGCTCCGTCCGTTCCATCCGGGCGGCCGCTCGACGCCCACCATGTCGAGCAGGGTCGGCCCGATGTCGATGTTCTGCGTGAGCTGCTCGATCGCCCGCCCTGCGCGCGGCATTCCAGGGGCCGAGATGACGAGCGGCGTGCGCACGACGCCGTCGTAATACGTCTGGCCGTGGCTGATCACGCCGTGCTCGTCGAACTCCTCGCCGTGGTCCGCGTTGAAAACAACGATGGTGTTCTCGGAGAGCCCCGCACTCTGCAGGTAGGCAAAGAGCGGCGCCAGGTCCGCGTCGGTCCAGTGGATCCCCTCGTCGTACATGGCCATCGCGTTGGCGATGTCGTCGGCAGACGGATGGACCTTGCCCGCGCGAACACCCTCGATCGTGTCGAGGCTGAACTCGAATGCGCTCGGGAAGGTACCGTAGAGATTCTTTCGCTCGTGGGCGCGCAGGAATGGATAGTGCGTGTCGGTCGAGTAGAGGAAGACGAAAAAGCGTCCGGCGCGGTTCTTCTCGATCCAGTCGAGAACGCGGGGCATCTTGACCGCAAGCGTCTCCTGCTCGTGGCGAAAGAGGTCCCATCCCTGGTCGAACCCGAAGGGCCTGGAGATCCAGCTCTGCACGAAGGCGGCCGTCTTGTACCCGGCGCCCCGGAGCGCTTCGGAGACGAGCACGTCCTCGGGCGACGGCCCGGGCGCGATGGCGAGGATCTTCGACGCGTCCTTTTCGTCTCGCTGCTCGTGCACCGCCAACTGCGAGACGTAGCGCGAGGAAAGCATCGACGCATACGAAGGCAGCGTGTAGGGCGCCTGCGCGACCGTGCGCGGAAAGCGCGCGCCGCGCGAGGCGACCCGATCGAGGTTCGGCGTCGTGGAGCGCGCATATCCGTTGAAGGAGCAATGGTCCGAGCGGACCGAGTCGAAGGAGATCCAGATCACGTTCATGCCCCGCCAGGCGTCGCCCGGCTGCCTGCGGCAGGCGGGGGCCGCGGCGAGAACGAGCACCATGACCGCCACGAGCCGTCTCACGCGCGCCTCGACAGGGCCATCCAGAACGCCGGCCCGAAGTCGAGCAGGAACGCCCGACGCTCTTCTGCGGCGGCCCGCGGCGCCGCCGCGACGCGCGAGAGATATCTCTCGACGCGCTCACGCACGAGGCCCTCGAGCTCATCCGGAACCGTCGCGAGGCCCGCTTCGAGCCCCGCGCGCAGATCTCCACACTGCGCGAGGACGCCCTCGACGGTCGCCGACCCGAGGGTTTCGGGCATCACCTCGAACGACAATCGGTGCGCCGCGAAAAGACGCCGGTAGTCGGCCAGGCCGAGGTAGTTGTAGGTGTCGTACTTTCCATTGGGCGAGAGCAGCGTCATGTAACGGCTGGCCTGTGCAAAATCGAGCAGCGCGATGCCGAAGAGCTGATGGTGCCCGTCTTTGCCGACGTAGGGGGGCCAGGCGCCATTCGGGATCTCGAAATAGGCCACGCCCCCGGGCGCAAGCCAGTCGGCGATGTTTCCAAGGAAGTCGTCCAGCCGCGCCACGTGCTCGAGCACGTCGTTGGCGATGATGAGCTCGAAGCGCCCCCGAAACGCCGGATGCTTCTCAGCCGCGTCCCCCCGGACGACCTCGCCGTCTTGTCCCCGCTCGCGAAGGTTCAGGCCGGCCAGCCGGACGTAGCGCTCGTCCTGTTCGATGCCCGTCACCTTTGCCCCTCTTTCCGCGAACGCGACCAGGAACCCGCCGTACGCGCAGCCGACGTCGAGGACCCGCGGGTGCGCCCGTCGCAGGAATCCGCGGCGCCGCCTGGCCCCGAGGAGGCCGGAAAGCCGGTCGGCCGCGGCGCGGCCCCGCTCGTTCGCCGTGACCGCGTACTCGAAGTGCAGCGGCAGAACCGGGTGATCACAGAGGTGAGCAAAGTGCCTGGCCAGGGCCTCGTAGAAGGCCTCGCCGCCGGGCGCGCGCCAGTGCGCGAATCGCTGTGCGACCCGCTGCCATGCGGGCGTCGTCGGATCGAGGACCCCGGCCGGCACTTCCATACGGTCCCGAAGCATAACCGCGTACGCCGGTTGTCGGTTGTTGGTTGCCGGTTGTTCGGCGGCGCTCTTCTGCGAGAGACTGACAGGAATGGCCCAACAGAGCGTCCTCGTCACCGGCTACTACGGGTTCGGAAATACCGGGGACGAAGCGATCCTCGCCGGGCTCGTCGCGGGACTGCGTCGGCGGCTGCCCTCGATCCGGATCGTCGTCCTCTCGGGCGACCCGGGCCAGACGCGGCACCGGCACGGCGTGGATGCGATTGCCTGGCGCGACCCGCTTGCGATCGCGGAGGAGGTTCGCAATTGCGATCTCGTCGTCATCGGCGGAGGCGGCCTCTTCCAGGACTACCGCGGAGTCGAGGCGGGCACGCTTCTGACGCCGCGCCACGGCGGAATTACCTTCTACGCGGGGCCCGCGATCCTCGCCGCCCTCGCCGGGAAACCGTTCGCGTTGCACGGCCTCGGCTTCGGCCCGCTCGAAAGCGCGGAGGGCCGCAGGATCGTCGCCGCAGTCGCCCGAGCGGCCGCGCGGATCTCCGTGCGCGACGAGGGTTCGCGCGCGCTGCTCGAAGCCCTCGGCGTGCCGGCATCGCGGATCACGCTGTCGGCCGACCCCGCCTTTCTGCTGGCCCCCGAAGGCGTCCGGCCCGAGGACGTGCTCATCGGCATGGGCATCGAGCCGAGGGCGCCGATCGCCGGCGTCGCGCTGCGGCCCTGGTCCCACGGCCTCCGGCCCGAGGCCTGGGAGCGCGAGGCGGCCGCCGGGCTCGACCTCTTCCTCGAGAGGACTTCGGGCTCGCTGCTGTTCGTGCCCTTCGAGAAGAGCCCCTGGAGCGACGACGACGACTTCGCGCTCGCTTCGCGCGTGCGCAAGCAGTTGCGGCACGCGGACCGGACCGCCGTCCTTTCGGGCCTGCTCTCGCCGGAGGACACGGCGGCGCTGATCGGGGGGTGCGACCTCGTCGTCGGGATGCGACTGCATTCGGCCGTGTTCGCGATCGCGGGGTCCGTGCCTCCGGTCGCGATTGCATACGACAAGAAAGTGGAAGCCCTGCTCGAGCGCTCCGGCATGTCCGAGCTGGTTTTGCAAATCGGCGAGCTCTCCGCCTCGACGCTCGCCGCGAAAATGGAGCTGGCCCACGCCGAGCGCAACCGATTCGGGGCAAGGCTCGCCGCGGCCGCATCCGAACAAAAGCGCCTGGCCGAGGCGGACCTCGATGCCCTGGCGGCTCTCGCCGGCAATCCGCCCCCCACCGCGCCGATCGCCCCGGAGATGATCCGCCTCTTCGACGACGCGCTCTCGGCGAACCTCGCGCGCACACACGAGCTTTCTGCCGAGGTCGATGTCCTGCGCGCCGATCGGATCGCCCTCGAGCTGCGTGTGGCCGATACCGAGGCCCGCCTCTTTGCGGCCGAGAGCGTCGAGACCGCGCTGCGGGCGTCGAACGCCGACCTGCTCGCGAACTTCGAGGCCGTGGCGCACGCGCACCGCCGCGAGGCGACGCTTCTCGAAGGCCAGCGCGCCGAGGCCCGGGAGGAGCTCTTCCGGATTTACAACTCCCGAGTCTGGAAGACGCTCAACCTCTACTGGCGGGCACGGCGGGCCGCGGCGCGCGTTTCGCGCCCAGCGAGGCAAAAGCTACGCCGCGCCCTCGGAGAACCGCCCTCGGACTGGGCCGGGCCGGACACCGCGCCCGAGGCTGCGGCCAGGGCGCCCAGGCCCGCGATCGAGAACCGCTGCGACATCGTGCTGCTTCCTGCCTCGGACGCACACGCGCAGGCCGCTCAAAGCCTGGCCGAGGCCGGGCACCGGGTCTTCGCCATCGATTCGGATCTGCGCGCCGAAGGGTCCGCCTTCGAGGCGCGCGAGATTTCGCCAGGCAGGTTCGCGGTGACGCTCTGCGCACGCGACGCCATGGACGACGGCCTGTTCGAAGCCCTCGATCAACTCCGGCGCGAGCGCGCCCTCGGGGCGACGCTCACGGTCGTCACGGATTCTGCCTGGCGCCCGGTGGCCGAGCGGCTCCAGGCCGAACGCGCCTGGCCGGTCGCGACGGATCTCGCGGACGAGAGAGCGATCGCCGCGGCGTTTCCGAAACTGTCGGTCGTCGTCGTGACGTGGAACGGGCTCGAGCTCAACCGGCTCTGCCTCGAGAGCCTCGTCGCGCGCACCGAGTGGCCGAACCTCGAGATCCTCGTCGTGGACAACGCCTCCACCGACGGCACCCCGGAGCTGCTGTCGGGTCTGGCACGGCGCGATCCGAGGATCCGCCCGATCTTCAACTCTGAAAACCGCGGATTCGCGGCAGCCTGCAACGCCGGGCTCGCCGACGCCTCCGGCGACTACCTGGTCCTTCTCAACAACGACACTGTCCTCACGCGGGGCTGGGCCACGGCGCTCGTGCGGCACCTCGCCTCGGATCGCAAGCTCGGCCTCGTCGGCCCGGTCACCAACGCCATCGCCAACGCGGCGAAAGTGGACGCCGGCTACGCGAGCGTCGCGGATCTGCCCGCGTGGACGGCGGGATGGGTCCGCGAACACGACCGGGAATCATTCGACATCCCGATGCTCGCCCTTTTCTGCACGGCACTGCCCCGCCGGGTCTACGAAGAAGTCGGGCCGCTCGACGAGCGCTTCGGCATCGGCCTCTTCGAGGACGACGACTACAACCGCCGCGTGCGCGAGAAGGGCTACGCAGTGCGCTGCGCCCGCGACGCGTTCGTGCACCACTGGCAGATGGCCTCCTTCCGGAAGATGCCGAAGGAAGCGTACTTCGCGCTGTACGCCGAGAACAAGCGCAACTACGACGAGAAGTGGAACGGGACGGCCGCGTCGCAAGCGGTGGCTCCCGCGGCGCTGGCCGCGTCGCCGCGCCGCTTCGCGACCCTCGAGGAGCACCGCGACCAGCTCTCCCACGTGCTCGCGCGCGTGCGCTCGAGCAAGGGCGCCGTCATCTTTCTGCCCTCGGTGGGCTGGGGCATCCATCTGTTCCAGCGCCCGCACCACCTCGCCCGGGTGTTCGCGCGCCTCGGGTACGTGGCAATTTTCGACAGCAGCAACGCCGCCGATCGCGTGGACGGGTTCCGCGAGATCGAGCCGAACCTGTTTCTCTTCAGCGGATCGCCCGAGCTTCTGCACGAGGTCCCGTCGCCGCTGCTCTGGACATTCCCGTACAACTTTCATCTCTCCGACGGCTACCCGCGGCCGGCGCGGACGGTCTACGACTGGATCGACGACCTCTCGGTGTTCCCGCACGACGCCGCGCTGCTTCGGAACAATCACGCGCGCGGCCTGGCCGAGGCCACGGTCGTCGCCAGCGTCGCCCGCACGCTGCACGTGGAGGCGCTCAAATCGCGGCCGGACGCCATCCTCCTGCAGAACGCCGTCGAGTACGAGCGCTTCGCCGCGCCCGCGGCGCCGCCTCGCGACGATGAGCTCCTGCGGTTCCTGACGCCCGGGGTACCGGTCGCCGGATACTACGGCGCCCTGGCGGAGTGGTTCGATTACCCGCTGCTCGACGCGGTTGCCGCGTCCAAGCCCGACTGGCGGTTCGTGCTCATCGGTCCCCAGTACGACAAGAGTCTTCCGGGCCAGCCGATGCTCGAACGGAAAAACGTCCGTTGGCTCGGACCCCGCGACTACGTGACGCTGCCCGGATACCTGTCGCTCTTCGACGTCGCAACGATCCCGTTCCGGATCAACGCCATCACGCAGGCGACCTCGCCCTTGAAGCTCTACGAGTATTTTGCGGGCGGCAAGCCGATCGTCACGACGCCCATGACGGAGTGCCAGGCGCATCCGGAAGTCCGCATCGCCGCGACGGCCGCGGAGTTCTCGAGCGCCCTCGACGCGGCGTGGGAACAAGGCCGCGATCCGAACTTCCGAGCCCATCTGCGCGCGCTCGGCCGAGAAAACTCGTGGTCCGCCCGCGTCATGACCGTGCTGCGCGCGTTGGACGGGCACTAGCGTGCAGTAACGGGAGTCTTGATCACGCGCTTGGGCCGTTGGAGCAGGGCTCGTCCCGGGCCGCCGCGGCGACGCAGTGCCTGTTGCGGCCGGCCCCAAGGGCCGCCCCTCCGGCACCCGAATACGAATGAGTTCCGTTACGGCAATCTAGCGGGTCGAGGTGGCGGGCGGCGCCACGGGCGTTGCGGCCGCCACGGCGGGCGGCTCGATCCGAATCGAGGTCGCGATCTTGTTGCCGTCCCGTTCGAGCCAGCGCACCGCAACGCGGTCTCCGACCCTCAGGGCCCCATTGACCTTCGTGGCCGCGGTGCGAGCGAGGACGGTTTGCTTGCCGGCCGCCGTCTTCACGACGAACGTCTTCGCGGCTTCATCCACCCGCGAGATGGTGCCGGAAACGTCGTAGCCGTGGCTCTTCGGCTTCTCCGAGGGGGCTGCCGCGGCGGCGGCGGCAAGCCCGCAGAGCAGCGCCGCGACCAGAAGTCTCCTCATGACCCCGAGGCTAGACAGGACGACGTGAACCCAACGTGAACGGCGGAACCGGCGATAGAGTTACCCGCATGAAAAAGCTGCTGCTCGTCCTGCCGGCCGTGCTCTGCCTGCTCGCCCTCGCTCCCGCCCCCGCCGAGGCCCCCTACGACCTCGTCTTCGTCGGCGGCCGCGTGGTCGACGGCACCAGCGCGCCCTGGTTCGTCGCGGATGTCGGCGTCCGGGACGGCCGGATCGTCGCGATCGGCCCGCTTTCCGGCCACGCCGCAAAGCGCACGATCGACGCAAAGGGCCTCGTCATCACGCCGGGATTCATCGACCTCCTGGGGCAGTCCGAGTACAACGTGCTCGTCGACAAGCGGGCGGCCTCGAAGATCACGCAGGGCATCACGACCGAGGTCACCGGCGAGGGCTCCTCCATCGCGCCGTTGAACGCCGCGATGCTCGCCGAGGGCAAGGACATTTACCAGCGGTACGGATTCACGCCCGACTTCACGACGCTCGACGGCTACTTCAAGACTTTCGAGCGCCGCGGCAGCGCCATCAACCTCGCGACCTTCGTCGGGGCGGGCAGCGTGCGCGATCTCGTCATTGGCAAGGCCGACCGCCGCGCGACGCCCGAGGAATTGAAGCGGATGTGCGACGTCGTAGACCAGGCCATGAAGGACGGCGCCATCGGCGTCTCCTCTTCCCTCCAGTACGTGCCCGACATGTACAACTCGACCGACGAGCTCATCGCCATGGCGAAGGTCGCGGCCCGATACGGCGGCGCGTACTTCACGCACCAGCGCTCCGAGGCCAACGCGATCGACTCTTCGCTCGACGAGGTCTTCCGCATCGCGAAAGAAGCCGGAATCCGGTCCCAGATCTGGCACCTGAAGACCGCGTACAAGCGCAACTGGGGGCGTATGCCCGCGGTGCTTGCGCGCATAGAGGCCGCGCGCGCCGAAGGCATCGACGTCGCGGCCAACCAGTATCCGTGGACGGCGGGCTCCAACGGCCTCGACGCCTGCCTGCCGCCGTGGATTCGCGAAGGCGGCCGCGACGCGCTTCTCAAGCGCCTGGCCGATCCCGCACAGCGCGAGAAGGCGAAGAAGGACATGCTCGAGGACTCGGACACCTGGAGCAACCAGTACCTGGGCGCCGGAGGCCCTGACCGCGTCCTCATCGCCTCGGTCGTCGACACGAAGCTGAAGAAGTACGAGGGCAAGTCGGTCGCCCAGATCGCCACCGACGAGAAGAAGGACCCGCGCGACGCTCTGATCGATCTCGTCGTCGCCGACCGCGCGAACACGGCCTGCATCATTTTCATGATGGACGAGGCCGACGTCCAGACTGCCCTGAAGAGCCCCCTCGTCGCTTTCTGCACGGACTCGGGCGCCGGCGCGACCGACGGCATCTTCTCCGAAGAGAAGTCCCACCCCCGCGGATGGGCCTCGACCGCGCGCATTCTCGGCAAGTACGTTCGCGACGAGAAGGTCCTGCGTCTCGAGCAAGCCGTCCGCAAGATGACGTCTTTCCCCGCCGAGGCCGCCGGCCTGACCGACCGCGGGCTCGTCAAGGTCGGCATGGCCGCCGATCTCGTCGCCGTCGATATGACGAAGGTCCAGGATCTGGCAACTTACGAGGAGCCGCGCCGCTATAGCGCGGGGTTCCCGTTCGTCGCGGTCAACGGCGTCCTCGTCGTGGACGGCGGCAAGATCACCGGAGCCGCGCCGGGCAAGGCGCTCCGAGGATCGGGATACAAGGGGCAGTAGGCCTGAGTCGTTATTTCACCAGAAGCACCGGGCAGCGCGCGAGGATGCCGATCTTGTAGCTGATCGTGCCCCAGTTCTGACCCGGATGCTTCCGGGCGACGCGGTGCGAACCCATGACGATCAGGTCGGTCCGGTTCTCCTCGGCCAGCCGCAGGATCTCATTGACGCGGTTGCCGTAGACGACCTCGGCATGGGCCGGGATCTTGCCGGCCGACCCGAGAAGGGTCCCCATCTTCGTGCGGGCGATCTTCTCGAGACCGCGGTAGAAGTCCGTCAGCGCCGCGTCGTCGCCCGCATCCACGCGCTCGATGACGTGGATCAACGTCAGGGCCGCCCCGCGCGGCGACGCCACCCTGGCCGCGATTTTCACCGCGCGAACGTTCTTCTTCGTGAAATCGACGGGAACGAGAATCCTTCGAAACATGGCCCACCTCCGGCGCTTTCGACGCTAACGCCGGGCGGGCTCTCCGAACTGATGAGAACGCACCAATCCGCCGGGCTACTCGCCCAGGACTTTGAGCTTGTGTGTCGGCCGGTCGAGGCCGAAGGGCTTGACGGCGTGCTTCTCGATGTGGTCCATCGCCTGCTCGACCGAATCGGTCAGGAGAAGCAAATCGAGATCGGTGTTGGAGATCGTGCCCCCGGCCACCATCTTTGCGAGGAAGCCCATCAGCGGGCGGTAGTACTCCGTGCTCATCAGGACGACCGGGAAGTTCTTGATCTTCGCGGTCTGGATGAGTGTCAACGCCTCGAAGAGCTCGTCCATCGTTCCGAGGCCGCCCGGCATGACCACGAAGGCATATGAGTACTTGACGAGCATCACCTTGCGGACGAAGAAGTGCTCGAACGCCACGGAGCGGTCGAGGTAGGGGTTCAGCTTCTGCTCCTCGGGCAGGACGATGTTGCAGCCGACCGTGAAGCCGCCGGCCAGCTTGGCGCCCCGGCACGCCGCTTCCATGACCCCCGGGCCGCCTCCCGTGATGACGGTGAAACCCAGGCGCGCCAGGCCCGCGCCGACCTGTTCGGTCAGTGCGTAGTACGGGTGATCCTCCTTGAAGCGTGCCGAGCCGAAGACCGTCACGCACGGGCCGACGAAGTGCAGCGTGCGGAAACCCCGGAAGAACTCGCGCATGATCTCCAAGACCGAGAAGAATTCCTTCCAGCGCGAGCGCGGGCCCGAGAGAAACAGCCGTTCGTCGCCGTTGGGCTTGTCCGGCGGCGGTTCGGGTTCGACGCGATCACTCATCCTCTCGTTCCTCCGGCCGGTATTCTGTCAGACGGCCTCGGCAACGACGCCCGCGTGGGGCTTGCTCCCCGCCAGATCTCTAGTTCGGGCGGCGAGCGACTGCGATGCGCGCTTGCGCGAGCTCGAAGCGGGCTCGGATGGGATCGAGCGTGTCGATGCCGGCCGTCTTCATCTCCTCTTCGGCCTTTGTCCGATCGCGCTCGGCCGCAGCCGCGTCGATCTCGGCGGCCGCCTCGGCCGAGTCCGCGAGGACCGAGACTCGGTCGCTCGAGACCTCGGCAAACCCCGCCGAGACGGCGTAGGCGGTCGAGCTTCCGGCGCGGCGGATCGTCAGGACGCCCGTGCCGAGCAGCGTGATGAGCGGCGCGTGGCCGGGCAGGATGCCCACGTACCCCTCGGCGCCCGGAAGCTCCACCTCGTCCGCTTCGGTCTCGACGACCTTGCGCTCCGGGGTGACGACGAGCAGTTGGAGTGCCATCGGGAGTTATGCCACCTTCGCGAGCGTTGCGGCCTTCTCGCGGGCCTCTTCGATCGTGCCGACCATGTAGAAGGCCTGCTCGGGCATGTCGTCGCACTTGCCGTCCACGATCTCGCGGAAGCCCTTGATCGTGTCGGCGATCTTGACGTACCGGCCCTCGAGGCCCGTGAACTGCTGGGCCACGAAGAAGGGCTGCGACAGGAAGCGCTGGACCTTGCGGGCGCGGGCGACGATCTGCTTATCCTCTTCCGAGAGCTCGTCGATGCCGAGGATCGCGATGATGTCCTGGAGGTCCTTGTACTTCTGCAGCACGGCCTGCACGTCGCGGGCGCACTTGTAGTGTTCCTCTCCGACGACGCGCGCGGAGAGGATCGTCGACGTCGAGGCCAGGGGATCGACAGCCGGGTAGATGCCCATCTCCGAGATCGCGCGGGAGAGAACGGTCGTCGCGTCCAGGTGTGCGAACGCCGCCGCGGGTGCTGGGTCCGTCAGGTCGTCGGCCGGAACGTAGATCGCCTGCACCGACGTGATCGAGCCCTTCTTGGTCGAGGTGATGCGCTCCTGCAGCTCGCCCATCTCGGTCGCGAGGTTGGGCTGGTAGCCGACGGCCGACGGCATGCGCCCGAGCAGCGCAGAGACTTCCGAGCCCGCCTGCGTGAAGCGGAAAATGTTGTCGACGAAGAGCAGGACGTCCTTGCCCTCCGTGTCGCGGAAGTACTCGGCGACGGTCAGGCCGGTCAGTCCCACGCGCAGGCGCGCCCCGGGAGGCTCGGTCATCTGCCCGTAGATCAGCGAGCACTTCGACTTCTCGACGTTGCCGGGCGTAATGACGCCCGACTCCGACATCTCGTGGTACAGGTCGTTGCCCTCGCGCGTGCGCTCGCCGACGCCTGCGAAAACCGAGAAGCCGCCGTGGTGCATGGCGACGTTGTTGATGAGCTCCTGAATCATGAC
>JANMBR010000009.1:0-10777 GCA_031360505.1 Acidobacteriota bacterium
CCGGATCGACCAGGTCGAGGACCAGGGCATCGTGCGGCAGCTGCTGCGCGCCCACGAATACTGGAAGATGAAGGGCCTCGCGGTCGATCTCGTGATTGTGAACGAGCAGCCAGCCTCCTACTCCCCAGAGCTCGGCACGACGCTCGAGTCGCTCGTCCGCGCCGGCGCCCGCGCGCCCGGCGTCGCCGTGGAGCCGTCTTCCGGGCGCGTGTTCGTGCTGCGCGGGGAGATCCTTTCCGGCGAAGAGCGCGATGCGCTCGCGGCGGCGGCGCGCGTCGTCCTGCTCTCGCGGCACGGCACGCTGGCGCAGCAGGTGATCCGCCTGCTGCGCCGGGTTCCGGCTCCGCGGCCCGCGCGCCCGGTCGCCGCGCGGCCGCCGGTCGTCGATCTGCCGCCGCCGAGAATCCACCTCGAGTTCTTCAACGGGATGGGGGGCTTTTCCGAGCAGGAAGGGGAGTACGTCACCCTGCTCGGCGAGCAGCAGTGGACGCCGGCTCCGTGGATCAACGTCCTCGCCAACGCTGCGTTCGGCTGTCTCGTGTCGGAGTCGGGGTCCGGCTACACGTGGGCGGTCAACAGCCGCGAGAACCAGCTCACGCCGTGGTCGAACGATCCGGTGAGCGACCCGCCCGGGGAGGCCCTCTTCCTGCGGGACGAGGAGACGGAGGAGATCTGGAGTCCGACGCCGCTGCCGATCCGGGGCGACGGGTCCTATGTCGTGCACCATGGTCAGGGGTACAGCCGCTTCGAGTACGAGCACCGCGGGATCGCCACGGACCTGACCGTGTTCGTTGCGCTGGAGGACCCCGTCAAGATCTCGCGCCTGTCCGTCGAGAACCGATCTGCATCCACACGGACACTCACCGTGACCGCCTACGTGGAGTGGGTGCTCGGCCCGCAGAGGGCGGCCGGCGCGCCCTTCGTCGTCACCGAGCTCGACTCCGAGACGGGCGCGATCTTCGCGCGCAACCCCTGGAACGAGGCCCATGCCGGGCGCGTGGCATTCGTCGACGTGGGCGGCGCGTCGACCGGGTGGACGGCTGATCGCACGGAGTTTCTCGGGCGCAACGGCGGCCTCGAAGCCCCTGCGGGCCTGGCCCCCGGTGTGACCCTGTCGCGGCGCGTCGGCGCCGGTCTAGATCCCTGCGCCGTGCTGCAGGTACGGCTGCGCCTCGCACCGGGGCAGCGCGAGCAGGTCGTCGTCCTGCTCGGCGAGGGCCGCGACGCGCTCGAGGCGCGGCAGCTCGTTGCCCGGCATCGCTTGCAGGATCCCGAAGCCGCGCTCGCTCTCGTGCGCCGGGAGTGGGAGGACACGCTCACCGCGCTCCAGGTCCAGACGCCCGACCGTTCGATGGACCTGATGTTGAACCGCTGGCTCCTCTACCAGGCGGTCGGCTGCCGCTTCCAGGCGCGTGCGGCCTTCTACCAGGCGGGCGGCGCCTGGGGGTTCCGCGATCAGCTGCAGGACGCCATGTCTTTCACGGTCGCGCGGCGGGAGCTGACGCGCGAGCAGTTGCTTCGGGCGGCCTCACGGCAGTTCGAAGAGGGCGACGTCCAGCACTGGTGGCACGACCCCGAGGGAAAGGGAGTGCGGACCCGGATCTCCGACGATCTGCTGTGGCTTGCCTACGCGACGCACCACTACATCGAGATCACCGGCGACCGCGGCGTGCTCGACGAGCAGGTCCCATTTCTTTCGGCGCCGCCGCTCGAGCCCGGCGAGACCGACCGGTATTTCCAGCCGGAGGCGTCCTCGGAGAGCGCGTCCCTCTTCGAGCATTGCGCGCGGGCGCTCGACCGCAGCCTCGCGATCGGCCGCCACGGGCTGCCGCTCATGGGCGCGGGTGACTGGAACGACGGCATGAACCGGGTGGGCGCGGGCGGTCAGGGCGAGAGTGTGTGGCTGGGCTGGTTCCTTCACACGAACCTCTACCAGTTCGCGGGCCTGGCCGAAGAGCGCGGAGAATTGAAGCGCGCGCTCGCGTGGCGTTCGCACACGGACGCCCTGAAGTTTGCGCTCGAGCGCGATGGCTGGGACGGGGACTGGTATCGCCGCGCCTTCTTCGACGACGGGACGCCGCTCGGATCCGCGACCAACGACGAGTGCCGCATCGACTCGATCGCGCAGTCCTGGGGAGTTATCTCCGGCGCCGCCGATCCCGAGCGGGGTCGGCGGGCCATGGCGGCCGTCGACGAGCACCTGATCCGGCGGGGAGATGGGCTCGTCCTGCTCTTCACGCCTCCGTTCGACCGCACGGCCCTCGAGCCCGGCTACATCAAGGGCTACGCGCCGGGTGTTCGGGAAAATGGGGGACAGTACACGCACGCCGCGGTGTGGGCCATGATCGCGTTCGCGGCGCTCGGCGACGGGGACAAGGCCGGAGAGCTCTTCGCGATCCTGAATCCGATCAACCACGCCAGCACGCGCTCGGGCCTCTACCGCTACAAGGTCGAGCCGTACGTGATGGCCGGCGACGTCTATTCCGAGCCCCCGCACGCGGGGCGGGGCGGCTGGACGTGGTACACGGGCGCGGCCGGCTGGATGTACCGCGCGGGCGTCGAGTGGATCCTGGGCTTTCGCCTGCGTGGAACCGTCCTGCATCTGGACCCGTGCATCCCCCGCGCCTGGCCGGGATACGAGATCCAGTTTCGCTACCACTCCGCCCGCTACCGCCTATCGGTCGAGAACCCGCGCGGCGCGATGCGCGGCGTCACGAGCATCTCGCTCGATGGCGGGCCGGTCACAGGGCGCGAGATCCCGCTGGCCGACGACGGCCGCGAGCATCGGATCTCCGTCGTGCTCGGCTAGAGTGCTGTAACAGAACGCGTGCGTTTTCGGGTGCCGCGGGGGCGGCCCTTGCGGCCGTCCGCAAAAGTCACCGTGTCGCAGGGGCGATCCTGCCGCCATAGAAGCGCCGAAGGAAGTACAGGCTGACGTGGACCAGGCCGATCAGGACCGGCACTTCCACGAGCGGGCCGATGACCGTGGCGAACGCGACGTCGGAGGTGATGCCGAAGACGGCGATGGCAACGGCGATCGCCAGCTCGAAGTTGTTACCCGAGGCGGTGAAGGCCAGGGTCGCACTGCGGCTGTAGTCGGCCCCGAGCTTGCGGGCCATGAAGAAGGTGATCAGGAACGTCAGCGCGAAGTAGCAGGTCAGCGGAATGGCGACCAGCAGCACCTTCATCGGAAACTGCACGATCTTGTCGCCCTTGAAGCTGAACATGGTCGCAATCGTGAAGAGCAATGCGATCAGGGTGACCGGTGCGATGCGGGGGATGAACTTCTTCTCGTACCACTCACGGCCCATCGCCGGCAGCAGGATGACCCGGCTCAAGATCCCCGCGGCGAAGGGGATGCCCAGGTAGATCATCACGCTGCCGAAGATTTCCCCGATGGTGATGTCCCGGAGTGTCTTGCCGCCCGCACCCTGGACGACCGACAGGTCGATGCCCATCCAGCCGGGAAGCACGGTTACGAACACCCAGGCGAACAGACCGTAGAACGCGACCTGGAAGACACTGTTGATCGCCACCAGACCCGCGGCGTATTCGCGATTGCCTTTTGCCAGATCGTTCCAGACGAGGACCATCGCAATGCAGCGGGCGATGCCGACCAGGATCAACCCGACCATCAGCGCCGGATGGTTGTGCAGGAACAGCGCCGCCAGGCCGAACATCAGGAGCGGGCCGATGATCCAGTTCTGCGCCAGGGACAGTCCGAGGATCTTCCAGTCGCGGAAGACCCGGCCCATCTGCTCGTACTTCACTTTCGCCAGCGGCGGGTACATCATGAGGATCAGGCCGATGGCGATGGGGATGTTGGTTGTTCCCACGTCGAAGCGGCTGATGAACGCCGGCGAGGCCGGGATGAGGTAGCCGATTCCCACGCCCAGAGCCATCGCGGCGAAGATCCAGACGGTCAGGTAACGGTCGAGAAGGGAAAGTCTTCTGACGACACTCGGCTCCGATTCTGTCATTGCCTCACACCACGACTCCGAGCCCTCGACCAGCGTTTCACTTCGCGCAGCAGGCGGCCTGCGCTTGCGGCGCCTCGTTCTCGATGTCCTCGAGGACCGTGTAGACCTCCCAGCGGTTGCCGTCCGGGTCGCTCAGCCAGAACTTCTCCTGGACGGCGTAGCAACAGGCTTCGCGCTTTTCCTCTTCCGACACGATGCCTCGGGCTTTCAGGTCGGCCCGCCAGCGCCGCACCTGGTCGAGGGAATCGACGCGGATTCCGAGGTGCGAGAGGGCGCCCTGCGGCGGGGCAGCGGACAATCCGGGCTGCAGCGCGAGGTGGATCTCGGGATCGGGGCCGACGAACTTGGCGTAATCCGCCTTGAGCTTCTTCGGTTCGCCGAAGAGGCCGCGGTAGAAGGCGACCGACCTTGGGAGGTCCGAAACGTTCAAGGAGACGTGGATGGCCGACGGCATGGGGTCCTCCAGTTCTATTGATCGCGAAATTTCGATCAGTAAAGGCATTTTTTTTACACGGCCCGGGCCAGCAGCTCGGCGAGGCCGGCGATGGCCGCCTCGTCGCGGGAGTAGTACACCCATCGGCCGCGCTTCTCCGCGCGCACGAGGCCGGCGCGGCGCAGCAGGCCCATGTGGTGGGACACCGCGGCCTGGGAGAGCCTGACCGCCTGCTCGATGTCGCAGGCGCAGAGGCCGCGTTCCTCGCGGGAAATGAGCTCGCAACAGGACTTGCCCCGGGATTTCAGGAGCTCGAGGATCTTCAGCCGCGTCGGATCGCCGAGGGCCTTGCAGATCGTGACGAGCTCGATGTCCCGCTTGCGGTCGATTGCGCCGGTCACCATAGATCGATATATATAGAACTATCTCGAGCCCGTGTCAAGCCCCCCCTGCGCTGTGCCATCCTCGACCCGTGAATCGCTTCCTGCGGTCCCTGGGCTTCCCGTCCCCGCCGCGGCTCGACGGGAAGGGCCAATTGGCGCTGGCCGGGCGCTGCAACGTGTGCGGCCGGCGGACCCGGTTCCTCTATACGGACCCGGCGCTCTACCGGGAGTCGCTCAACTGCGTCCACTGCCTGACGACCAGCCGTTACCGTTCGATGGCGCGCGGGCTCCTCGAGGCCGTCCGGCGTCTGGCACGGGTCCGCGCGCGGAGCCTGGCCCAACTGCCGCCTTCGCCGCGCGGGCGCCGGCTCGCGGTCTATGACACCCAGGTCCCGTTCGACGCGGGCGCCTCGGCCTATCCGATCCCGACCCTGCTCGAGCGCTGCGGCTGGATCGACCTGTCCGCCTCGACGTGGAAGCCGGGGCGGGCGCCGGGGGAGGCGCTCGGGCCGCGCACGACCAACCAGAACCTCGAGGGCCTCACGTTCGCGGACGCCTCGTTCGACATTGTCCTGACGAGCGACGTCATGGAACACGTGCGGCTCGAACAGCGCGCACACGAGCAAGTGCGCCGGGTGCTCAAGCCGGGCGGCATCTACGTTTTCACGGTGCCCCATTTTCGCGACCGGACGACGATCGACCGGGTGAAGATCGTGGACCCCGCCGACCCGTCGCGCGACGTGGATGTGCTGCCGCGCGAGTACCACGGGGACGCCAACGCGGAGGACGGCCGCGCGCTGGCCTACCGCTCGTTCGGGATCGATCTCGACGAGAAGCTACGGGGGCTCGGGTTCGAGGTCGAGTACACGAAGCAGGACTTCCCCGAGAACGGGATCCTCAACACCGAGCTTTTCTTCTGCACGGTGGCCCGGCCTTCGACTACCTGAGGCCGCCCGGCCACCAGTTCCAGCGGCCCGCCAGGCGCAGCAGGGCCGGACCGATCACCATGCGCACGGCGACCGCGTCGACGAGGACCGCGACCGAGAGCGCGAAGCCGAGCATCTTGATGGGCAGGAAGTCGCCGAGCGTGAACCCGAAGAAGACGACGATCATGATGGCCGCGGCGCTCGTGATGACCGTCGCCGTGCGCGCGAGGCCCTCGGCGATCGCGTCCGATTCTCCCATCCCGGCGCGGCGCGCCTCGGCCACGCGGGCCACGAGGATCACCTCGTAGTCCATCGAAAGGCCGAACACGATGCAGAAGACGAGCACCGGGATGATGGGAAAGACGCTGCCGGTCGGCCCGGAGAGCCCCAGCCAGGTCGCGCCGTAGCCGTCCTGGAACACGAGTACGAGGGCTCCGAAGGCGGCGCCGACCGAGAGCAGGTTCAACAGGACCGCCTTGATCGCGACGAGCAGCGACTGGAATCCCGCGAAGAGGGCGAGGAACGTGCAGCCGACGACGAGCAGGATGACGCGCCGGAAGTGCCGCGCGACGGTGTCCTCGTAGTCGGCGTCGAAGCCGGGCTGCCCGCCGACGCTCATCCGCACGCCCGGCAGACCGGTGATTTCGGCCGCGTTCCAGGCGCGCAGCTCGCGGGCGAAGCCGGTCTGGTCCCGGTAAGTCAGCCGCGGGGACGGAATGACCTCGAACAGCGTGGCGCTTTCGTCGCTTGCCTCCAGGGTGCGGCGCACGGCGGGCGGCAGCAGTGGCAGGAAGCGCCGGCCATCGGGCCGGTCCACGAGGCCGGGCAGGCACTGGACTCGCTCGACACGTGCATCCTTGCGCAGCCGCTCGAAGAGACGGACCGCGGCGGACCACCCTTCCGAGGTGTCGAGCCGGACGCCGGACGGGAAATCCAGGACGACCCGCAGTGAATGCATGACGTTCGAGCGCCCCATTGCAGCGAGGCTGTGGTACGCGCGAACGGACTCGGAGCCCTTGGGCAGCCAGTCGCCGAGCGGTATGGCCGTGCTGAGTCGCGTGGCCTGGGCCGCGAGGAGGAGCAGGGGGGCGCTCGCGAGGACGAGAGCGAGCATCGGCCGCCGGGTGACTTTCCTTCCCCATCGGCGCCACGCCTCGGAACCGCCCCGCTCGCTTGCCGGCCGCTTGCGGCGGATGCGCAGGGCGTCGATGCGCGGGCCGAGCATGGAGAGGATCGCGGGCAGAAGGGTGACGGACAGCAGCAGGGAGAAGACCGTGACGAGCAGGCCCGCGAAACCGACCGAGCGCAGCTCGGAGAGCGGGATCGTCAGGAGCGCGGCGAAACCGATCGAGACCGGAAAGGCCGAGAGCAGGATCGTCCAGCCCGCGCGGCGCGCGGCCTCCTCGGCGGCGGGGCCGACCCCGTGTCCGGAAGTGAGGGACTCGCGGAAGCGGCTGACCGTCAAGAGCGCGTAGTCGATGCCGAGCCCGAGGCCGATCATCGAGGACAGGCTCTGGATCAGGATCGAGATCGTGAAGTACTGGGCGAGAAAGGCCGCAACGCCGAGGGAGAGCGCGATCGAGAGGACACCGACGCCGAGCGGCAGCACCGCGGCGACGACGCTTCCGAACGCGAGGAGCAACAGGAGCAGCGTCAGGGGCAGCACGCGGGTTTCCGCGTAGCGCGCGTCGGCGGCGCTGGCGACCCGCAGGTCGAAATTGATCGGCACCTCGCCCGTCCAGCCAAGCCAGACGTTCGGGTGCGCCGTTCGCAGTCCGGAGGCGAGCTCCGTCGTGGTCTTGCGCAGCGCCGGCAGCAGGCTCTCGACGGGGTTCTTTCCGGCGTCGAGGCCGACGACGACGAGAAAGCCTCCCTCCTTGCCCGCGAAAATCGGATCGCGCGTGTCGAGCGAGGACAGCGTGCCGGCCACACCGGGAATGTCCCGCACCGCCCGGACGATCGTCTCGAGCGCTTCGCGGCCCTCCGGCGTGCCCGGGCCGGGAAGGCCTTCGACCACGAGGAGAACGCGGTCGGTGAACGGGGATCGGAATCGCCGCGCGAGGTCGTCGCGCACCGCCTGGGCCTGCCCGGTGGGCATCCGTGCCGCGACCTCCAGCCGGTTCTCGACGTTCTTGGCGCCCGGGACGAGGAGGGCCGCGACGGCCACCCAGAAGAGAACGATCGCCCAGCGGTACCGCACGACGCCCTGGGGCCAGCGCCCGAGCGCCGCCCTCAAAGGTCCGGGGGCAGGCGCGCCGTCAGCGGCCACAGCCGTTGCCGGAGGCGCCGAGCTTCTTGCCTGGCAGTCTCTCCATCGCTGCCGAGATCATGGCATGGCGGTCGGGGCCGTCCTCAAGAAATTTCCTGCGGGCCGAGGCTCGCCAGCTTTGAGGGATCCGCTGCGTCGAGAAACGGCGCTTTGTCGGATAGAGTTTCGGCCCGCGCGGGCTGCTGTGGCCTGCCGTTTTGAAAGGAGCCTCTGTGAAGAAACGTCTGAGCGTTTTTCTTGCTGTCATTGGAATCCTCGTCGGCCTCGCCGCGCCGGCGCCGGCGGCGGAGCAGCCGAAGCCGATCGCGTTGTACACGGCCTGGGCGCTCAACATGCTCGGAGGCGGAGGCGGAACGACCGTCACGATCGGGATCTATGCGTGGTCGACCGACGCCGAGCGCCAGGGACTGACGGCGATCCTCAAGGCCGCCGGATCCGAGAAGATGGTCGCGGAGATGAGCATGATGCCGCAGGTCGGCTACATCTATACGCAGGGCACGCTGGCCTATGCCCTGTTCTACGCGCACAAGGAAACTCTGCCCGACGGTACGATCAAGATCGTCTGCGCCACCAACCGCCCGCTCACGTTCGGAGCCGCTGTCTCCGGGGGCGCGAAGAACAACTACGATCTCGGAATCCTCCAGATGCAGTTTCCCCCGAACGGCAAGGCCGAGGGCAAGGTGATCGGCATGGGCATGGCGAAGATCGATCCGAAGACGGGCAAGATCGAGGTCGAGAACTACGGCGGTCAGCCGACGCGGCTGCTCCAGATCAAGGAAGAGAAGCCGTAAGGCGGTGACGGGCCGGGCATGCGCGTGATCGGTGCGCTGACGATTGCGGTTCTGCCCGGCATCGTCTCCGACGCGCGGGCAGAGCTCTCCCGAGCGTAGACCGCGAAGAGGCCCTCGGGGAGCCCGAGAAGAAGGCCTCGTGAGGCTCGCCGGCCGCGACAGGAGTACATTGGACGGGCAAGACGGAGCCGAAGCCGCAGTGGCTTTCTTCTTACAGACGGAGGTGCTCATGAAGAATCGCAAGGTCTTGGCCATCTTGGCCTCGTTCATCCTGGCTCTGGGCGTCGCGGGCATCCTGCGCGCGGGCGAGGAGGCTGACAAGGGCGAGACGGCGGAGGCAAAGAAGTTGCGTGGACGCTCGACGTCGCCCGCGGCTGCCGACATCGACGCCGGTGCGACGCTCGACGCATTGCTCGCGAAGCAGCCAAAGACGGCCTTCTCCGAAAGGAAGGGCGCGACCATCGAGGGGTTCGTCGTTCAGACCGAGCGGGAAGAAGACGGCGACTACCACCTGACGCTCGCCGCGGCGAAGGGGGAGACCGACACCCGCAAGTGGGTGATCGTCGAAATCACGCCCGCGTGGCAGAAGAAGGATGCCTCGCTCGCCCCCGCGGCGCTGCGAAAGCTGAATGGGACCCAGGTCCGGGTGACGGGCTGGCTCTACTACGAGCCGGATGACGAGCAGGGGGACCCCCGCGGCACGCGCTGGGAGCTGCATCCAGTCACCGCCGTTTCCGCCGTCAAGTAGACGGAAAAAAGAGGGCCGCGCTCGTCGGACGCGGCCCTCTCGATCGTTCCGATCCCGGGTCAGTTCTTCGGGGCGCCTTCCTTGGATGCGCGGTAGCCGGCCTTGATGGCGTCCCTCTCGGTCATGTAATTGCCTTCCTTGGTCTTGCCGTACCACTGGTCGCCTTCGTAGTGGTAGACCTTGGTCGACGTGTTGACCCACACCATCCCCTTGGCCGGGGCGGGGCGCGCGGCGATTTCGGAGCTCGATGCGGCGGCCGGCGCGGCCTTCGGCGCGGCGGAACGGGTGGCGGGGACCGGAGCGGGATCCGACGCGGCCGAGGCGGCTGGAACTGCTGCGGCGGCCGGTGCCTTCGTGCCCATCGCGGTCGACGTGGCGGTCTTGTCGGTCTTGGCCGGCTTCGCGGGCTCGGCGGCCTTCGCGCTCTTCTTCGGCTTGCTTGCGGTCGCGAGGGGGGAGATCTTGTCGATCGTGCTCGCGGGCACGCCGGCCTTCGAGAGGTCGGCGACCGAAGAGTAGGGGCGCCCGGCGATGATCTTCTTCGCGTACGCCTCGCCGACGCCGGGCAGAGCCTCGAGTTGCTCCTGGGTCGCCGTGTTGATGTCGACCTTCGGGGTCTTGCTCTTGGCGCCGAATGCGAGCGCGGCTGGAAGAATCAGACCTGCGAGCAGAAAGGCTAGGAGTCGATGCGGGGCGGGTTTCGTGATGCGCATGCCGATCCTCCTGGCGCGCGAGCGCCGGTTACCGTCTCGAACGGTCTCCAGCGTGGGGGATCGACGATGAACGGAACATGAACGGCCGGCCCGAAAACGCCGGCCCGGTCGGGGGCGGAGAACCCGGGGATCAGGCCGGCAGGAGCGAGGGCGCGGTGCCCTTGATCTTGTGCATGATGCGGCCGAGGCGCACGTTCAACGCGTGGCGGCGATCGAGGAACGGCAGCGGGGGCGGCTGACGCACACCGAGGCGCTTTCGCATGCGCAGCAGCAGGAAGTTGTCCGGCGCCGCGCGCAGCCCGCGCTCGACCGTGTCGATCGCATCCTTGCGCGATTTGCCGAGCAGGTGAATCTGCGCCATGCACCAGTAGATGTGGGCATTGCGGGGATCGGCGTGCTGCGCCTGGCGGGCGAGCTCCAAGCCGCGCTTCAACTCCCGGCCGTGGGCGAGGCAGAGGGCGTAGCTCGCCAGGCCCGAGGCCGGCGTCGCCTCCCCGCGCGCCGTGTGACGATCCGCCCAGGCAGAGAGGAACT
>JANMBR010000022.1:0-1809 GCA_031360505.1 Acidobacteriota bacterium
GCGCAGCACTGGGACGCGACCTTCACCGAGACGATCGATGGCGTCGCGGCGAAGGCGTGGACGCTTCACGCCGGCGGCAGCTTCCCCGACGTGCCCGCGTCGGACCCTTTCTACGCGAAGATCGAAACGCTTTTCCACGACGGCGTGACAGCCGGCTGCAGCGGTGGGAACTACTGCCCGTCGGCTTCGATCACGCGAGCGCAGATGGCCGTGTTCCTTCTCAAGGGCAAGCTCGGATCCGCGTACGCGCCGCCGACAGGATCCGGCGCGATGTTCGCAGACGTGCCGCCCCTCGCTTTCGCCCTCGACTGGATCGAGGACCTCGCCGAGAGCGGGATCACGGCCGGCTGCGACACGTACCTCTTCTGTCCGGACCGGCCCGTCACACGCGCGCAGATGGCGGTGTTCCTCCTGAAGGCGAAGCACGGCAGCGCGTACGCTCCGCCTGCCGCCACCGGGGTTTTCGACGACGTCCCCGTGTCGAGCGCGTTCGCGCCGTGGATCGAACAACTCGCGGCCGAAGGCATCACCGCGGGCTGCGGCGGCAACAACTACTGCCCCGACAACGCCAACACGCGCGCCCAGATGGCGGCCTTCCTGGTTGCGACGTTCCGCCTGACGCTGTACGGCCCCTAACGAACCCCGTCTCCCGGCGAGAGAGGGTTCGGGTGAGGGGCGCTCGCCCGCTTCCCCCTCCAATACACCGCCACTCCGATCCCCACCATCACCAGGGTCAGTCCCACGACCTTGATGACGGCGAAGAGCTTGTTGGGATCGTTCTCCGCCGGAAAAAGCGCGAGGACGATGGACGCCGTCGTGGTCAGCAGGCCCACGACGCCGAGGACCGCGACGCCGGCGCTGCCGCCGGGGATGCGGAAGCCCGGGATCTTCGCTTCTGCCCGCAGCTTGATGGCCGCCGAGAAAAGATACAGGAACGGGATGAAGTACCAGATGATCGTCATGCTCACGAGCGCGTCGTAGGCGCCGCGCACGGACGTGCCAGCCTGGCCGAGGAAGATGAAGACGGCGGTGATGAGCGCCTGCGAAAGCAGCGCGACCCAGGGCGTGCCCCACTTTTCGTGCACGCGGCCGAAGGATGCGGGCAGGTAGTGATCGAGGCCCGCGACGAACGGGATGCGGGCGACGGAGGCGAGCCAGGCGCCGACGCTGCCGAGGGCCGTGATCGTGATGAGGATGGCCGCCACGGGAGAGAGTCCGTAGAGGCCGATTCGGGTTTCCGCCCGCTGGATCGCCTGCATGATTCCCTGCATGCTGGTGATCTCCGCGGCCGGTAGCGCGACGAGGACGCTGATCGTGCCCGCGAGGTAGAGCACCATGATGATCGGCAGCGAGACGAGGATCGCCCGCGGCACCGTGCGGTTGGCATCGCGGATCTCGTCACCGAGAAACGAAGCGGACTCGAGTCCCGTCAGCGCGAAGGCGATCGTCGACCAGAAGATGATGTCCTTCAGGTGCGAGGTCGGCAGCAGCGTCTTCGCCGTGAAGTGGGTGGCGGAGCCGAACTTGAGATACGCGACGACCCCGACCACGAGCAGCAGCGCCGTGGCGAGCCAGCGGGCGATTGCGCCGACGTTGGAAAGCCACTTGCCGACCTCGATGCCGACGACGTTGACGATCGTGCCGAACGCGAGGCCGATCAAAGCCGCGCCGATGAAGTACGGCGCGCTCGACGAGTACCCGGTCCAGCGGCTGCCCCCCGCGTAGAGCGCGTTGCCCGCGGCGAAGTAGAGGACGGCCGGGAAGTACGGCAGGTTCGACATCCAGTAGCACCAGCCCGTGATGAATCCG
>JANMBR010000045.1:0-19816 GCA_031360505.1 Acidobacteriota bacterium
TGGCGGGATTGCTGACATAGACGAGATAGCAGTTGTTCCCGGCGGTGTAACAGTCGCTGAAGACCCCCGGAATGAGCGCACCGTAGTCCGCCGCGTCATCGAGAGTCGTGTAGTCGGCTCCGTCAGGCCCGGAGAGTCCGGCCGAGCCCGTGAGCAGCACCGCGCTGTCCCCTTCGTTGGAGTGAGAAGGCTCCACGACCACCGCTTCGTTCGGTTCGAGGACCCCATTGAGGGCCGTCCCCACCGGCGTGTTGGTCGAAGCGTGCTCGTCGAGGTGGATCCGGTCCGGCAGAATGCACGGCGACGTGATCGTGATCGTGTCAATCCACCAGAAACCCGCGGGGCCGCCGCCGTCGGATCCCATGCGCCACCGAAGCACGACGGTTCGCCCGAGGGCGTCGCTGCCACCCCCAAAAAAGTCGAACAAAAAGGAGGTCGTCACGTAGCCCCCGGAGTCGCCGCTCCACGCGAGGTGTCCGTCGAGAGGGTTCCCGACGGAATCGATCACCATGTTGGGTTGGCCGGCGAGAAAGGTGCCGGTCGCGCCCGTGCCGGTGAAGGGCCCGCCGTCTATGGAAAATTCCAGGGCGCCGCCGTCCAGCCCCTCGTCGAACGAGTATGCGTGACGAAAGCTGAGGATTGTCGTTGGCCAGGTGATCGGAATCCGGATCGAGTCCAGCCGCTTGTCGCTGACGACGTTCGAGACCTCGACTGCCGCGACGTTGGGGGCCGTGTCGGGCAGCAGGCTCTGTGTGACCCAGAGCGGCCCGGGCCCCTGAGCGTTCGTCGCGAGCCAGCCTGACGGAAGCGCCGGCGCCGTCACCGCGTCGAAGTTCTGAGACATGCACAGGACGTCTCCGGTGGGCGCTTCAAGGCGGGACGCAGGCTCCATGCCCGCGGCCCGGCCGGCAGCCAGGACGAGCCACGCGATACTCGAGGCGGCGAGCCGGCTCATCCCGACCGCCCGGAGAAAGGCGTGGTCATTTTGCCCCCCTGCCCGAACGTCGGATCGAGGCCGATCGCGCAGAACGCAGCAGGGCTGCACAAGCCAACCGCACTTGCAACCGCATTGCGCCTCTGGACGAGCCGCGAACACATTGTCCAAAGACTATCAAAGGCGCAGAGAATTCGGCAATCGTTGCAATAACGCGAGATTTACGGCCACTGCAATCCGAGCGCTTTCGCCAGAAACGTTGCCATCTGGCCGCGCGTGAGTGGCGCGTCCGGACAATAGTTAAGGTCGCCGCAGCCGCCGGTGACCGCCGAGGAGTAGAGTGCCTCGATGTAACGGTAGAAGGGGTGGTCCGCGGGAACGTCGGAAAACGACGGTTGCCCCACTGGCGGGGCGACGTCGCGGACCCAGTCGACCTCCACCTTCTGGAGCTGCAGCGCGCTGCCTTTGCAATCGACGGGTCCGGGGTTGAATTGGACGCGGACCGTGTAAGTGCAGTCCCGATTCATGACGCGGTGGCTGTTGAGCGGCGTGAACCCGAAGTAGGTGCCGATCGCGCCGATCGAATCGACGGAGCCGAGCTGGATCGAGACGGGATTGCCGCCGGGCACCTGGCACGCTTCCCACAGGCTGACGTTGAGGCCGTCGACGGGGTCGACATCGTAGGCCCAGAACTGAAGCTGGGAGAGGGTGGCGCCGTCCGGCGCGTTCAGCTGCCCGAACACCTCGACGGTCTCCCCGCTGGCGGGCGTGACGTAACAGTACGTCGCTCCCAGATTTCTCGTCGTGAAGAACCCCGACAGCTCCTCGGTGAAATCGTGCGCCATCAGCGTGGTGGATCCCCCCACGCTGCCCCAGGTCTTCGGCGAGGCGACCACGGGAGCCGCCGGCGGCGTCTGTGCCCGGGCGACTGCGGCGGCGGCGAGGCAGGCAGCGAGAAAAGTGCGGTGGGCCATCGAACCCTCCCATGCGCGGGCGCTCGAGCGCCGCAAGTGTGTCCGTTCGTTCATCATGGCCATTCGAGACCGAGGCCCTTGGCCATGAAGACCGCCATTTGCCCGCGAGTCAGGGGCTGGTCCACGCAATACGCCCCGCCGCCGCATCCGCCGGTGATTCCGGATTTCGCCAGGGCCTCGACGAACTGGAAGAAGGGATGGCCCGTCGGGACGTCGTTGAAGGTCGCGATCCCTGGAGCGGGGCTGACCTGCCGCGTCCAGGCCACCCGGACTTTCTGGACCTGGAGCGGGGATCCGACGCACGCCACGCCGACCGATCCGAAGAGCACGCGGACCGAGTAGTGACAGTGGGAGTTGTTCACGGTGTACCCGTTGAGCAACCTGTAGTCGTAGAAGCGTCCGCCGGTGCCAGAGGTCGCCCCCCCCGCGATGAGCGTGATCGTCGGTTCGCCGCCGGAGCCCGGAGCCTGGCAGTCCTCGTAGAGGTCGACCGTCACGTCGCCGGCGGCGTCCGTGTCGTACGCCCAGAACTGCAGGTACTTCAGTGCGGATCCGTCCGGAAGATCGAGCGGCGCCCCGCCCTCGCTGCCGTTGCCTCCGGCTTCGCAATAGGTCGCGCCGATCGATCGCCGGTACCGCGCGATCCCGACGTTGCGCATGGGCTCCAGCCGGTAGCCCATCACGTTCGTGCTCCCCGCCAGAGCTCCCCAATTCTCCGGAGCGTCGACGGCGCCGGTCCGCGGCCCGCGGCCCGTCTCGGCTCCGGACCAGATGAAGACGTTCTTCGCGTCTGTCGGGAAGCCCATGGCCGCCAGGGTGTCCGGATCGCGGACGGCGATCCGCTCCTCGGGCGGCGCCTGCGCTCGAGCGGTTGCCGCCATAAAGACCGCCGCCGCCGCGAGCAGCGCCCGGCGCGTCGAGTCTCGCCTTTTCATCGTCTTCATCACTCCCACCCCATCCCGAGCCCCTTGGCCAGAAAAACCGCCATTTGTCCCCGCGTCAGCGGGCTGTCCGGACAGAAGTTCCCGCCGCCGCATCCGCCCGTGATCCCGGACTTCGCCAGCGCCTCGATGAACTGGAAGAAGGGGTGCCCCGGAGGCACGTCGCCGAACGTCGCCGTCGCGGGCGCCGGGCTGACGTCGCGGTGCCAGAGGACCGTCGCCTTCCGAAACTGGATCTGGTCGCTCCGGCAGGTGGCGTCGCCTGGAATGAAGATGACGCGGACCGAGTATCCGCACTGCCCGTTGTTGACGCGATACCCGTTGAGCGGCGTCGCGTCGTAGGTGTAGCCATTGGCGCCGATCGTCCCGAGCGATCCGATCAGGGTCGTCGTGGGCGGGTTGAAACCCACGGCCTGGCAGAACTCGTAGAGCACCGCCGTCAAGCCGTACGTGGGCTCATCGTCGTAGCCCCACACCTGGAGGTAATCGAGCCCCGCGCCCTCCGGCAGCTCCAACTGGGCGAGGGCCTCCTGGGCGGCCCCCTGGCCTCCCGCGCCGAGCTCGCAGTAAGCGCGTTCCGGCTCCGGGAGCAGGCCGCTCCCATGCTCGGAGCGGAGACTTGACGGAGACACTGTCGTGAAGCCCGTGGCCGTGCCCCAGGTCTCCGGGGTCTGGATGGCGGCGGCGCTCGTGGACACCCCGGAGGAAGCCCCGAACCACTGGTAGACGTTGCCCGCATCGCGCGGAAATCCCAGCGCGGCCAGGCGGTCCGGGTCGGTAATCGGAATTCGCCGACCGGAGGGCTCCTCGGCCAGGGACAGGGCCGCCCCCAGCAGGAGCGCTCCGGCGATCGACGTGGATCGAATCATGCGTTCTCCTTCCCGGCCCGGCGCGAGGCCATGCTTGCCGCCTACTGAGAAGATCGGACTCGGCCGGGAAAAGCCGACACTCGACCCCGGTGGTACCCTGCTCGAGACCCCGTGGCCCCGACCATCGCGACCCTCATCTCCTCCGCCGAGGACGGCGACCGTTCCGCGGCCGACGCCCTCTTCACGGCCCTCTATGCCGAGCTCCACCGCCTGGCGAAGAGCCAGCTGGCGCAAAACGGCGGCGCAACGCTCGGCACGACCACTCTGCTCCACGAGGCCTACCTCGACATGGCCGGCCGCGAGGCGGTTTTCCCCGACCGCGCGCGGTTCATGGGCTACGCCGCCAAGGTGATGCGGGGCCTCATCATCGACTACGCGCGCAGCCGGCAGGCCCTGAAGCGCGGCGGCGCCTTCGAGATCACGACGCTCGCGGCCGAGCCGGGGGCGGCCGTTCCGGACGACCAGGAGCTGACGCGCATCGGCGCGGCCGTCGACGAGCTCGCGGCCGTCGACCCGCCGCTGGCCGAGATCGTGGACCTCAAGTTCTTCAGCGGTTTTTCCTTCGCCGAAATCGGCGCCATGCACCAGGTCTCCGAGCGGACCGTGCAGCGCCAGTGGGCAAAGGCCCGCATTTTCCTGCACCGCGCGCTCGGGCGCTCCCTGCCTGCCTGACCCGCCGACCGTGCTGACCAAGGACCGCTGGCAGAGGCTCGCCCTCCACCTCGACCGCGCGCTCGAGATCGACGGCGACGAACGCGCAGCCTGGCTGGCGTCCCTGGAGAACGACGATCCGGAGTTCGCCGCCGAGCTCCGCGGTCTGCTCGACGAGCACGCCGCGGTCGAACGGGAGCAGTTTCTCGATCTCGGTCCGGAACGGCCCTCCCCCTCGACGCTCGCCGGCCAGGTGGTCGGCGCCTACACGCTCGTCGAGCCCATCGGCCAGGGCGGCATGGGATCGGTCTGGCTCGCGCGCAGGAGCGACGGACGGTTCGAGGGCCTCGTCGCCGTCAAGCTCCTGAACGTCAGCTTGATCGGGCGCGCGGGCGAGGAACGCTTCCGCCGGGAGGGATCCATCCTCGCCCGGCTCACGCACCCGAACATCGCCCGCCTGACCGACGCCGGCGTATCGGGGGCGGGTCAGCCCTACATCGTCCTCGAGTACGTCGACGGCGAGCGGATCGACCAGTACTGCGACGCGCGCCGCCTCGCCGTCCAGCAGCGCCTGCGCCTCTTTTTGGACGTCTGCGCCGCGGTCGCCCGGGCGCACGCGAACCTCGTCGTCCACCGCGACATCAAACCCTCGAACGTACTCGTCGCGAAGGACGGCCAGGTCAAGCTCCTCGACTTCGGCATCGCGAAGCTCATCGAGGAAGAGACTGGCTCCGGCGAGGCATCGGCCCTGACGCGGGAAGGCGGCCGCGCGATGACGCCGGAGTTCGCGGCCCCGGAGCAGCTGACCGGAGGCGCCGTGACAACCGCCACCGACGTCCACGCGCTCGGCACGCTCCTCTACCTGATGCTCGCGGGCCAGCACCCGGCGGGCGCGGCGCGCACCTCACCCGCGCTTCTCCTCAAGGCGATCGTCGACACCGATCCAAAGCGGCCGTCCGACGCGGCGACGGACTCCGACGCCTCGACGCGATCCGCGACGCGGGAGGGATTGCGGCGGCAGCTGCGGGGAGACCTCGACACCATCGCCGCGAAGGCTCTCAAGAAGGATCCAGCCGAACGCTACGCCTCCGTCGAAGCCCTCGCGGCCGACGTCCGGCGCTACCTCGGCCACGAGCCGATCGCCGCCCGGCCCGACACGCTCGGATATCGGACGGCCAAGTTCGTGCGCCGGCATCGTGTCGGCGTCGCGGCCGCGGCGCTCGCGGCGGCGGCGCTCGTCGCAGGCACCGCTGCCATCGTCTGGCAGGCCCGCGAGGCCCGCCGGCAGCGCGACGAGGCGCGGTCGGAGCTCGCCCGATCCACCGCGACCAACGAGTTCCTCGGCTTCCTCCTGAGCGCCGCCGCGCCTCCGGGCCGGAAGTTCGTCGTCAGCGACCTGCTCGAACAGGGCGAGGCCGTCGCCGACAAGCAGTTCCCGGGCGACGATCCGATGCGCGCCGAGATCCTGACGAGCATCGGGCGGCAGTACATGGGCGCCGAGCGCTGGGAACGGGCCGAGCCCGTGCTCGCGCGGGCGGAAGGGATCGCGCGCAAGTCCAACGACCCCGGACTCCACGCGCGCGCGGCCTGCTCGCTCGCGATCGCCGAGATGGCGACCGGCAAGCGCCCGGAAGGCGAAGCGCGGATCGCGGGCGCCCTCGCCGAGCTCCCGGACGCTCCGCAGTACGCCCTGGCGCGGGCCGATTGCCTGACGCGCCAGAGCGAACTCGGATTTTTCACCGACGAAGGCAGCGCCATGATCCGGAATGCCGACGAAGCCTTGCAGACACTCGACCGCTCCCCGATTGACAGCCAGACGATCCGCGCCGACGCGCAGGGTGCACGGGCTTACGGTTACTACCTGACGCGTCAGAGCGGAAAGGCCGATCGGGCGTACGCGGAATTGACCCGCTTCCTGGAGCGCAGCGGCCGGGATCGCACGCTCGCCGCCGCGGACGTGCTCAACAACTGGGGGCTCGTCCACTTCCTCGGCGACATCCGCAAGGCCGAGCCGCTCTACCGGCGATGCCTCGAGCTGCACCGTTCCATCGAAGGCGAAGAGGGCGCCGGTACGAACATCCTCCACAACTACGCGGGCGTCCTTTTTCAGCTCGGGCGCTACGCCGAAGCGGAGCCCCTGTACCGGCAGACCATTCTCACCGCGCGCACCCGCGGCGCTCGCGGGGTCGAGATCGACGCGACGCTCGGCCTCACCGCCCTCCAGGCGGAGATCGGGCGCCTCGACGAGGCCGCGGCGACGCTGGCGACCCTGGATCCCTACCTCGGGCAGAAGGTGTTCAGCCCCTTGAAGCAGGCCTACCTCGCGTACACGCGGGGCCTCCTCGCGCGCGCCCGCGGCGACGCCGCCGAAAGGCGCGCGCAGTTTGTCGAGGCGGTTCGCCTCTACGACGAGGTCGACGCCAAGTTCGTCTACAGCTTCTTCGCCCTCGTCGAGCTCAGCCAGGCGGAGCTCACGACCGGCCACGCCGAAGCCGCGGAGTCGGCCGCGCGGCGCGCCGACGCGTTGGCGAGGTCGCTCGTCGAAAAGGACTCGCCGTCCTATCTCATCGGGTTCTCGAAGGCCGCCCTCGGGGAGGTCCAGCTGGCGAGGGGCCAGCGCGAAGCCGGACGGAGGAATCTCGAGGAGGCGCGGGTCGAGCTCGAGCGGACGCTCGGCCCCGACCACCCGGCCAGCCGAAGCGCGCGCCGCCTCGTCGACGGGTCGTAGCTGACGGCCCGGGCCGCCTTACTCCTTGTCCGTCGGGTCGTTGAAGAGAACCGTCCGCTTGATGCTGCCGTGTTTCGAAACCCGAGCGCCTTCGCGAGGAAAACGTCATCTCGATCCCCCCGATGGTCGGAATCCCGCTTTCGACCTCTTGCGGTAGCGCCCGGCACATAGAAGATCCACTCGGATTCAGGTATGCTCCACATGTGGAGGCGTATATGGAACTTTCGCGCAAGACGACGATCCTGCTTTCCCCCGACCTGCACGACCACCTGACCGAGGTCGCGCGGCTGCGGGGCACGAGCCTCGGACAACTCGTCCGCGAGGCGTGCGAGGCCCGGTACGGGCTGGTCTCGGCCGAAGAGCGCGGGAGCGCCGTGCAGGAGCTCGGAAGGCTCCGGCTGCCCGTCGGCGCTGTCTCGACGATGAAGCGGCAGTCGGTCGTCGAGCCCGAAGACCTCCTGCCGTGATCCTGCTTGACTCGAACATCCTGATGTACGCGGCGGGGGCTCCGCACCCGCACAAGGCGGACAGCCTCGCCCTGCTCGAGCGCGTCGCCCGCGGCGAGGTCGAGGCGGCCGTGGATGCCGAGGTGCTCCAGGAGATCCTCCACCGCTACCGCGCGCTCGGCCGCTGGCAGGATGGACGCCGGGTCTACGACCTGACGCGCCAAATCGTTCCCGTGGTCCTTCCGATCACGGCCGAGGTCCTCGACCTGGCTCGCGCGCTGCTCGACCGCCACGGGAAGCTGATGGCCCGCGACGCCCTGCATGCGGCCGTCTGCGAGAACGCTGGTCTTGAGACGATCTGCAGCTACGACCGGGACTTCGACCGAATCGAGGGGCTCCGGCGCCTCGAGCCGGCGCGCGTCGCTTAACAGGCGCTTGCCTCGCCGTCTTTACCCCCTACCGCGCTCTCGCAGATAGAATCCCAACCACGCATGGAAAAAAAGCGCAAGTTCCTCTTCGTTTCTCTGACCGGCCTCGTCGGCGACATCGCGTGGCAGGTCCTGAAGGAAGGCCACGAGGTTCGCTATTTCATCGGCGACGAGCAGGAGCGCGACATCGCCGACGGCTTCGTTCCGAAGACCGAGGACTGGGAGAAGGACGTGGACTGGGCCGACGTCATCGTCTTCGACGACACGCTCGGCCAGGGCGAACAGGCGCAGAAGCTTCGCGCGCGCGGAAAGGCGGTCGTCGGCGGCTCGCCCTACTCCGACCGGCTCGAGGACGACCGTTCCTTCGGGCAGGAAGAGCTGAAGAAGGTCGGCGTCTCCATCATCCCCTACCGCGAGTTCGACAACTTCGACGAGGCCATCAAGCACGTCACGGAGAACCCGGCCCGGTACGTGATCAAGCCGTCGGGCGCGGCCGGCAACGTCAAGCGGCGCCTCTTCGTCGGCGACGAGGAGGACGGACAGGACGTCGTCCGGATGCTCGAGGCCTACAAGAAGGCCTTCTCGGACGAGATCAAGGTCTTCCAGCTCCAGAAACGCGTGGTCGGCGTCGAAGTCGCGGTCGGCGCCTTCCACAACGGCAAGAATTTCGTCCACCCGATCAACGTGAACTTCGAGCACAAAAAGCTCTTCCCCGGAAACGCCGGCCCGCCCACGGGCGAGATGGGCACGACGATGTTCTGGAGCGAGCCCAATCGCCTGTTCACCGAGACGCTCGAGAAGATGGAGAAGAAGCTGGCCGAGGAGAACTACGTCGGATACATCGACGTCAACTGCATCGTCAACGGCAACGGCATCTACCCGCTCGAGTTCACGTCACGGTTCGGCTACCCGACCATCTTCATCCAGCAGGAAGGCATGATCACGCCGATCGGCCTCTTCCTGTGGGACCTCGCCCACGGCGACGACCCGAAGCTGAAGGTCAAGAGCGGGTTTCAGGTGGGCGTGCGGATCGTCATGCCGCCCTTCCCGTTCGACGATGACGCGACGTTCGAGTCTTTTTCGAAAAACGCCGTCATCGTCTTCAAGCGCGGAACGCCGGAGGAGGTCCACATCGAGGACGTCAAGATCGTCGAGGGCCAGTGGGTCGTGGCGGGGACTTCGGGCGTCATCCTCACGGTCGTCGGCCTCGGCTCCACGATGAAGCAGGCCCAGGCGCAGTGCTACACGCGCGTGAAGAACATCCTCATCCCGAACATGTACTACCGCGACGACATCGGCGAACGGTGGGCCGAGGACTCGGACCGGCTGCACAACTGGGGATACCTGAGGTAACTTCGCCCGCTCCGCTCCGAAGACCTTCCCGGCAGACCGAACGAAGTCGGTCAGGCGAGGCGTCGTGTCGCTAGAACGCCTGCCACACCAAGAGCCGCCGCAAGAAGAATCGCAGCGATGCCCGAAAGAGCCGGTATCGTCACGGCGGCTCCCGCATAACGGACGAGGGCGATGGGTGACACGATTTCGAACGTCGAGTTCCCTCCGAGAATGATTCCGCCGTCCGGCTGGACGGCAATCGCGGTGGCAGAGGCTTGAATGTTTGGAGGGCTTCCGCCGAGGACACTTGTCCAACCTTCGGGGCCCACCACCGGATCCGGCCTTCCGTCCGAGAGCAGACGCTCGAGAGCGTACATACCGTGAATCGATCCGGCGAGGTCGACGCGACCTTCATGATCTACGATCATCGCGGACACTGAGGGCCCCCCCGGAACCGTAACAATGCCGCTCGCTCCGAATCCCGCGTCAAGGGAGCCATCGGGCGCATAGCGCGCAACGACGAGCATGCCCGTGGGGTACGCGCTGCCGGCGGCGAGGATTTTCCCGTCCGACTGCAACGCCAGCGCCTCGCAGCCGGAATCCGTTGAGACCTCCGTGAAGACCTTGCCGGCCGCCCCGAAGTCCGGGTCCATCGCACCACTGGCGAGGAGACCGAGGAGGGCGATTCGACTGTGACCGCTCGGCCCGTTGGACGTTCCTCCGAGAACGATCCGCCCATCGGGCTCGAGGACGACGCCACGGCTCGTTCCTCCCATGTCGACGATGGCGAGGCCGTTGGCTCCGAAGGAGGAATCCAGGTTTCCGTCGACTTCGTAGCGCGCTGCCTCGAAGTTGTGAGCAACAAAGGGGCTGCCGGGGCCACCGCCACCCGCGACGACGATCCGGCCGTCGGCCTGTAGCCCCACGGCAGATGCCCCATCCCCTTCTGCCGTAAAGCCGGTCGTGACAAATCCGCCGCCCCCAAAGGAAGGGTCGAGGCTCCCATCCGAATTGTAGCGGGCGACCAGAAAGCTCGACGTTCCCGCTCGCAGCGACCCTGCGACCACGATCCTGCCGTCCGGCTGGATGGCGATCGCATATCCCAAGGCCTGGGAGGAGGCGAAGCTCGTCGCGACTCCTCCATCGCCGAATGTCGGATCGAGAGCCCCGTTTCTCGTGCAGCGAAAGAGAAGGATGCCCTCTCCGCCGCTGACGTTTCCCAGACCGATGATCCTTCCGTCGGACTGCAGCGCGAGCGCGGTCAGCTGCGCGGCACTGGTAGGAAGGAATACGTATCCGCGATCGCCAAAAGAGGGATCGAGTTGGATGCCCGAAACAGTCGCGGAGCCAATCGCCAGCCAGAGGAAGAGGAACGCGCTACGAAGGGCCGTCATGGCGCCTCCTTGTCTATGCTCTTATAGCATAGGCAGGATCACCTCAACCGACCCTTTCAGCCGCCTTTTCCTGCGCGTCGACGACGGCGATGGCCGCCATGTTGACAATGTCGGCGACGTCCACGCCGCGCTGCAGGACGTGCACCGGCCGATTCAGGCCGAGCAGGATCGGGCCGATCGCCTCGGCTCCAGCCAGGCGCCAGACGAGCTTGTAGGCCGCGTTGGCGGCTTCGAGGTTCGGGAAAATCAGGACGTTCGGGCGTCGGACGCTCGCCCACGGATACTGCGCCTCGAGCATCTCGGGCACGACGGCGTAGTCCGCCTGCATCTCGCCGTCGATCGCGAGGTCGGGTCGTTGGGAGCGCACGAGCGCGACGGCTTTCTTGACCTTGAGCGCGGAGGCGTGCCCGTTCGACCCGAAGCTCGAGAATGAGATCATCGCGATGCGCGGCTCGATGTCGAAGCGCCGGACGGCGTCGGCCGTGAGGCAGGCGATCTCGGCCAGCTCTTCGGCCGTCGGATCGATGTTGACCGTCGTGTCCGCGAAAAAAAACGTCTCGCTCTTGAGCATCAGGATGTAGAGCCCCGACACGCGCCGCACACCGGGCGCCGTGCCGCAAATCTGCAGCGCCGGCCGGATGGTGTCGGCATAGGACTGCGTCAGCCCCGAGATGACGCCGTCGGCGTCGCCCGCCTCGAGCATCAGGGGCGCGTACACGTTGCGCACGCGAGCCTGTCGCGCCGCCTCTTCGACGGTCATTCCGTGGCGTCGCCGTAGCTGTTCCAGCCGCCCCGCGTAGCCGGGGAGTGCGTCCGAATGGTTCGTGTTGATGAAGTCGATCTTGTCCATCGGAAGCTCGAGCTCGCGGGCGAGCTGCTCGATCTCCTGCTCACGGGCGAGCAGGATCGGGCGGCAGATGCCCTCTTCGGCGAGAATTTTCGCGGCTCGCAGGACCTTCGGGTGCTCGCCTTCCGGAAAGACGATGCGCTTGGGGTCGCGCCGCGCCTTTTCGAGCACGACGCTCATCACCTCGCTCGAGCGCGACAGCAGGGCCTCGAGTTTCCGGAGGTAGGCGCCCATGTCGGCGATCGGCAGGCGCGCCACTCCCGATTGCATCGCGGCCTCCGCCACAGCCGGGGCCACCCACAGGAGCACGCGCGGGTCGAAGGGTTTGGGAATCAGGTACTCGCGGCCGAACCGGAAGGACTGTCCCCCGTAAGCTTTCGAAACGGAGTCGGGCACGTCCATCTTCGCGAGCGCGGCAAGCGCCTGCGAGGCCGCGCGCTTCATCGCCTCGTTGATCTCGGTGGCCCGCACGTCGAGCGCGCCGCGGAAGATGAACGGGAAGCCGAGCACGTTGTTGACCTGGTTCGGGTAGTCGCTGCGTCCGGTCGCCATGAGCACGTCCGGCCGCGCCGCCCTCGCGTCCTCGGGGGTGATCTCGGGATCCGGGTTGGCAAGCGCGAACACGATCGGATCGCGCGCCATCCCCTTCAACATCTCGCCCTTGACGATCCCGCCTGCGGAAAGCCCGACGAACACGTCCGCCCCGGTCAGGGCATCCGCCAGCGTCCGCTCGAACGTCTCCACGGCGAACTGGGCTTTGTGAGGATTCATGTCCTCGGTCCGGCCCAGATAGATGACGCCGGACCGATCCACCAGCCGTAGGTTCTCGCGCCGCACGCCGTAGGCGAGATAGAGCTTGGCGCACGCGATCGCCGAAGCGCCCGCCCCGCAGAAGACCACCTTGACGTTCTCGATTTTCTTGCCGACGACTTCCAGCGCGTTCAGGAACGCGGCCGCGGAGATGATCGCCGTACCGTGCTGGTCGTCGTGGAAGACCGGGATCTTCAGCCGCTTCTTCAGCGCCTCTTCGATCTCGAAGCACTCGGGCGACTTGATGTCCTCGAGGTTGATGCCGCCGAACGTCGGGGCGATCCGCGCGACCGTTTCGATGAAGACGGCCGGGTCTTCGGAATCCACCTCGATGTCGAACACGTCGATGTCGGCGAAGCGCTTGAAGAGGACGCCCTTGCCTTCCATGACGGGCTTCGAAGCCAGCGGGCCGATGTTGCCGAGGCCGAGCACCGCGGTGCCGTTGGAGATCACGGCGACGAGGTTGCCCTTGGTCGTGTACTCGTAGACCTTGTCCGGATCCTTCGCGATCGCGAGGCATGGCTCGGCGACTCCGGGGCTGTAGGCGAGCGAGAGGTCTTCCTGGGTTCGGCAGGGCTTGGACGCAATCACCTCGACTTTGCCCTTGCGGCCGCGGGAGTGGTAGTCGAGCGCCTCTTCGGGCGTCATCCGGCGCATGGCGACTACTTCCCGGCCAGCTCCGCGCGCAGCGCCCGCACGGCCTCGAGCGCTTCGGCCACCGGGACCTGCCGCACGCTCTTGTCGCGGCGCAGGACCACCTCCACCTTGCCGTCCTTCAGCGCGCGGCCGCCCACGTTGACGCGGATGGGAAACCCGATCAGGTCCGCGTCCTTGAATTTCACTCCCGGCCGCTCGTCGCGGTCGTCGTAGAAGACCTCGAGTCCGGCAACGCCGAGCGCCTCGTATAGCCCATCCGCCGCGTGGCGGGTCGCCTCCTCGGTGGGGTTGAGCGACACGAGCGCGATCTCGAAGGGCGCGAGGCTGAGCGGCCACACGATCCCGTCGGCGTCGTGATGCTGCTCGACTGCCGACGCCATCGTGCGGCCCACGCCAATGCCGTAGGTCCCCATGACGGCGGGGTGGGTCTCCCCCTTTTCGTCGGTGAACCCGCACGAGAGCGCCTTCGAATACTTCGTCCCGAGCTTGAAGATGTGCCCGACCTCGATACCGCGCGCGATGGAGAGCGGCTTGCCGCAGCGCACGCACGGATCGCCCACGCGCGCCTGGGCGAAGAGCGCCCAGTCCTGCACCTTGGCGTCGCGGCGCAGGACGAATCCGGCCACGTGCCAGTCGCGGCGCCCGGCTCCTGTCACGGCGTTGACGGCGTCGCGGATGGATTCGTCGGCGATGATCCGGACCTTCTCGCCGGGAAGCTTGTGCGGCCCGACGAAGCCCACGGGCGCTCCGGTCTCGCTCTCGACCTTCTCCTCGGAGGCCAGCGCCAGCCGCTCGACGCCGAGCGCGTTTTTCAACGCGACCTCGTTGACCTCGAGGTCTCCGCGCAGGAGCGCCACGACAAAGCCCTGGTCGCTCTCGTACACGAGGCACTTGATCATCCGGGCCGCAGTGATGCCGAGGAACGTGACGACGTCGTCGATGCCGCCCTTGCCCGGCGTCGGCACCTCGACCATCGGGGCCTCGGTCTCGTCCTTCCAGGGCGCCGGTCGCGTCGCCGTCTCGGCCTTCTCGAGGTTCGCACCGTAGCCGCAGGCGACGCAGCGCACGACGGCGTCCTCGCCGGTGTCGGCGAGCACCATGAACTCCTCCGACGCGCTGCCGCCGATCGCGCCCGAGTCCGCCTGCACGACCGTGAAGTCGAGGCCGCAGCGTTCGAAGATGCGGCGGTACGCCGCGTCCTGCGCCTTGTACGAGCGGTCGAGCCCCTCGGCATCGGTGTCGAAGGAATAGCCGTCGTACATGAGGAACTCGCGGCCGCGCATCAGGCCGAAGCGCGGGCGGATCTCGTCGCGGAACTTCGTCCGGATCTGGTAGAGCGTCACAGGCAGCTGCCGGTAGGAGGTCACGCCCGAGCGCACCATCGTCGTCACGGCCTCCTCGGCCGTAGGCGCGAGGCAGTACTCGCCCTCCTTGCGGTCCTGGAGGTGGAAGAGGATCTGCTCCTCGGCGTACCGGGACCAGCGGCCGCTTTCTTCCCAGAGCTCGCGAGGCTGCAGGATCGGCAGCTCGACTTCGAGACCGCCGGCGCGGTCGATCTCTTCGCGGACGATCTGCTCGGCCTTTCGGTGCGAGCGCAGCCCGAGCGGCGTGAGCGAGTAGATGCCGGCCGCCACACGGCGGATCATCCCGGCGCGGGACAGGAGCACGTGCGAGACGGCGTCGGCGTCGCCAGGCACTTCGCGGACGGTTTGCAGGAAGTATCGAGACCAGCGCATTGGGAGGTGAGGATAGCAGGAGGCGGGGGCGAGGTTACGCGCGGGGCTTCGCGGGCGCGGCTTCTTTGCGCCGGGGGCCAACCTTCTCGACCAGCCGCAGGTTCGATCGCAGCTGCTGCATCATGCGGTCCTCGATCCCCGCTCCGCGCGCGGCGGTCTTGGCCTTGGCGAAAGCGGCCTTCGCCTCTTCGGCGCGGCCCGCAGCGAGGTAGGCCATGCCGAGGTGGTGGAGCGTCATCGGAGCCGCGGCGTGATCGCTCGAGCGGCGCAGGCACTCGATCGCCCGGTCGTACTCCTGGCGCTTGTAGTGGACCCAGCCGAGGGCGGCAAGCGGATACGGCTTCAACTCCTCGGGCGCGGCCGCGAGCGCGCGGCCGGCGTAGTCGAGGGCGAGGTCGAGATCTTCGCCGGACTCGGCCAGGCTCGTCGCGAGCTCGTAGTACCCGACGGCCTGCGCGGTCTTGGACGGATGCTTGTCGAGAAACTCGCGCAGGAATTCCGCGGCCTCGCGCGGGCTGCCCTCGGCCCGGAGCGCTTCGGCCAGCGTCGAGCACGCGGCGGCCGCGACGACGTCCTCGGGATCCGCGGCGAGCACCTCGCGGCAGGCGGCGATCGCCTCCTTCCAGCGCCCCATGGACGCCGACAGCAGCGCGAAGGAGACGCGGATCGTCGGATTGCGCGGCTCGGCCCGCATAGCCTTGCGGTAGAGCTCCTGAGCCCGTGACAGCGCTCCGCGTGCCGCGCTCTCCTCGGCGTCCTTGAACGCCGCGGCCCCCGGCCCGTCCACGCGGGGCAGCTCGTACCCGCTGCGGCGTTCGAGCAGTCGCACGGCCTCCTGGTACTCCAGCCGCCGCGGGTTCTTCTCGAGCGCCTGGTGAAAGCACTCGAGCGCGCGCTTGTGCCAGTTCTTCTCGAGAAAGCAGAGCCCGAGCTGAAAGACGGCCTCCTCGGACTCCGGCGCCAGGCGGATCGCCTCCTCGAATTCGTGGATCGCGCGCGAGAGCTCGCCCTTCTCGCGCAGCACGTTGCCGAGCAGGATGTGGGCCGACGGGACCGGCGCGCAGTCGAGCGCCCGGACGAGCGCCGTCTCCGCCTCCTCCCACCGAGACAGGTGCGCGAAGAGCGTGCCGAGCGCGAAGTGCGGCAGGAAGGCGTCGGGCTTGCGCTCGATCGCCCGCCGGAGCGCCGTCTCGGCCGTCGTGGCATCATCGCCCGACTCGGAAGCCGCGATGCCGCTGTAGACGAGGGCCTCGAAATGATTGGGGTCGACGGCCAGGATTTTCTTGAAGTATCCGGATGCCCGCTCGAGCTCACCGCCCGAGAAGAACGTCTCGGCGAGGTAAAAGCCGAGCTCAACGTTGGCGCGGTCGGTCCGATAAAGCTCTTCGAGCACCCGGATCCCGCGATCGGCGTCGAGCGCCAGGATCGCGAACTCGGCCTCGCGGAGTTTTCGCAGGAACGACTCGCGGTCGGGCCCCGAGAAGCGAGCGATGATGCGGTCGCGGCGCTCGAGAAAGCGGTCCTTCTTCTCGACGGCCTGCATCCGCTCGTCCATCTTGGATTCCCAGAGATCGACGACCTCCTCCGCGCGGACGGCCCCCCGCCGCTCGAGCGTTTCCTGCAGGGCGAGGATCCCCGTGTGCGCGACGAACAGGTTCTTCTCGAGATTCCCCATGGACTCGAACAGGGCCTTCACGGCCTCGGCCGTGCGCTTGACCACGTCTTCGAGCGTCGAGATCCGCTCGAGCAGGTGCTCGTCGAAGGGAATCTCTTCCTGCGGCTCCCCCGACTCCTCGACGACACCGACGCCCGAGAGGACGAGCAGCTTCGAGTTGCAGCGGGCGCAGAACTCCTCGTCTTCGGAGTTCTTGAGGCCGCAAACTTGACAGTACATGTCAGACGGCGGGGTACTCGTAGAAGCCCTTGCCGGACTTCTTGCCGAGCCACCCGGCGTCGACCATGCGGACGAGCAGCGGGCTCGGGCGGTATTTCGGATCGCCGAAGCCCTGCTGGAGCACGCGGAGAATGGACAGGCACGTGTCGAGGCCGATGAAGTCGGCCAGGGTCAGCGGGCCCATCGGGTGATTCATGCCGAGCTTCAGGATCCCGTCGATCGCTTCCCGGGTCGCCACGCCCTCGCGCAGCGCCTCGATCGCCTCGTTGATCATCGGCATCAGGACCCGGTTCGATATGAAACCCGGGTAGTCGTGGCATTGGATCGGCGTCTTGCCCATCCGGCGGGCGAGCGCATCCACCGCCGCGGCGGCCGCATCGGACGTGGCGATCCCGCGGATCACCTCGACGAGCTGCATGACCGGGACCGGATTCATGAAGTGCATGCCGATGAACGCCTCGGGCCGCCGTGTCGCCGCCCCGAGCCGCGTGATCGAGATGGACGAGGTGTTCGACGCGAGGATCGCAGACGGCTTGCAGGCCGCATCGAGCCGCCGGAAGAGGTCCTTCTTGACGGCCTCGTCCTCGACGATCGCCTCGATGACGACGTCGACGTCGGCCAGGGCCTCGAGCCGCGTCGTTGCCGAGAGATGCGCGAGCGCCGCGGCTTTCTCGTCGGCCGTGCGCTTGCCCTTGGCGACCTCGCGGTCCAGGTTCTTCTCGATCGAGGCCCGGGCCTTGTCGAGAAAGCGTTCCTCGACATCCACGAGCGTGACCGTAAGGCCGGCCGCCGCGGCAACATGCGCGATGCCGCTGCCCATCTGGCCGCCCCCGACGACGCCGAGCGTCCGGACTTCCATGGGCGGACTCTATCGCGTCGTCTTCGACGGACCAACGCCGTCACGCCCAGGCGACGGTCGGTACCCGGCGCCGAGTTCCTCTCTCCCGTCGGCCCGTCGAGGGCCGCTCAAAACACGATTCTGTACCGGGGAGTTCCGAACCGCGACATGAGCGCGACGCCAACGGCGACGATCGAAGCGACGCTCCACACCACCGCGCCCACGAAGGGGATGAGGGACACGCCCCCGAGCACGACGAACCCCGCGGCGAGGGCCGCCGGGCGCCGCGCCGGCGCGACGCTCTTGACGAGCCTCTGGCCGAGCAGCAGGACGAGCGCGGCCACGCCGAAGATCTTCGCGACCACGGCGATCCCCGCAGACGCGAGCGCGATCGGGATCCCGACGGCCGAGGGCAAAAGCGACAGGGCCGCGCCGGCCGCCAGGAAAAGCGTCAGTACGCCGAGCGCACCCGCGAGCAGCGATCCGGACCAGTCTTGCTCGGCGGACATCGCCGCGCGGGCCAGGGGCGACGCGAAAAAGTACAGGAGCGCCAACGCAACGGCGAGCCACGCCGAGAGGGCGATCAGGTGGAGGCCGCCGAGAACCGACGGCCCCGCGCCGGCGCCCTCCCAGGGAGCCCGCCGCATTTCGGAGAGGTAGACCTGCAGGAGCGAGCCCGGCGTCGAGACGCGCCCCTCGACCGGCAGCGCGCCGCCCGAGGGCCCCTCGATCGAGCCGCCGAAAACGAGCAGGTCCCCCGCGACCGATCCACCCTGCGCAAACGAGACGTTGCCACCCCAGACGACGACATCGCCCGAGACGCGCGCCGCGATCCGCACGTCCGCGAGCACGGCGACCACCCGGCCGGGCAGCGCCTGCGACACGACGACGTCGCGCCGTACCGACGTGATCGAGCCCGGCAGCGCGGATGCCCTGACCGGCAGGAGCAGATTGGAAAGCAGCAGGAGCGGGACCGCGAGGCCCGAACGCCTCATCGGCGGCTGGGAACGCGGGCGAGAACGCGCAGCAGGCCGAGTCCCATCGGCACGAGCAGGATGAGCGCCGCGACCCCCATCGTCGCGTCCTGGCGAAGCCCTTGCGAGAGCGCCTCGAGGCCGGCCGGAGCCAGCGACGCGAGGTCGAGCACCAGGCGGGAAGCGCCGCGCGCCAGAGCGAGCAGAGGAACCGTCGCGGCCGCACCGAGGGAGACCTGTTCGGCCGCGGTGAGCATCGGAAGGCTGAGCAGGCCAAGACCCACGCCCGCCAGGCCGGCGGTCAGGAGCACCGGCGGATTCCAGAGGGCGTAAGTTCGGCGCTCCCTGGCCGAGAAAGCACGGAGCCGGGTGACCCGGTCGGCCAGTCCCCCCACCGCCTCAGATGCCCCGGAGAGCCCGTCCAGAGCTGCCAGGAGGCCCCTGGCCGCCTCGACGGATGCGGCACAGGCCTGACAGCCGCTGGCGTGGGGGGCAGCGTCGGCCGCAAAAACGGGATCCGCGCCGGAGGCAAGCGCCTCGGCGTCAATCAGATCCAGGGGGCGTTGGCACTGTGTCACGTCACTTCTCCAGACAACCTTTCCTTCAATACGGCTCTGGCGCGAAAGAGTTTGTTCTTCACCGTACCGAGCGGCATGTTCTTGACGCCCGCGATCTCCTCGTAGGACAGCCCCGCAAAGTGGCGCAGCGCGATGAGCTCCCGGAAGTCGGCCGGCAGCTCCTGGATTGCCCGGCTGATGGCCCTGCCCCTTTCCGCGTTGCGCAGCTCCCCGTAGGGATCGAGCCCGGTCGAACGCTGCTCGGGCGTGAACGGCCCGGGCCCGTCCGGATCCGGGGTCTCGAGCGGAACCGTCCGGGGGCGCCGCTTGCGCAGGTGGTCGATCGCGGCGTTGCCCGCGATCCGAAAGAGCCACGTCGAGAACTTGTAGGCCGGATTGAAGCGGTCGAGCGCCTGGAAGACCTTCAGAAAGATCTCCTGGGCAAGGTCGAGCGCGTCGTCCCGGTTGCCGACCATCCGGGTGACGTGCGAGGCCACCCGGGCCTGATAGCGCCGGACGAGGACCTCGAAGAGCTCCTCCTCCCCCGCGAGGACGCGGCGCACGATCTCGATGTCATCGAGCTCGGTCTGTTTCGGCTCCAACTTCGCTTTCCGCCGGCCGTGGGCCGGCCCGGACCCCCCAAGGCCCACCACCCTGCTAGAATTCCCCGTCATTTTAGTGGACTCAACGCTCGAGCGCCGGACGGGAGCAGCCAAGTGAGCACAATCGCCGAACCGCAATTCCCCACGATCGGATCGCACCCCCAGGGCACCGACTCGGCCAGTCCCTTCGAAGAGATGATGTCG
>JANMBR010000056.1:0-30132 GCA_031360505.1 Acidobacteriota bacterium
GGGGATAATTGCTGAATGGTGCGAGCGATGGAACTTCGATCGATTCCGGGGGTGGGGCCGAGTATTGGGCGGGATCTCGAGGAGCTTGGGATTCGGAGGGTGGCGCAGCTGAAGGGGCGGAGCCCGGAAGCGATGTACGAGGCGCTTTGCGAGCGGCGAGGGCATCAGGACCGGTGTTTGCTTTACGTCTTCCGGTGTGCGGTCTACTTCGCCAGCCGGAAGCGACACGACCCGGACCTGCTCAAGTGGTGGAACTGGAAGGATGCCGGCCGGCCCGTCCGAAAGGCGCGTGCTCGGGCGCGTTGACCACCTGGTCTATGCGGCGCCGGAACTGGAGGCCGCGGTGACAGGGCTCGAGGCACGGCTCGGGGTTCGGGCTGCCTTCGGGGGACGTCATCCGAGCGATGGGACGCGCAACTTCCTGATGGCCCTCGGGCCGGCGGTTTACCTCGAGATCGTCGGGCCGGACGGGCAAGCGGCCGCGCCCTCTCGGCCGCGCTGGTTCGGTCTCGACACGCTCACGGAGCCGCGCCTCGTGGCCTGGGCGGCGCGGGGAGAGGGCCTCGACAAGGTCGTGGCCGCGGCGTCCGCCGTGGGAATCCGGCTCGGATCGGTCGCATCGGGCAGCCGCGAGACGGCGGACGGCCAGCTCCTGTCGTGGCGCTTTACCGACCCGCGGGTGGTCGTGGAGGGCGGCGTGGTGCCGTTCCTGATCGACTGGGGGCAGACGCCGCATCCGGCTCTCTCGGCGCCGCGGGGCGCAATCCTGGAGGGGTTGCGGGCGGAGCATCCGGAGGCGGAGCGGGTGCGAGGGGTAATCGCGGCTCTTGGTCTGGATATCCCGGTGACTGCGGGAGGAAAGCCGGCGCTGATCGCGACGATCCGGACGCCGCGGGGAGCCGTAGAGCTGCGCTAGTCGCCCGGGCGGGGACGAGCCCCGCCCTTACGGCACGAAGACGCGGGTTACTTTCCCGCCTTGACGGCCATTTCCCGCTTCTTCTTGGGAAGCGAGGCGATCCGCGAGGCTTCGCCGAACTCGGTCAAGGCCTTCTGGATCTGAGGATCGCCCGAGACGAAGACCTTGCGTCCGGCTTCCGGGCCGAACTTCGCGTTGACGACCTCGATGCGCATTGCGAGGTCGACGAGGTTGCGATTCGGGTCGTCGGCGTAGGCCTTCTTCAGCTCTTCGGCGGTCGAGTACTTGGCCGACTTTTCGACGAACTGGAAGAAGTCCTCGCGGATTTCCGGTGTGATTTCGAAGTCGGCCGCGGCGTTCGGGTGGCGCGCCAGCCAGTCCACCGCGAAGTTGAAGAAAGCGTAGCGTGCCAGCAGCTGCTGGAGCAGCTTGGAGTCCCGGTCGTTCTTCACGATGACGTCGGGCGTGATGCCGCCCTGCGCGAAGACGGGGCGGCCGGCGTCCGTGTAGAAAACGGATCCATCGGCGGTCGGATGCGGGGCTTCGTCCCCGGTCTCGGCTGCCGAGTCCGGGTCGCCCGGGTTCACGTATGCGAGCAGGTCGCTGTAATCCCTCTGGATCCAGCGGCCGGACGGGGTGTAGTAGCGCGCGGTCGTCAGGGCGAGGCCGGCCCCGTAGGAGAGCGTGTAGACGCTCTGGACCAGGCCCTTGCCCCACGTGCGCTGGCCGACGATCAGGCCGCGGTCGTGGTCCTGGATGGCCCCGGCCACGATTTCGGAGGCCGACGCCGAGCCGCGGTTGACGAGGACGACGAGGGGCGAGTCGAAGTGCGGGCCGTCGCCCGGGGCGAAGTATTCCTGCGCCGAGGAGGCCGTGCGGCCCTTCGTATAGACGACCATCGAGCCCTTCGGGACGAAGACGTCCGTGACGTCCACGGCCTGTTCGAGGACCCCACCTGGATCGCCACGCAGATCGAACAGGAGCTTCTTCATGCCCTGCTTCTCGAGCTTCTCGATGGCCTCGTAGAGCTCCTTGTTCGAAGTGTGGGTGAAGTCGGACAGCATGATGTAGCCCACGCCGGGCTCGAGCATGAAGGCGTAGCGCACCGACTTCGTCGGGATCTCGGCCCGCGTGATCGTCATGGCGATGGGCTCGGGGAAGCCCACGCGCCGGATGGTGATCGTGACCGTGGTGCCCTTGGGTCCGCGGAGCTTGCGGACGACATCTTCGGTCGTGATGTCTTCCCGCAGCTCCTCGGCGCCGATGTGCGTGATGATGTCGCCGGAGCGGATGCCCATCTTGTAGGCCGGCGTGCCCTCCATCGGCGCGATGACGGTGATCTTGCCCATCCGCTTCTGGATCTGGATGCCGAGCCCGTAGAAGGACCCGTGCTGCTTTTCCTTCATCGCCGAGAACTCGTCGGGCTCGAGGAACGCCGTGTGCGGATCGAGCCGGGCGAGCATCCCGTGGATCGAGGCGTAGACGATCTTGTCCGGCGCCAACGGCTCGGGCGCCCAGTCGGACAGCGTCGTCAGGATGTCCGCGTACTCGTCGAGCGAGGGGGCCTCGCGCTCCGGGGTGGCGTGGAGCTTTCCGGCGAAGACTCCGCCGGCAAGGGTCGCCCCGGCGATCAGCGCGAGCGCGACCAGGAAACGGGATTTCGGTAGGCTCAAAGGCTCCCTCCCAGGTCAAACATTCTGGCATGCCGGTCGTCTAAAGTCTCTCCGGACTTGCGCAAAGGCGGCGTAAAATCGCCCTCGCGGGGGAAAGAACATGTTTGGCTCCATCGGAATGCCCGAATTGATTCTGATTTTTGTCGTGGCCCTCCTGGTCTTCGGCCCGAAGAAGCTTCCCGAGATCGGCAAGTCGCTCGGCAAGGGCCTCGCGGAGTTCAAGAAGGCCTCGGATGAACTGAAGAAGACGATCGAGAGCGAGATCGAGCAGGGCAAGCAAGAGGCCGCATCAGTCAAGGAGCAGGTGTCCGAGCTCAAGAACACGATCGCGGCGCTTCCGGCCGCCGTGAGTCCTTCCGAGGGCTCCGTGCCGAGGGCCGATCCCGCGCCCCCGACCCGTCCCGCTTGAGCGGCTTCAACCCCAGGGACCTCATCGACGGAGCCGGCCGCGGGCCCGGGGCCGAGGAAGACGAACTTCCGCGGATGGGGTTCTTCGATCACCTCGAGGAGCTGCGCAAACGGCTGGTCGTGTCCATCGTCGCGGTCTTCGCGAGTTTCCTGCTGGCCTGGTCCTGGGCCCCGGAGCTCTTCGAGTTCCTCGCGCGACCGATCCGGCGCGTGCTGCCGCCCGGGCAGAACCTCGCCTACACGACGTTGACCGAACCCTTCCTGATGTACTTCCGCGTGGCGCTGCTCGCAGGGACCCTCATCTCCTCGCCGATCCTGATCTGGCAGGTCTGGCTCTTCATCTCGCCGGCCCTCTATCGGCGGGAGAAGAAGTGGATCCTGCCGTTCGTCGGCTTCGGTGCGCTCTTTTTCCTGTCCGGCTGCGCGTTTGCGTACTACATCGCGTTTCCGCTCGTCGTCACGTTCCTCGTGGGCATGGGCAAGGACTTCCAGGCGGTCATCACGATCAACGAGTACGTGTCCCTGGCGACCAAGCTCATCCTCGGGCTCGGGCTCTGCTTCGAGATGCCGATCCTCGTTTTCTTTCTCGCGCGCCTCGGGATCGTGTCGGAGCGGTGGCTGCTCGCCAAGTTCAAGTACGCGGTCCTGATCATCTTCGTGATTGCGGCCGTCATCACACCCACCCCGGACATCGCGACGCAGTGCGTGTTCGCGTTTCCGATGATGGCGCTGTACCTGCTGGGGGTGGGGGTGGCGTGGATCTTCCGGAAGCGGGCGACGCCACCCGTGTCGTAGGGGCGGCCCTCGTGGCCGCCCGGCGTTTACCGCCCGCCGTTGCCCCTGAGGATCAGCTCCACGAACTCCCGCACCGCCCCGTGGCCGCCGCTGCTCTTGAGCACGACGTCGGCGGCGCGGCGGGCGGCGGGAACGGCGTCGGCGGGGCAGGCCGAGAGGCCCGTCGCCTCGAACATCGGGATGTCGGGCTCGTCGTCGCCGATCGAGGCGGTTTCTTCGCGGGAGAGCCCGAGCTTGCGACGCACCGACTCGAGGCGCGTGCGCTTGTCCCGGACGCCCTGGTAGCAGAGGCGCACGCCGAGCTCGCGGGCGCGGCGCGCCGTGGCCGGCGATGAACGTCCCGATATCCAGCAGAGCGTGATCCCTGCCTCGGCCGCCTTGCGCAGGCCGTGGCCGTCCTTGGTGTTGAAGACCTTGAGCTCGTTGCCGCGCCCGTCGAGGTAGATCAGCCCGTCGGTCAGGACGCCGTCGACGTCGAGGAACAGAGCGCGGATCTTCGCCCTCGCGGGCTTGCGGGCGGTCCCGGCCACCTAAGCCAATCCCGCGGCGAGCAGGTCATGCATGTGCAGCGCACCCTCGAGGCGCCCGCCCTCGCCAGGAACGAAGACCGAGGTGATCCGGTTCGCGCGCATCATCTCCATGGCCGCGGATGCGAACTCGTCGGCGCCGATCGTGCGCGGATTCGGCCGGGCGCAGTCGCCCGCCGTCTTCTGGAGATCGGCGGGGTTCTTCTCGAGGAGCCGGCGCAAGTCGCCGTCCGAGATCACGCCGAGCAGACGGCCGCCAGCATCGATGACCGCGGTCACGCCCATCATCTTCCGGGACATCTCGTGGAGGGCCTCGGTCATCGGCGCGGCCGAAGCCACCCGCGGCAGCCGGTCGCCGGTGCGCATGAGGTCTCGGACCTTGAGGAACCGGCGGCCGAGGCTTCCGGCCGGATGGAGCGCGGCGAAGTCTTCGGCCTTGAATCCGCGCCGCTCCGAGATCGAGAGCGCCAGCGCGTCGCCCATCGCGAGCATGGCCGTCGTCGAAGCCGTGGGCGCGAGGTTCAGGGGGCAGGCTTCGCGTGGGATCGCGACGGAGATCGCGATTTCGGCCGCGCGCGCGACCGACGAGGCTGGCACGCCGGTCATCGCGATCGAACGGATCCCCCGAGACTTCGAGAACTCGAGCAGGCGCACGACCTCGGGCGTCTCGCCCGAGTAGGACAGGGCGAGGACGACATCTCCGGGCATCAGCATCCCGAGGTCCCCGTGGCTCGCGTCTCCGGAATGGAGGAAGTAGGCCGGCGTCCCCGTCGAGGCCAGGGTGGCGGCGATCTTCTGCGCGATCAGGCCCGACTTTCCGATCCCGGTCAGGCAGAGCCGGCCCTGGGACTTCTCGATCGCCTCGATCGCCGCCAGGAATTCCGGTCCGAGGTTGTCGACCTGGCGGCGCACGGAGTCCGCCTCGATTTCGAGCACCCGGCGCGCGGCTTCGAGGGTCATGGCCCTATCTTAAGCCGGGTCCGGATCCTTTATGATCTGCCTCCCATGGCACAGCTGACCCAGTACGTCATCGCCTACGGCCTGCCGCTCATCTTCGGGATCGTGCTGCTCGAGCAGCTCGGCGCCCCGATCCCGGCGATCCCGTTGCTCATCGTGGCGGGGGCGCTGTCGATGGACGGAAACCTCTCGGCATGGAAAGTCCTGGCTGCTGCGGTCGGGGCGTCGCTGATCGCCGATTCTCTCTGGTATCTGCTCGGACGATCCCAGGGAAGCCGGATCCTGAGGACCCTCTGCAAGATCTCGTTGTCGCCGGACTCCTGCGTGCGACAGACCGAGTCGGTTTTCGAGCGCTGGGGAATGCCCTCGCTGCTCGTCGCCAAGTTCGTCCCCGGTTTCTCGACCGTGGCTCCTCCGATGGCGGGCGCCACGAAGGCGGGCTTTGGACAGTTCCTGCTGTACGACGGCGGCGGAGCCCTGCTCTGGGCGGGGGCGGGCGTCATAGGGGGGATGGTGTTCCACCGGGCCATCGATCGGGTTCTGGCTTTTCTGGCGTCGATCGGAAGCACGGCCTTCGCGCTGCTCGGCGCGGGCCTGGTTCTCTTCATCGCCATCAAGTGGTGGCAGCGCCGCCGCTTCTACAAGGTGCTGCGGATGGCGCGGATCTCGGTCGATGACCTGTGGCGCCTGATGGACGAAGGGCAGAATCCGATCGTGCTCGACGTGCGGACCGACAAGGGGCGCTCGCTCGATCCGCGGAGGATCCAGGGGGCGGCCGTCCTCGACGTCTACAATCTCGACAAGGCGCTGAAGGAGTTGCCCCGGGACCGGGAGATCATCCTCTACTGCACTTGACCCAACGAAGCCTCAGCGGCCCGTGTGGCTCGCATGCTGATCGACAGGGGGTTCAAGCTGGTCCGGCCGCTCGCGGGGGGCTTGGAGGCGTGGGCCGAGGCCGGCTATCCCGTGGCCGTCGAGCCCCTGATCACGATCCAGGCGACCGGGGCGTTCGACAGGGCAGCCATCGACCGGTTGCAGAAGTAAGATTCTCCCCGGTAAAGGGAGGATCAAATGCGTTCAGCACGATTGGGTGTCGCGGGATTGTTTCTGGCCGGGCTGCTCGTCTGCCCTGGCGCGGGTGCGCAGAGCCCCGACAAGTACCAGGTCACGGGTGAGGTCGTCGAGGTCACCGACTCGATGATCGTCGTCATGAAGGGCAAGGAGCGCTTCGAGATGGCGCGCGACGCCTCGACGAAGGTCACCGGAGATCTGAAGGTGGGCGCGAAGATCACGGCAAAGTACAAGATCACCGCGACGACGGTGGAAGTGAAGGCCGCGAAGGTCGCGAAGGCCGCGAAGAGCAAGTAGCCGGAGAAGGTCGGGGGGAGTCGGTGACTCAGCTCCCCCTGACCCTCTCGCAAATTTCCAGCAGCGACCGGATCAGCCCGGCCACTGCCTTCACATCCAGCTGCGTCGACCGGTCCGACAACGCCCGGTCCGGGTCGTCGTGCACTTCCAGGAAGAACCCGTCCACGCAGCCCGTGGCCGCAGCTGCCCGCGCGAGGATCGGCGCGTACTGCTTCAGGCCTCCCGTTTCCTTGCCGCTTCCCGGAAGCTGCAGCGAGTGCGTCACGTCGTAGACGACCGGGTAGCCGAGGGCCTGCATCATCGGGAAGGCGCGCATGTCCACGACGAGGTTGTGGTACCCGAACGAGGAGCCGCGCTCGCAGAGCAGGATCTTCTCGTTGCCCTCGGCGCGGCACTTCTCGATGACGTGCGCCATGTCGTCAGGGGCCATGAACTGGCCCTTCTTCACGTTGATCGGCTTTCCGGTGCGCGCCACCGCAGCGACCAGGTCCGTCTGGCGGGCCAGGAAGGCCGGGATCTGGAGCACGTCGAGCACGCTCGCCGCCACGGCCGCCTGGGCCGGCTGGTGGACGTCCGAGATGACCGGCAGGCCCGTCGCCGCCTTGACCTCGGCGAGGATGTCGAGGCCCTTCTCGAGCCCGGGGCCCCGGAAGGAGTCCTTCGACGAGCGGTTGGCCTTGTCGTAGCTCGACTTGAAGATGATGCGGGCGCCGGTCTCGTCGGCAATCGCCTTCAATCGCGCGGCCATGGCGAGGGAGTGCTCGCGCGACTCGATCACGCAGGGCCCCGCGAAGAAGAGGGGAGGGGCGCCGGCGCCGGCCGTGTAGCCCGGCGCGATGGAGACGGCGCGCGTCGGGCTCAGGCGAGCTCCCGGGAGACGGGCTGGGCCACGGAAACGGCAACGGCCGCTTCGTCCGCAGTCGCGGCCCTGTGCGCGCGCGCCGCGCGGATGAAGTCCTTGAACAGCGGGTGGCAGGCGAAGGGCTTCGATTTCAGCTCCGGGTGGAACTGGCAGCCGAGGAACCAGGGGTGGTCCTCGTGCAGCTCGATGATCTCGACGAACTTCTTGTCCGGCGACATCCCGGTGAACGAGAGCCCAGCCTCTTTCAGCCTCGGCAGGAACTCCTGGTTGACCTCGTAGCGGTGGCGGTGGCGCTCCCAGATCAGGTTCTCGCCGTACGCCCGGGCCGCGAAGGAGCCCTGCGACAGCTCGCACGGGTACTTGCCGAGGCGCATCGTGCCGCCGAGGGCCTCGACGCCGATCAGGTCGCGCAGCTTGTAGATCACCTTGTGCTTGGGCTCTTCGTCGAACTCGGTCGAGTTGGCTTCCTCGAGCCCCGCGACGTTGCGCGCGTACTCGATGACCGCCGTCTGGAGCCCGAGGCAGATCCCGAAAAACGGGACCTTTTTCTCGCGGGCATAACGGATCGCCTTCATCATGCCCTCGACGCCCCGCCGGCCGAAGCCGCCGGGCACGAGGATCGCGTCGGCGCGGAAGAGCACCTCGGGGTACTGGTCGCCCTCGAGGCTCTCGGCGTCCACGTAGTGCAGTTTGACCTTGACGTTGTTGGCGATTCCGCCGTGCGCGAGCGCCTCGTTGAGCGATTTGTACGCGTCACCGTAGTCCACGTACTTTCCGACGATCGCGACGTCCACCTCGGCTGTCGGGTTCTTGATGCGGTTGACGAGGCTCTCCCACTTCGAGAGGTCCCGGTCGTAGTGGGGCAGCGACAGCAGGTCGAGCAGGATCTCGTCGAGCCCCTCCGCCGCGAAGTGGAGCGGCACTTCGTAGATCGAGGGCACGTCCTTGGCGTTGATCACGGCTTCGACGGGCACGTTGCAGAAGAGCGCAATCTTGCGTTTGACCTCGTTCGGCAGCGTCCGGTCGGTTCGGCAGAGCAGCAGGTCGGGCTGGATCCCGATCGAGAGCAGCTCCTTGACGGAGTGCTGCGTGGGCTTCGTCTTGAGCTCGTCGGAGGCCTTGATGTAGGGCACGAGTGTGAGGTGCACGTTGATCGCGTTGCCGCGGCCGGCCTCCTGGCGGAACTGCCGGATGGCCTCGAGGAAAGGCAGCGATTCGATGTCTCCGACCGTGCCGCCGATCTCCACCAGCACGACGTCGGCGTCGGTCCCCACGTTGCGGATGGACTCCTTGATCTCGTCGGTGATGTGCGGAATGACCTGCACGGTCTTGCCGAGGTAGTCGCCGCGGCGTTCCCGCTCGATCACGGTCGCGTAGATCCGGCCTGCCGTCGTGTTGTTGATTTTGCCGGCCGTCATCGAGGTGAAGCGCTCGTAGTGCCCGAGGTCGAGGTCCGTCTCGGCGCCGTCGTCGGTGACGTAGACCTCGCCGTGCTGGAAAGGCGACATCGTGCCGGGGTCCACGTTGATGTACGGGTCGAACTTGGCCATCGCCACCGTGAAGCCCCGCGCTTCCAGCAATGCCCCGATCGAGGAGGCCGCGATGCCCTTGCCGAGCGACGAGACGACGCCGCCGGTGACGAAAACGTACTTCGTGCTCATGTCACGATCTCCTTCGCCAATCGCCTTTGAACCTCGACGAGGTCCCCGGGCGTGTCCACGCCGATCGAGTCCCCCGCCGCCTCTCCCACCCAGATCGTATATCCCGCCTCGAGCCAACGCAGTTGCTCCAGGGACTCCGCCCGCTCGAGTGGCGAGGGCGGCAGCGCCGCGACCTCGGCCAGCGTCTGTGCCCGGTAGGCGTAGATGCCGAGGTGCTTGCGGTATGCCGGGGCTCCCTGCCGGTAGTAGGGAATCGGCGAGCGCGAGAAGTAGAGCGCGCGGCCGTCGTGCGCGACGGCGACCTTGACCGTGTTGGGGTCGAGGGCGGCGTCGGTCGGGATTGGGTAGGCCAGCGTGGCGAGCAGGCGCCCGGGGCCGTCCGCCATTGCGGCGATCGTGCGATCGATGTTCTCGGCGGGCATCAGCGGCTCGTCGCCCTGCACATTCAGGTAGATGTCGGCGGGAATCCGGCGGGCCACCTCGGCAACGCGATCGGTGCCGCTCGCCGCCGTCTCGGAAGTGAGGATGGCCTCGCCTCCCGCCGCCTGCACGCAGCTGGCGATGCGGGCGTCGTCCGTCGCCACCAGCACCCGGTCCACACGCTTCGCGGCCCGCACGGCTTCCAGGACGTGAATCACCATGGGTCGGCCGGCCAGGGGAGCGAGGGGTTTTCCAGGGAATCGGACGGAGGCGTAGCGCGCGGGGATTACGGCGATGACCGTCATGCAATCATCAGCGCCGATAGTATCCTCGGCTCCGACTTGCGTCAAGAAACGCTTCCGCGCCCGCGCCCCTTCTGGTCGCGCCCCGCGCCCGCCGCGCTGTTCGCGATCGCAGTCGCCCTGGTCGGATCTTCAACGGCGCGCGCCCTCCACCGCGCCCGCGCCGACCGATCCCTGCTCGCGACCGGACGGGCCGAGTGGATCTGGTACTCGAGCCGCGTTGCCAAACCCGTGCCGCTGCGCTTCTACGCGGTTCGGGAGTTCATGCTGCGCGCGGTGCCCTCGCGCGCTACGGCGCGGATCTTCGTCGACCGGGAGTACGTCCTCTCCGTCAACGGCCAGCGGGGGGGCGCAGGAGGCCAGAGCCCGGGCGACTCGCTCGCGGTGTACGAGGTTGCGCGCTTCCTGCGGCCCGGTCTCAACCGTGTGGTCATCGAGGCGTCGAGCCCGACCGGGATCGGCGGGATCCTTTTTGCGATGGATGTGGCAGGAGCGCCGCTGGTCTCGGACGGCCGCTGGCGCGTCGATCGGGACCCGCCCGCGCTGACAGGCCAAGCCCGCTATCGACCCGTGGTGTGGGGAAGTCCGCCGATGTACCCCTGGGGCTATCCGCGCCAGAGGCGCTAGTGGCAGTGGCGTGGACTACTAACTGGCGACGACTTCGGCCTTCTGCACGAGTGCGTCCAGGGCTTCGCGCGCGGCCAGGCAATGCGGATCCGTGCCCTCGTAGCCGGCCAGCGCGATGACTTTCCTATAGCCAGCGACGGCCGCTTCGAGATCGTCGAGGCCCTTGTCGTAGATCTTCGCGATCAGGAGGCGGGCGGCGAGGTGCCTGGGCGCCACGTGGACGGCCTTGGCGCAGAACACGAGCGCGACGTCGAATCGCTCTTCGGCCGCAGCCAGCCGGGCCCGGCGATAGTAGAGGTCCGCCTCGCTGGACGGATCTGATTGTCCTGGAAGGAGTTGGGAGAGGTGCTTCAGGGTGGCGGCGAGGGCGGTCCAACCGTTTGGAAGTGCTGACATCCAGGCACAGTGTACGACTTCTCCGGGAGATCGCAATAAAAATTTAGAAGGATCCGGCAGATTTCCTTCTTTTGTATGGCGTTGATGGGCTTTTTGATGTCCTTATTTAATAAGGCGTATCGTCAATAATTCCGAATTACTTAAGGAGTCGGGCGGGATCAGCGAATGCGGTCGATGACCGATTCGGTGGCGAGCAGGAGGCCTTCTCGCGCCGCCGAGTCCGGAAATGCTCCGAGCGCCACGCGCGCGGCGCCCGCATAGTCGCGCGCGAGGGCCCGCGTTTCCAGAATCCCATCGTAGCGTTCCACGATCGAGAGGATGTCGGAAGTCTGGACGCTCTTGAAGTCGCGTTCGCGCAGCACCGCGGCGACCTTGTCGCGCTCGAAGGAGCTCGCCCTCGGAAGCGCGAGCAGCAGCGGCATCGTGAGCTTGCCCTCGCGCAGGTCGTTCAATACGGGCTTGCCGACCTCCGCGACGCTTCCCGTGTAGTCGAGCAGGTCGTCGATGAGCTGGAAGGCCATGCCGAGACAACGGCCGTACTCGGCCAGCCGTTCGGCGGCAACGAGATCGCCCCGCGGCGCGAAGTGGGCCGGCAATCGGCAGGCTGCGGCGAAGAGATCGGCCGTCTTGCGGCGGTTGATCTCGAGCGCGTCCTCCTTCGTCATCTGGATCGCGCCCTCCTTTTCGATGCCGATGATCTCGCCCTCGATCATCGAGAGGGTCGTGTCGGAGAGCACCTTCAGGATCGTCAGGTCGCCCTCGTCGAGCGCGATGCCCATGGACATCGTGTAGAGGTAATCGCCGAAGAGGACCGTGAGGTTGTTGCCCCACCGGGCGTTGGTCGAAGCCCTGCCCCGGCGCAGCCGCGCCTCGTCGATGATGTCGTCGTGAACGAGGGTCGCCGTGTGGAGGAATTCGATGACCGCGGCGTAACGGACGTCCTTGTCGCCGTCGCGGGAGTCGTAGTCGAGCAGCTTCGCGGAGAGCAGCAACAGCGCCGGCCGGATCCGCTTTCCGCCGCCCTGGGCAAGGTACGTTCCGATGCGGTCGATGGTCGGGATCGGGGAGCGGAAGTGGATGAGCAGCTCTTCTTCGACCTTCGCGAGATTGTCGGAGATCAGGTCGTAGGCCCGCTTCAGGCGCACGTTGTCGAGCAGCAGGGGTGTCATCGGTAGTTCGTGAACTGCAGCGGCACGCCGAAGTCGCCCCCGCGCAGGAGCGTCTGGACCTCCTGCAGACCATCCTTGTCCTTCCCGGTGACGCGCACCTGGTCGGCCTGGATGGAGGCCTGGACCTTGATCTTCCGGTCCTTGATCGCCTTGACGATCTCCTTCGCCTTCTCGGACGGGATTCCCTGCTGGATCTTCACGACCTGCCGGACGGTGGTGTTGGCCGCCGGCTCGATCTTCTGGAAGTCGAGCGACTTGACCGCGATCCCGCGTTTGACGAGGCGCGTCTCGAGGATGTCCACGACCGACTTGAGCTTGTAGTCATCGTCCGAGGTCAGCGTGAGCTCGAGCTCCTTCTCGTTCCACTCGACCTTCGACTTCGAGCCGCGGAAGTCGAAGCGCGTGGCAATCTCCTTGGAGGCCTGCTGGACGGCGTTGAGCACTTCCTGCAGGTCCACCTTGCTGACGACGTCGAAGGAGAATTCCTGAGGCATGGGGGGATTCTATTCGAGGTGGGCCGATCGGGAGGGTGGGACGTCCAGGAAGCGGTCGAGGGCCGACTAGTTCTCGACCACCCGCGTCCCTTTCGGTCCGGCGACCCGATAGTCCCCCTCCGGCCTCGCCTTTTCCGTTTTCCAGCCGTCGAAGCGGAACTCGGTGCGGTTGCCGGAGGTATCTTCGTAGGCGAGGGTCTCGACCGTACCGAGCCCGCCGATGGAGAGCTTCAACCATGCGAGCTCGGAGTCAGAGGCGCGCGGCTTCAGAAGGATGGTTTTGCCCCCTTCGAGGGAGATCTCGTAGCGGCGCGCGAGCTCCTCGGGCTTTTCGAGGAAGACGATCGGAAGGCGCGCGCGCTCGTCGGGCGAGAGCTTGTGGATCGTGACCTGCTTGTCCTCGGGCGAGAAAAACCGCCCCTCGCCGGCGTCGTACGTGAAGACCTTCTTTTCCGGCGCGGTGTAGTCGAATCGCAGCCGCTGCGGCGCTTGCACCCAAACGGTCCCGGACTCGCGCTTGGCGGTCGCGAATCCCGCCGGCGTGTAGATCTGCGTGAAGGGCGACGCGTCCGCCGCGCCGACGCTGTATGCCGCCGCCGTCTTGCCGAGCAGCGTCATCGCGTCCGTGGCGGGAGTGACTTGCGCCAGGCACGCCGCGGCAGCGAGCAGAAGCGTCGCCGCTCCGGTCGTCTGCCGTCCGCGGTCTGCCATCCGGCGTCCGTTCAATGCCGGAAGTGCCTGCGCGGAGCGATCAGGAACGCCATCCCGCGCTCGTCGGCCGCGGCCACGATCTCGGGGTCGCGGATCGAGCCGCCCGGCGCGACGATGGCCGTCACGCCCGCGTCCCCGAGCATGTCGAGGCCATCGCGGAACGGGAAGAACGCATCGGAGGCCGCGCCGCAATTGACGATCGGGAGCACGGGTTTCGTCACCGCGAGGCGGCAGGCGTCCACGCGGCTCATCTGGCCCGCGCCGATGCCGATCGTCTGTCGGGCGTTGGCGATGACGATGGCGTTCGACTTGACGCGGCGAGCCACTTTCCACGCGAGCTCGCAGGCTGCCTTCTCGACGGCGGCCGGCTTGCGTTGGGAGGCGAGCTTCCAGGCCGAGCTCTGGTCGGGCTCGGCATCCGCGTCCTGCAGGAGGAGGCCGCCCTCGATGCGCTTCCAGTCGAGGCCCGACGAGGGGCGCCGGGAGACCGGGACGCGGAGCAAGCGGATGTTCGGCTTCTTCGCGAAGAACGCGAGGGCCTCTTCGCTGAACTCGTCCGCCGCCACGACCTCGACGAAATGCTGGAGCACCAGGGATGCGAGCGCCCCGTCCACCTTGCCGCGGATCGCGATGATGCCGCCGAAGGCCGCGAGCGGATCGCACGCGAACGCGCGCCCGAATGCCTCGGAGATCGTTTCGCCGATGCCGACACCACAGGGGTTGTTGTGCTTGACGATGACCGCCGCCGTGCCGTCGAAGTCGCGCGCCAGGGACACTGCCGAGTCGAGATCGAGCAGGTTGTTGAAGGAGAGTTCCTTGCCCTGCAGCATGTCGAAGCGGACGAGCGCGTCGGGAGGCGCCGAGCGGAAGGCATAGAGCGCGGCGCGCTGGTGGGGGTTCTCGCCGTAGCGCAGGGCCCCGACGCGGTCGAAGGAGAAGACGAGGTTCTCCGGAAAGTCGTAGGCTTCGTGGACCGAGGCGGCGAAGTAGCCCGCGATGGCCGCGTCGTAGGCGGCCGTGCGCGAGAATGCCCGTGCGGCCAGGCGCTCGCGGGTGGCCAGGGCGGTGCCGCCGGTCGCCCCGATCTCGGCGAGGACGGTCGTGTAGTCCGTCGGGTCGACGACGACGGCGACCCGCTTGTGGTTCTTCGCCGCCGCCCGGATCATCGCGGGCCCGCCCACGTCGATCATCTCGATGACCTCGGATCGGCCCTTTCCCGCCGCGACGGTCTTCTCGAACGGGTAGAGATTGACGACGACGAGATCGAACGGCTCGATGCCTTCCTGCCGCATGTCCCGGGCGTGTTCGTCGCGCGTGTCATCGCCGAGAATTCCGCCGAAGACCTTCGGATGGAGCGTCTTCAGGCGCCCGCCGAGAATCTCGGGAAACCCGGTCGTCTCCTCGACGAGCGCGACCGGAATGCCGGCCTGCTTCAACTGCGCAGCCGTGCCGCCGGTCGAGACGAGGTGAACGCCTGCGTCCGAGAGCGCTCGGCCGAGCTCGGCAATGCCCGTCTTGTCGTGCACGGAGATGAGGGCGCGACGGACAGGGATGATCGGTGCGGCGTCGGTCATGGCGGGAGGAATATAGCCGAGTCAGAAGAGCTTCAGGATCTGCGCGTTGATCGTGAACCCCTTCACGCCCTGGGCCACGACGGGGTATCCGACCTCGGCGCGGATGCGCGTGCCGTCCCACGGGCCGTTGAAGGCGGTCGTGATGCCGAAGCCGGAAAAGTAGGTGTTGTCCCAGCCGGCCTGCCGGTTCGTGACGAGCGCCTGGTTGTACTCGAGCTCGAAGCGCACGACCTCCTGGATGTTCAGGCCGTAGGAGACGTTGGCCTGGTAGGCGTGGTCTGCGAGCACGGCGCCGCTCGGAAAACCGATCAGGCTGTTTGTCGAGAACGGGCCAAAGTCCCACTGGGAGAAGCGGTCGAGGTCCTGGCCTCCGAGATAGGAGACCTTCAGGAGGAGCTTGCGGAACTCGGCGAAGTAGAAGCCCTTGGAGGCGTCGACCGAATATTTCCAGTAGTTCTTCTGGCTGGGGTCGTAGCCGGAGGTCTCCGGATCGCCCCACGCCTCCCACTTGGCGCGCGAGTAGTAGCCCCCGAGGGCCGCGATGTTGTAGCCGTCCTGGTTCCAGTTGAGCTTCAGGCCCGTCCCGTACGTGAAGGTGGAGGCGGGGGTGATGAACTCGAGCCCCGTGTCCTGGTCGCGCTTGTAGTAGTCGTACTGCGCGGACATCAACAGGGACGCCTTGAAGTACGGGCCGATCGGGTGCCCGATGTTGATCTGGAAGGACTCCGGCAGCTGCTTGATCCGCTCGCTCTTGACCTCCACCCCGTTGCGGTAGTTCGTCTGCACGAACGGGAACGCGACGCCGAAGACGTCGGCGCCGACGTCGAAATGGGTGCCGAGAAATGCGGGGTCGGTGTAGTTGGCAAAGAGCAGCGCCCCCGCGAAGAAGACGGAGAGCTGCTTGTTCTTGCCCCACATGTCGAAGTTGAAGTACTGGACGCCGAGCAGCGGGAAGGGGTAGTCCTGGCCCCGCTGGTAGAAGGCGCCCGCGATCCCGAACAGGCTCTTGCGGGTCAGCTTGCTCTCGACCGCGCGCTCTTCGGGATGGCCCGGGTCGGGGATGAGGTAGCGCAACCCGTCGTCGGTGTCCCGGACCATCTGGTCCTTCGAGGCGTAGGCCTCCTTCAACCGCGGCTCGAAGTCCGGAGGGTTGATGACGACGTTGCCCATCACGACCTTGCGCTCGATGGCAGTCGTTCGGCCGGCCGTCGAGAACACCTGCTGGCCGCGGATCTCGAGCGGCAGCACGACGCCGGATGCCCCGGGCACGGGGCGGTAGTACTCGGTCTGGACATTCGAGAGGGTGTCGCCCTTCAAGTTCAGCTGGATCGACTCGCGGCGCAGCAGCGCGAAGGTCTCGCGGTCGATCCAGGCCGTGCCGCGGTAGATCGGCTTGTCGCCCACGGTCGACTTCGGGCGGAAGTCCACGCGGTAGGCTGGGCGGTCGTCGATCGTGGTTTCGCCGGCGAGCTCGTACGAGTACTCCTCGGTCAGGCGGATGTCGAGCGGGAGGGTCGTGACCTTGTCCGGCTGCAGGATAGGCAGCTTCGGGATCGTGCGGCCCTTCCACTTCACGCCGTTGAGAAAGAACTCCTGCCAGGCCCAGTCCGAGGGCTTTCCCTGCTGGTAGAAGTAGGGGCCGCGGATCGTCAGGTCGAGGCTGCCCGAGAGCTGCGCCACGCGAAAGCGCAGGGAGGTGTCCATGGCCGCGGTGTACGAGCGCGTCTTGTCGCGCTGGCCCGCGTCCCACGCGCGCTCGCGCGCGATGATCTCGTCGGCCGTGAGGCCTCGGGTTGCTCCGACTTCGACGGCGGCCTTCGTGTCGCCGCCGGCTCGCTCCATCGGAGTCAGCGCGACCGCCAGCGCAGCCTTCGAGACGTCGAGCGTGAGCGTCTTCGAGCCCTTCAGCTCGAAGTCGCGCCGGGCGCCGCTCGAGAGGTTCTCGACGGCCGCCTTCGAGAATGGCCCTCCTTCGAGGCCAATCGAGACCGGCTCGCCGGGAGAATCGGGAATCAGGATCACGGGCATGAACGTCTTGGCGTCGAAGACGCGGAGAGCCTGGACCGTGGTGCCGTCCTTGCGCGTCACCGGCGTCGCGGTCGGATCGCGCGAGGCGTCGGCCGTCAGGTAAACCTGCACGCGGGACAGGGTCTCGACCTGCGCGGGTTCGAGCGGCCTTTCTGACGCCAGCACGCCGACCAGGACGGCCTGCGGAAACTCGTTGAATGCGGACAGCGCGACCGAGGCCGGAGTCCGGGCTTCCGTCGTCGCGGCGAGGACCCAGATGCGCTGCGTGGTCTCCGACGGCACGGCGGTACCCGGCCGAACGATGAGCGCATCGACATAGGCCGCAAGCTCCTCGGCGGCAGCCGCATCGAGCGGCTGGGCAGTATCCATGGCGATCTGCCCCTCGGGCGATCCGGAGCGAAAAATCGAAGTCAGACGTTTGGCGGCGTAGGCAAAACGTTCGGCGTCGGTCGAAACGGGAAGGGTCATGATCAGTCCGGCGGCCGACTGAAGCCGGGCGAGGGACTCGACCGTAGCGTCGATCTCGGCGTCCGAGAAACCCTTCAGCTCGACGAGAAAGAGGCAGCCGGCCGGTGTCGATCCTGCCGGAAGCTCGGTTCCGACGCGCGAGATCCCCAGCAGCTTTGCGTCCGCCGGACACGAGCCGTCGGGACGCTCGGCCGCAAGGCGCAGCCGCTCGCCCTTCGCCGTGCCAAAGGCGAAAGCGGCCAAAAAGAAAGCGCCCGCGATGGCGCGGGCGCGAAAGGACGCACTCATCTTCATCGGAAACCGGATTGTGCCAGAGGTTCTTCCGGTTTACCGGGATTTGTCGAAACGGCTATCTCCGGGCTTTCTCCTTCTCTTTCACCGCCTCCGCCACCTCCGCGGGCACCGAGGCTGCCGGTGCGGCCTCGAGGGGAGCGAGGCCGAGGCTCTGGCGCAGCTTGCGTTCGATCTCGGAGGCGAGCTCCGGGTTGTCCTTCAGGAACTGTTTCGCGTTCTCGCGGCCCTGGCCGATGCGCAGGTCGCCGTACGAGAGCCACGCCCCCGATTTCTCGACGATCTTGGCTTCGATGCCCATGTCGATCAATTCGCCGGTCCGGGAGATGCCCTCGCCATAGTTGATGTCGAACTCGGCCTGCCGGAACGGGGCAGCCACCTTGTTCTTGACCACCTTGACCTTCGTGCGCGATCCCACGACGACCTCGCCGTCCTTGATCGAGGCGATGCGGCGGATGTCGATGCGGATCGAGGCGTAGAACTTCAGGGCCCGGCCGCCCGTCGTCGTCTCGGGGTTGCCGAACATCACGCCGATCTTTTCGCGGATCTGGTTGATGAAGATCAGGCTCGTGCCGGACTTGGAGACGATGCCCGTGAGCTTGCGAAGCGCCTGGGACATGAGGCGCGCCTGGAGTCCCATCTGCGCCTCGCCCATCTCGCCCTCGATCTCGGCCTTGGGCACGAGGGCCGCGACCGAGTCGATGACGATGACGTCGATCGCGCCGGAGCGGATCAGCATCTCGGCGATCTCGAGGGCCTGCTCGCCGTTGTCGGGCTGCGAAACGAGCAGGTTGTCCGTGTCGACACCGAGCTTTTTTGCGTACTCCGAGTCGAGCGCATGCTCGGCGTCGATGAAGGCCGCCAGGCCGCCGGTTTTCTGCGCCTGGGCAATGACCTGGAGGGAGAGCGTCGTCTTACCCGAAGATTCCGGGCCGAAAATCTCGACGACGCGGCCGCGGGGGATGCCGCCGATGCCGAGGGCGGCGTCGACGGCGAGCGAGCCGGTCGGGATGACGGCGATGGCCACCTCGGGCCTCTCGCCGAGCCGCATGATCGAGCCCTTGCCGAACTGGCGCTCGATCTGCGTCAGCGCCGTCTCGACGGCACGCCACTTTTCGTTGGATTTCACGCTGGACATGTCCTCACCTTTCTCGATCTGGAGAAAAATTCCGCGCGTTCTGCGCGATTATAGACTTCGACGAATGCGCTGCAGGACGCGATGAGGACAAAGGAATCTTCTCTCCGACACGATCCCGTGTCAATGTCGGACGCCCGCCGCGCGTTTGCCGCAAATCCTTTTGCGGCGTTTCTCGCCACGGGCTTCGGTTCCGGTCTCTCGCCCGTCGTGCCGGGCACTGTGGGCTCGCTGGTCGGCCTCGCCATCGGCTGGGGGCTTTCCCGCTGGTTTGCGACGATCCACATCCACATTCACGTCGCCAGTGTCGGCCCGGTGGTCGGACTATTGATGTCCGGCCTCTTCGTCGGGCTCGTGGGCGTCGCCGTCTCCGGTCCGGTGTGTCGGGCGCTCGGATCCGAGGACCCGGGGTGCATCGTGATCGATGAGGTCGCGGGCCAGCTGATGGCCTGTGCGGCCGTGCCGCTCTTCTGGCCGTACTCCTCCGGGCTGGCGGAGGCCTGCGCCTGGATCGGGTCATTTGTTCTGTTCCGGTTCTTTGACATCGTGAAGCCCGGGCCGATCCGAAGCTCCCAGGAACTTCCGGGCGGATGGGGCGTGGTGGTGGACGACGTGCTCGGCGGCCTGGCGGCAGCGGCAGTTCTGGCCGGGATCGGCTGGCTCGCGGCGCGGGCGGGATGGATCTGAACCTTCTGCCGGAGGATGGCGGGGTCGAGCCCGGTCTGCCGCTTTCGCGCTTCACGACGTGGCGGATCGGCGGCCCGGCACGGTACTTCTGCCGCGTGAAGACTGAGGCGGGCCTGGCGGAAGTCCTCGAGGCCGCCTCGACGGACGCACAGCCGCTTGCAATCCTCGGCATGGGCTCCAACATCCTCGTCGCCGACGAAGGGTTTCCGGGTTACGTGCTGCGCCTCGAGGGGCAGTTTCTCGAGGTCACGGTCGAGGGCGAGCGCCTGACGGCTGGCGGCGGAGCGGCCCTCGGCGGCGTCTGCGCGGCGGCGGCGCGCGCGGGGCTTTCCGGGATCGAGGCGATCTCGGGCATCCCGTCCTCCATCGGCGGCGCGGTTCGGATCAACGCCGGCGCTTACGGCGGCGAGATCTTCGACGTGCTGGAGACCGTGCGCCTCCTCTCGCGTTCGGGAGAGCGGCGCACGGTTGCAGCCGCGGAGATTTCGCACGGCTACCGCTGGTCGGGATTGATCGAGACTCGCGAGATCGTCGCCTGCGCCACGCTGCGCCTCGCGCCCGCGCCGCGGGGGGTCATCCAGGCGAAGACGCGCGCGGTCTCGGAGAAGCGCCGCGGCGCCCTGCCCTCCGAGCCGAACGCCGGCAGTGTTTTCAAGAACCCGGAGGGCGACTACGCCGGGCGCCTGATCGAGGCCTGCGGCTTGAAAGGCGAGCGCCAGGGGGATGCCCTGATCTCGCCCCGCCACGCCAATGTGATCGTGAACACCGGAACGGCCCGGGCGGCGGACGTCCTCGTCCTGATGCGGAAGATGAGAGATGCGGTTCGCGAGAAGTTCGGGGTTACCCTGATGCCCGAGGTGGAATTGCTGGGACTGAAATGGGAATGAGTGCCGGATGCGGGCGGGGCCAAGCCCCGCCCCTACGACACCGGACTATTGCGGAGGACGGGCGACCCGGGGCCGTAGGGGCGGCCCTTGCGGCCGCCCGCGGTTGGCGATGAGGGTCCTCCTGCTCGCCGGCGGAGGCGGAACGCGCCTGTGGCCGCTGTCGACCGAGGAGAAGCCCAAGCAGTTTCTCGCCCTCCTCTCCGAGAAGAGCCTGCTCGCCGAGACGTACGAGCGGTTGCGACCGCTGTCGCCGGAGGTCTTCGTCGCGACGTCGGCTCGCCATGTGGAGCTGGTGCACCGGGATCTTCCGGACGTGCCGTCTTCGCGCCTCTACACCGAGCCAGCCCGCCGCAACTCGGGCCCGGCGGTCCTCGCCGCGGCCGTGCGGTTCGCCGCGGACGGCGACCCGGTGACGCTGGTCGTGCCGTCGGACCAGACGGTCCGCGACTCAGAGGCCTTTCGCAACGCGCTGCGGACGGCCGCCGACCTCGCGGAGCGCGCCAGCGTCGTCATCCTCGGCGTGGCGCCGACGCGGCCCGAGACCGACTTCGGTTACATCGCGGTGCGCGGAGACGCCGTGGAGCGGTTCGTCGAGAAGCCGGGGCCCGAGAAGGCGCTCGAGTTCTCGACCTCCGGCCTCCATCTCTGGAACGCGGGAATCTTCGTTTTCCGGCCTTCGCGGTTTCTGGCCGAGGCGCGCCGGGTGGCGGGGGATCTCGTTGCCGGTGTCGAGCGCTTCGTGCGCACGGGAGCGGACGAAGACTACGAGGCGCTGCCCGACATCTCGATCGACTTCGCCGTGATGGAAAAGATCGCCGGCGTGCGCGCCGTGCCCCTGCGCGCCGGATGGAGCGACGTGGGCACGTGGCGCTCGGTGCGCGAGCTCAAGGGGCCGAGCGACTCGGCCGGCAATCTCGTCATTTCCCCCGTGCCGGTTCTGGCTCCCGGGATGCGCGACGCCGCGATCGTCGTTGGTGAAAAGGGAGTGCTGGTGCTCCCGTTCGACCGCGAGGCGGAGTTGAAGCCTTCCGTCGAAGCGCTCCGGCGACGGGAGAGCGCCGGGCCCCGTAAGGACTAGCCAGAGGAGCGCGAGCACCCGATGAACAATTCCGCCGCCTCGCTGTCGAAACTGCGCGCCAACGTGGCGCTCGCCTATCGCGGGCAAGTGCGGTCCGTCGACCTGCTCCTGGCCGCGCTGCTCTCCCGCGGCCACGTTCTGATCGAGGACGTGCCCGGTGTCGGCAAGACGACGCTCGCCCGGGCCCTCGGCCGCAGCCTCTCGCTCGACTTCCGGCGCATCCAGTTCACGAGCGACACGCTGCCGGCCGACGTCCTCGGAATCTCGGTCTTCCACGCGCCGTCGGACCGATTCGAGTTCCACCCGGGGCCCATCTTCGCGAACATCGTCCTCGCCGACGAGATCAACCGCGCCACGCCCAAGACGCAGTCGGCGCTGCTCGAGGCGATGAACGAGGGCGCGGTCACCGTCGAGTCGGAGCGGCGGATTCTGCCGCAGCCCTTCATGGTGGTGGCGACGCAGAACCCGGTCGAGTACCTCGGCACCTATCCGCTGCCGGAGTCGCAGATGGACCGCTTCCTGCTGCGCCTGACGCTCGGGTACCCCGAGGCGGATGAAGAGAAGATGCTGCTGCGGCGCGGCGGCACCGAGCGCGTGCTCGCCGCAATCCCCGCGGTGCTCGGCCCCGAGCAGGTCCTCGCCCTCCAGGAAGAGACGGAGAAGGTCGCCGTGTCCGAGGCCCTGCTCGACTACCTCCACGCTCTCGTCCGCGCGACGCGAAGCACCGCGGAGCTGCGCCTGCCGGTCTCGACGCGCGGCGCCCAGGCGCTTTTCCGCACCGTGCAGGCTTACGCCCTCCTGCAGGGCCGCGCCTACGCGACACCCGACGACGCGCAGGCCATAGCGGAAGCCGTGCTCGCGCATCGGATCCTGTCTGTGTCGTCGGATGGGTTTGGGGCGGGCGGCAGGGAGCGGGAAATCGTGAGGAAGATCCTCTCGCAGGTCGCCGTGCCGGTTTGAAATGACCCGCCTCATCCCCGACTGGGAAATCCGCGTCACCAATTTCGGGCTCGGCTACATTTTGATGTGCCTCGTGGTCGCGATCGCGGCGATGAACACGGGTAACAACGGGCTCTACCTCGTGCTCGCGGGGATGCTGGCGGCGATGATCGTCTCGGGCGTCCTGTCGCGGCGCAACGTCCGGGGCGTGGATTGCGAGATCGAAACGTCGGGCGACGTCGTCGCGACCCGGCCGGCGTGGCTCAGAATCCGCCTGGAGAATCGCCTGAAGACGTCGACGGCGCAGGCGATCTTCTTCCTGCACGAGTCGCTGCCGGGGCCCCTCTGGGTGGACCCGCTCGCGCCGGGCGAGAAGCGCGAGTTGGTCGTCGAGGGCATGTTTCCCCGGCGCGGCGTCTTCCGAGACGCGGACGCCGGGCTGCTGTCGCGTTTCCCGATGGGCCTCTTCCGCAAGTACCGCAAGGCGCGGCTCTCGCGCGAGATCGTCGTGTACCCGCTGCCGGAGTCGAGCCCCGTGCCGGAACCTGTGCCCGAGGACGCGCGCGGCGGCCGCCCGCATCCGCGCTCGCGCGGCGGCGGGTCGGACATCCGGACGCTGCGCGACTTCTCTCCGGGCGACGACCCGCGCGACCTGCACTGGAAACAGTCGGCGCGGATGGGCCGCTGGATCGTGCGCGAGCGCGAGGCCGAGCGCGACCGGGTTCTCTTCCTCGCGGTGGACAACGCCCTGTCCGGCGCGGACCCCGACGCGCTGGCGCGGTTCGAGAGGGCGATCGCGCGCTGCGCCGGGGCCGCGCTCCTGATGCTGTCGCGCGGAGGCGAGATCGGCTTCCACGCGCGCGGCGTCAAGGTCGCGGCCCGTTCGGGAAAGGCGCAGCGGGCGCGCATCCTCGAGGCTTTGGCGCGGCTCGAGCCCGTGCCGCCCGAATCGGCGCCGGACTTTCCGATCATGCGGCGGGGCGACCTGCGGCGGTTCGTCTCGTGAAGCGCGTCCGCGCGATGCCCGAGGGCCTTTCGCGCGCGTACCTGCTGGCGCTGGCGCCGGCGGCGTTTCTTGCGCCGCTGCCGCTTGCGTGGACCGGAGGCGCGAGCCGGAAGGCGATCCTGCTGTACGAGCTCGGGCTCGCGTTTCTCTGGTGGCGGGCGCGCAAGGGCCGCCCCGTTCGCGTCTCGGACGCGGTGATGAACGTGGGCGGTCTCGTGTACCTCGCGTGGCTCGGCTACTCGGCCGCGACGTTCCGGCCAGGGCTGTTACCGACGGTCGCTCAGCTGCTGCTCTTCACCGGCTTCGCCAAGCTGGCGTCGCTGAAGCGGCCGAGCGAGGCGCGGTTGGCGCTGCTCGTGATCTTTCTCGTGACGCTTGCCTCGGCCTCCTCTTCGACCCACGTGTCGTCGGTTCTGTATTTCGCGGCCGCGGCCTGGATCGGGTTCCGGACGCTCGGACTGGTTGCCGTGCTCGCGGACTTCGCCGAGGCGCCGCCCGACCGAGTGCTCACGATCGTGCCGACGCGCGGCCTGACCGCCGTCGCGGTCCTCGGCGGCGCGCTGTGCACGGCGCCGCTCTTCTTCGCGCTGCCGCGCCTGCACGGCCCCTTTGCGCTCGCGCCGTTCCGCGTGGAGGACGCCCTCGGCAAGACGCTCGCGTCGGACCGGGTGGACCTCGAGTCCTTCGGCGCCGCGAAGCGGAGCAATCGCGTCATCCTGCGCCTCTCGTCCGAATCGCAGCTGGCGGCGGAGGACTCCCTCCGATTGCGCGAGGCCGTCTTCACGGACTACCTCGATGGCGCGTGGACGCGCGACCCGCGGGTGGGCGCGCGGCGCGGAGAGAGGGCGGCGCACGCAGCGGCGGCCCCGACAAGCCGGGCGGGCAGCGCAGCCGTCATCTCGGTGGACCTGAACGTGTACGGACAGGGATTCCTCTTCCTGCCCTACGGCTCCGCCGCGGTGCAGGTGGAGCGGGGGCGTTCGGTCGAGCTGCCGGACGGCGTGATGCAGGTCTCCTCGTCGCGCGGCCCCGTGCGCTACCGCGCCGAGGTGCGCCGTATGCCGGCGCGGGGCGCGGGGCGCGGCGCCATTTCGCCGGCGGACGTGCCCGTCGAGATCCAGAAGTACGCGATCGAGCTGACGGCCGGCCTCTCGGAGCCGCGCGCGATCGCGCGGCGGATCGCGGAGCATTTTGCGAAGGACTTCGTCTACACGCTCGACGCGCCGCGCGGCGCGGGCGATCCGCTCGTGCATTTCCTGCTGCGCTCGAAGGCCGGCCACTGCGAGTACTTCGCGTCCGCGGCGGCCATGATGCTGACCGCCCGCGGCATTCCCGCGCGGCTGGTGACCGGTTCATACGGGGGGGAGGAGGGGTTGCTCTCCCGGACGATCGTCGTTCGGGCGCCGAACCTCCACGCGTGGGTCGAGGCGGAGCTGGACGCGACGGGCTTCCAGGTCTTCGATCCGACGCCCCCGGGCGGGCTGCCGCCGGCCCTGCAGACATTTTCGTTGCTGTCTCGCGTGGCCGCCCTCGGGCGCGAGATCGAATTCTTCTACGACCGGCGCGTGCTCGGCTTCGACGCGGCCGACCAGGCCGGCGCGTTCGAGACCGCGCGCGAGTCGCTGGCCGAGGCCGCGGTCAGCCTCGCCGCACTCGGGCAGTCGGCCCGCGACGTCTCGCCGGCCGCGATGGCGGCGGTTCTCGGCGCGGGGCTCTGCGGCTGGTTGATCTGGCGCGTCCTGGCACGGGCCCGGAAGCGCCACGATCCCGCGACGCAGGCATACATCGCGCTGCGGCACCTGCTCGCCCGGAAGGGGGCGGCCGTCCCAGCCTCGACCCCGCCGGCCGAAGTGGCTCGCCTCTTCGCCGAAACGATCCCCGGATCGCGCGACGACGCGCGCGCCGTCGTTGCAGTCTATTGCGCGAGCGCCTTCGGGGGCGTGGAGCCCGAGCCCGAGGACGTGCGACGGCTCGGAGAGCACGTGCGGAGGTTGAGAAATGGGGTCACTAGTACGCGTTCCGGTGCCGGAAGCCGTGCCGCAGCGTCATCCACAGGATCTTGATGTCGAGCGAGAGCGACCAGTTCTCGATGTAGTAGAGGTCGTACTCGATGCGCTTGGAGAGGCTCGTGTTGCCGCGCCAGCCGTGGACCTGCGCCCAGCCCGTGATCCCGGAGCGCACGCGGTGGCGCAGCATGTACTGCGGAAACTTCTCCTTGAACTCGCGTACGAACTCGGGCCGCTCTGGGCGCGGGCCGACGAGCGACATCTCGCCCCGGAAGACGTTCGAGAGCTGGGGCAGCTCGTCCAGGCTCCACCGGCGCAGGAACGCGCCGACGCCGGTGCGCCGGGCGTCGTCCTCGCTCGCCCAGGTCGGGCCGGAGCGGTCCTCCGCATCGACGACCATCGAGCGAAACTTCAGAATGTCGAAGGGGCGGCCGTCGAGGCCCATCCGCCGCTGCCGGTAGAAGACCGGTCCGCCGTCGGAAAGCCGGATCGCCAGGGCGATCGCGGCGAAGACCGGCGACAGGGCCACCAGGGCGCACGCGGCGATGCCGATGTCGAGCGCGCGCTTGACGAGGCTCATCCAGCCCGTCAGGGGGACCTGCGTGAGATGCACGACGGGCAGGCCGTCCATGTCCTCGACCCCGGCGCGGAAGGTGATGTGCTGCAACAGGTCTGGCACGACGCGCACATCGGCGATCGTGCGGCCGACTTCCTGCAGCACCGAGAGCATGGTGCGGTGCGCTTCGAGCGGCAGCGCGAGGAAGACCGTGTCCACGCCCCGCTCGTCGACGATGCGGGCGGCCTCCGCGGTCGCGCCGAGGACCGGGACACCGAGGTATTCGACTCCGCGCTTTTCCGCGGCGTCGTCCACGAATCCAACCGCGCGCATGCCGGCCTCGGGATGCTCGACGAGTTTTTCGACGACGGCGCGGCCGAGCCTCCCGGCGCCCACCACGAGCACCTGCCGGACGCCCACGCCGTGGCGCCATGCCTCTTCGAGGTAGCGGCGAATGGCCGTGCGGCCCGCGAAGACGAAGAGGACGTCGAGTGCGAAGAAGAAGAGCAGCACGAGCCGCGAGTACGAGAAGCCGCGGTAGAACGTCGCCAGGCCCGCCAGCAGCACCGAGGCCAGGCCCGTCGCGACGAAGACCGAGATGGCTTCCTCGACGCGGGAGCGGTTGCGGCTGACCTGGTAGAGGCCATAGAAGTAGTACACGGCGGGCCAGAGCACCGCGATGAGCGGACCGAGCCGGTAATAGAGCGCGATATCGGGGATGCCGAGGGGAGCCGCGATGATTTCGGCGCGGAAGCGCAGTAGGTAGGCCGCCGCGAGCGCGAAGAGCGTCCCGCTGACGTCGGAGACGAGCATCAGGATCGCGATGCGCTGCGTCGATTTCCGAATCACGCTACAAGCTCTCCGATGGCGCCGCGAAATTCCGCGGCAAAGCGTTTGCCCCCGAAGGGCAACGCCGAGGCTCGCAGGCGAGTGTAGTCGAACCGCGCCACCTGCGCCCGCGCGATGGCGGCCGCCAGGGCTTCCGGGCCCTCGGCCGCGCAGAGGATCCCGTTGACGCCGTCCTGCACGATGTCGAGCACGCCGCCGCGAGCCAGCGCCACCGCCGGGGCGCCGCAGGACAGCGCCTCCACGGTCGAGATGCCGAAGTCCTCCTCGCCGGGCTGCAGGTACAGCGCGCACGAGCGGTAGAGCTCGCGCAGCTGCCCGGGGCTGAGGCCTTCGCGGATCTCCACGGAAGGGGAGGCGAGGGCCGAGAGCCGCCCGCCCTCGGGGCCTCGGCCGACGAGGACGAGCCGGCGGTCGAGGAGCCGGGCGGCTGCGATCGCGTCGTCGAAGCGCTTGTACGGCACGAGCGCGCCCACGGCGAGCAGGAAGTCGGCGCGCGGCGCAGGGACCTCGGCCGGACGAAAGAAGTCGACGTCGACCGGAGGATGGACGATCCGCGCCTCTCTTGCGTAGTGCTGCTGGATGCGCGCTGCGACGGCAGAGGAGTTGGCGAGGTAGCGAGTCGGCCGCGACGCCGTCGCGATGTCCCAGGACCGCAGGCGCGCGACCGCGGCGGCCTTGAGCGCCCGCAGGCGCGTGCGGCCGGGCGGAAAGTAGAGGTCGAACTGCTCGTAGGCGTAGCGCACGGGCGTATGGCAGTAGCAGAGGTGCGGAACGCCGGGCGGGGCGATGGCGCCCTTGGCGACGCAGTGCGAGGAGGACACGACGAGGTCGAAGCCCGAGAGGTCGAACGACTCGACGGCCGAGGCAAAGAGCGGAAGAAAGTTGCGATAGTGGCGCCGCGAAAACGGCAGGCGGTTCAGGTACGAGGCGCGAATCGGAAACCGCTCGATCGCCTCAGAAACCGAGCCGGGCACGTGGAACAGCGTGAAGATGGTGGGCTGAGGCACGAGCGGCAGGATCGCCTCGAGCACTTTTTCACCGCCGCGCATGCCGTTCAACCAGTCGTGGACGACGGCGGTTCTCATCCGGCGGCCGGCTTCCTCGCTCCGGCGAGCGTCTCCGCGTAGACCTTGAGCGTCTGCTCGGCGGCCCGGTCCCACGAGAACTCGGCGGCGCGGCGTTTGCCGAGGTCGGCGAACTCGGCGCGCCGGGCGGGATCGGTGGCGAGGTCCGCGATCCCGCGGGCGATCGCGTCCACGTCCATCGGATCCACGAGGTAGGCGTAGCCGCCGGCGATCTCCTGCAGCGCCGAGGTCGAGGAGGTCAGGACGGGCGTGCCGCAGGCCATCGCCTCGGCGACCGGCAGGCCGAAGCCTTCGTAGAGGGTCGGATAGAGGAAGGCGTCGGCGCCCGCGAAGAGGCCGGGCAGATCCTCTTCCGGGACCACGCCCGTCCGTACGACGCGGGACTCGAGGTCGAGCGCGGCAATGAGCGCTTCGACCCGGCTGCGATTGGGCGGCATCGGGCCGGCGAGGACGAGCGTGTGGGGCAGGGCGCGCTCGCGCCGCGCCTCGGCAAAGGCCCGTAGGACGCTGCGCACGTTCTTGTGCGGCTTCTCGCCGCCGAGAAAGAGAAGGTAGGGGCGCGGCAGGCCGTACTTGCCCGCGACCCGGTCCCGCTCGGCGCGCGGTAGGTCCGGCCGGAAACGGGCCGCGACGCCGTTGTAGATGACGTCGATCCGGGCCGGCGCGATGCCGAAGTAGTCCACGAGGTCGCGTTTGCTGTTGTACGACACCGTCACGATCCGGTCGGCGCGCCGCAGGGCCCGGCGGATCATGACGCGCGCGTACAGAAGGGCCGCCCGGTTCGGAAGGAACTGCGGATAGAGGACGTGGATGATGTCGTGGATCGTGACGACCGCGCGCGCGCGGGCCAGCGGCGGGATCACGTAGTGGGTGGCGTGGAAAAGGTCGAGGCGGTCGCGCAAGAGCCGCCAGGCAAAGCCCGTGAGCTCCGAGATCGAGTAGCCGGGCGAGTCGTCTTCGACGATCTCGAAGTGGGGCGGCAGCGGGGGCAGCGCATCGCGGTCGGCGCCGGGGACGTAGACGCGAAAGAGGTACTGCTCGGCCTCGGGCCGTCGCGAGATCCCCTCGACGAGGTTGCGGATGTAGGAGCCGATCCCGAAATCGGCGACCTTGCGGGCGTCGATGCCGATCCGGGGCCGGGCCGAGCGGGTCATGCGCTTTCCCGCGCAGCTTCGGCGAGGGCCGCCGCGGTGTCCTCTGCCGCGTCCTCCCAGCGGAACTCCCCGGCGCGCTCGAGGCCGGCGGCCCGCAGGGCCAGGCGCGTTGCTTCGTCTTCGAGCGCCCGCTCGATCTGGCGCGATAGCGCCTCGACGTCGCGGGCCGGTGCATACAGCGCCGCGTCGCCGGCAACCTCCACGAGCGCCTCGGCAGTCGAGGAGACGACGGGTGTGCCGCACGCCATGGCTTCGAGCAGCGGCAGACCGAACCCTTCCGCGAGCGAGGGGTAGACGAAGGCCTCGGCGGCCCGGTAGAGCTCGCGCGCCGCGTCGCGCGCGGTGTAGCCGGCCACGTGGATCTTGTCGCGGTACGGAGATCGCACGATCCGCCGGTGGAGGCCCGCCGTCTTCCAGCCCGCGCCGCCCGCGAGCACGAGGTCCGGGCGCGATCGGCGCCGCCCCCACATCCGCTCACACGCGGCCACCAGCCCCTCGACGTTCTTGCGGGGCTCGAGCGTTCCGAGATACAGGATGTAGGGCCGCGCGTTGGAATACCGCTGTCGGGTCCGCTGCCGGGCGGACGGGTCGTCGGCGGGGCAGAAAAATGCGCGATCGACGCCGTTCTTCGCGATGCGCACGCGCGGCGCGGTCTCCGGATACCGCGCGATGAGGTCGTCGGCCGTGGTCTTCGAAACGCAGAGGAAGCGCGCCGCCCGCTCGACCGTCCGCTCCCACATGGGTATGAAACCGATGAGCGTGCGGCCGGCGTGCCATTCCGGGTGCGTGATGGGCGTCAGGTCGTGCACGACCGAAACGAACGGAACGCGGCCGCGGGCGGGGCCGATCGTCAGGGCCGAGAGCAGGACGTCGGCCCCCCAGCGGGCGATCCGCCGGGGCAGGGTCGTCTGCACCCACAGGATGCCGGCGGGGTGGTGGTCAGTGTGGAGGGAGAAGGCGGTCGTGCCCTCGAGTGTCTTTGGGAACGGGCGCGGGGCAAAGAGCCCGACCTCGGCGTCTTTCAGGGCCGCGAGACCCTGTGCGACGGCATATGTGTAGGTCCCGATGCCGGTCCGCTCGGCCAGAAGGGCCCGACTGTCGAT
>JANMBR010000072.1:0-3104 GCA_031360505.1 Acidobacteriota bacterium
AGGATGTTCTTCGGAAGGATCTCGCGCGCCATCTCGGGCGAAAGGCGCTGGCGGCGCCAGCGGTTGCGCAAAGCGATCGCGACGGCCTTCTTCGCTCGATTCTGACCGATGACGTACTTGTCGAGCTCGACGACAATCTCGCGCGGCGTCCGCGCGTCCGCCACCGGTGCCGGAGCTTGCATCTCGCCGGGCATCATGAAGACCACGTCACACCTCTTCGAGCGTGATGTGGGCGTTCGTGTAGATGTCGATCTCGGAGGCGATCAAGAGCGACTCTCGGGCGATCTCGGCGGCCGTGAGATCCGCACGGTGCTTCAACAGCGCGCGCGCGGCGGCGAGCGCGTAAGTGCCGCCCGAGCCGATCGCGAGGACCCCCTCCTCGGGCGAAATCAGGTCGCCGGTGCCGGAAATCAGGAGCGACGTCGTCTTGTCGGCGACGATGAGCAGGGCCTCGAGCTGGCGCAGCATCTTGTCCGTGCGCCAGTCCTTGGCGAGCTCGATCGCGGAGCGCTCGAGGTTGCCGCGGAACTCCTCGAGCTTCATCTCGAATCGCGAGAAGAGCGCGAAGGCGTCGGCCGAAGAGCCGGCGAACCCCGCGATCACCTCGCCGCCCTTCAACCGCCGGATTTTCGCCGCCGTCTTCTTCATGACGGTCGTGCCGAGCGTGACCTGGCCGTCGGAAACCATCGCCACCTTGCCCAGATGGCGCACGCAGAGGACGGTGGTCGAGTGCCATTTTTCCATTCTTGAGAGGATACCGCAGGGACTACGGTTTGGTCGCTGCCCGGCTCGCCAACGCCTTCACCGCCGCCTCGACAATCGCGTCCTCCTGCCCCTCGACCGCCGCGGGGCGGTCGGCGACAGTGACATCCGGCGCCACACCCTGTCCCTCGTAGCTCTTGCCGTCGAGCCCCTCGATTGCGCGGGCGGAGTACCAGAGTGTCGAGCCGTCGGTGAGCCTGGCCGCGGCCGCGCCGCCGCTCGCCATGCCGGCGGTCGTCTCACCGACGATGGGCCCGATCCGATGAGCGCGGAACTTCAGGGCGAGCGCCTCGCCGGCGGAAGCCGTGCCCGAGTTCACGAGCAACGCGACGGGAAGCCGGTCGTACACGGGCGGGACGAGGCGTTTTCCATCGCGAGAGATCGCATAGTAATCACCCGAGCTCCACATTCCCTGCAGAAACGTCGACAGGATATTGGGATCGTAGCCGCCGCTGTTGCCGCGCGCATCGAGCAGGAATCCCTCGATGTCGCCCCATCCGGCCAGCTCTCGCCGTGCGCGCCCGGTCTCGCTCCTGTCGAGCAGCATGTCCACGACGGCGAGCGCCGTCTCCGTGCTCATGCCCCAGATGTGGGCGTAGCCGTAAGCCTTGCCGTCCTTGCGAACCACGCGGGCGCTTTTCCAGACGAGGGCGTCGCCGGATTCTTCCGCCGTGCGCGCGAGACGCTCGAGGCGAGGGGCAGCGTCGCCGCGCTGCGAGGTCGCCTGCACGAACGTGCCCGGCGCGCCCTCGAAAACGAAGAAAAGGTCCCGGAAATTGACGCGCTCGCGGCCGTACTTGCGGCCGTCGATCTCGAGAATCCGGTCGCCGATCTTCATGCCCGCGCGCTCGGCGGAGCTGCCCGGCAGAACTCCCTTGACCGAGTAGCCGTCGCCGTCCTGCCCGATGCGCAGTCCCGCCGTGCCCCAGCCCCGATCGGGCAGCCGGCCGGCCGGCATGCGGAACGTGTGCGAATCGGAAAGCGTCGCGAGCAGCCGGTCGTAGATCGCGCTCTGCTGCGCCGGTAACGCCGCGTGCGAAAGCTCCTCGCGGGCCCGTTCGACCGCGCCGGCCCAGTCGACGCCTTTGAGTTTCGGGTCGAAGAATCCTTCTCGAATCGTCCGGTCGATCTCGACGAGAGCGGGCGGCACTGACGGCGTCGGGGCCGGCGTCGGCGTCTGAGCCGATAGCAACGGCGCCCACAGGAGGCAGGCCCCGATCGCCACTTCAGGCCTTCGGATGCGCATTTCGATACACCTCGCGCAGCCGCGCCGCGTCGAGGTGCGTGTACTTCTGCGTCGTCGAGAGAGAAGCGTGGCCGAGCAGCTCCTGGATCGCGCGCAAGTCCGCGCCAGCCTGGAGCAGGTGTGTCGCAAACGTATGCCGCAGCGCGTGCGGCGAGATCTCTTCGGGCAGACCGGCCGCGCGCAGGCGCCGCTTCAAGAGACGCGCCATCGAGCGGGGCGTGAGCCTTCCGCCGCGCGCGTTGACGAAAAGCGGCTCGCCGGACTCGGACTCCCGCCGGCGGGCCCCATGGCGCAGCGCCGCCCGTGACGGCAGATACGCGCGAAGCGCGTCCGCCGCGGTTTCTCCGAAGGGCACGATCCGCTCGCGGCTGCCCTTGCCCGTCACGCGCGCCATGCGCTCGGAGAGATCCACGTCTTCGCAGTCGAGGCCGGCGGCCTCCGAGACGCGAAGGCCGGTGGCGTACAACAGCTCGAAGAGCGCCCGCTCGCGCTCTGGGACCAAGGTCTCATCCTCGTCGGCCGCGAGCAGGCGCTCCGTGTCGGGGAGCGTCATCGCGCGCGGGAGCGTCTTCGGCACGCGCGGCGAGGGCAAGCCCTTGCCCGGGTTCTTCTCGATGTGCCCCTCCCGGCAGGCCCAGCGAAAGAACGAGCGCAGCGTCGAGAGGTGGCGCGCCAGCGAACGGTTCGAGAGACGCGCTCGATGGAGGTAGGCGAGGTAGGAGCGCACGGCGAGCGTGTCGATTTTCGAGAGCGGTGTCTTCGCCGCGTTCTCGTGCGCGAACTCGCGCTCCCAGAAATCGGCGAACCGATCCAGATCCGAGCGGTACGCCAGGACCGTCCGCGGGGAAAAGCGCCGTTCGTCGGCCACGTAGGTTTCGAAACCGTCGATGGCGCGGGAAAGGGAGATCATGCCTCAGATCTTAGCGGGGTCTGACCCCGCGTGCGGGGTCTGACCCCTCCCCCGGGGGGTCTGGCACCGCATTTGGGTCCCCGGCTCAATCGAGCTCAAAGCCCGAGCAAAATGCGATGCCAGACCCCGCTAGACTCTCAAGCATGGAACTGCGACCGTTTCGTTCGATCCGCTTCTCTCCGCGCG
>JANMBR010000077.1:0-5969 GCA_031360505.1 Acidobacteriota bacterium
CGGATGTTCGAGCGGTATTCCTCGCCCCAGAAGGTCGCGGGCAAGACCGTCGGGCGAGTCTGGAGCTTTCACGACGTGACCCGCATCCGCCTGATGGAAGACACCATCCGCCGCCACGCGCGCGCTTTCGACCACATCAGCGACGCGGTCATCACGCTGGACCTCGAGGCCCACATCGTGGATTGGAACCCGGGCGCGGAAAAGATGTTCGGCTACACCAAGGTGGAGATGCTCGGCAAGACGCCCGACATCCTGCGTCCGGCCGGAGCGACGGCCACCGCGCTCGACCTGCTTGCGACGATGCGGCGCGAGGGCCGCTGGAACGGCGAGGCGCGGTTCGTCCGCAAGGACGGCGGCAAGGGCATCGGCTCCATCGTCCTCGTTCCGCTCTTCGACGACTTCGGCCGGGTCCTCGCGGCGCTCGCCGTCTGCCGGGACGTGACGGACCGAAAGGACCTCGAGGAGTATCGCCGGCGGGAGACCAACCCGTAGCCGCAATGGCGCAGACTCCCACCCGCCGCGACCGCGCCCACGCGGTGACGGCTGGCTTCCTCGGGTGGACGATGGACGCCTTCGACTTCTTCGTCGTCGTGTTCCTCGTCGACACCCTGGCCGAGCGCTTCGGCGTCACGAAGAAGGACATCATCTGGACGATCACCGCGACGCTCGCCATGCGGCCGATCGGCGCGGTCATCTTCGGCCTGCTCGCCGACCGGTACGGCCGCCGCATCCCGCTCATGGTCAACGTCGTCTTCTTCTCGGTGGTCGAGGTGCTCTGCGGCTTTGCGCCGAACTACGCGAGCTTCCTCGTGCTGCGGGCGCTCTTCGGCATCGGCATGGGAGGGGAGTGGGGCGTGGGTGCCTCGCTCGCCATGGAAAGCGCGCCGCGCAAATGGCGGGGCCTGCTCTCGGGGATCCTCCAGAGCGGCTACTCGATCGGCTACCTGCTCGCCGCCGTCGCCGCGCGCCTCGTGCTGCCCGCCTGGGGCTGGCGGGCGATGTTCTGGGTCGGAGGGCTGCCGGCGCTGCTCGCGTTCTACATCCGGTGGCACGTGCCGGAGTCGGAGGCATGGAAGCAGCATCGGGCGCCGACGATCGCGGCGATCGGGAAGACGGTGCGCAACTTCGTGCCGCGCCTCATCTACCTCGTCGCGCTCATGACGATGATGATGTTCCTCTCGCACGGCACGCAGGACCTGTACCCCGACTTCCTGAAGATCGCGCACGGCATTCCGGCCGGGACCGTTGCCCTCGTCGCGATCCTCTACAACGTCGGAGCGGTGATGGGAGCGATCGGGTTCGGCCACGCCTCCGAGCGCGTGGGCCGCCGATACAGCATGATCGCGGCGCTCGGCCTCTCACTCGCCGTGATCCCATTCTGGGCGTTCGGCGGCTCGCTCGCGGTCCTGGCGATCGCGGCCTTCTTCATGCAGATGGGCGTGCAGGGAGCCTGGGGCATCATTCCCGCCCACTTGAACGAGCTTTCACCCGACTCGACCCGCGGCCTCGTCCCCGGCCTCGCTTACCAGTTCGGCATCCTCTTCGCATCGCCAGTCAACTCGATCGAGTACGCCCTGCGTGACTGGATCGGCTACGGCTGGGCGCTGGCGTCGTTCGAGACTGCGACGATCCTGATCCTCGCGACGCTGCTGCTGTTCGGCGCGGAGCACAAGGGCAGGCTGTTCGTGGACGAGGCCCCGGGAGCGCCCTGACCCGGGCGTGATGCGCGAGGAACGCTGGGATCACTGCGACTTCGCCGCGCCTCCGGCCTCGACCGCCCAGATGCCCTGCCTCAAACCCGTCCATTCGCCGAGCGTGTAGAAAGCCAGGGCGCGCGGGCTCGTGCCTTCCCCCGATTCTGCCGACACCCGGTACCACTCGCACGCATCGCGGAACCGCTTCTCGCCCTGGGCTCGCACTCCGAGGTAGTAGGCGATTTCCGAGCGGGGCCGGCCGCTCCGAGCGAGGGCGAACATGTCTTCCTCCGTCGCGAGGCCGACGAGGTAGCGCCCCATGACGTGGTACGGGTCGGGGTCGCTCTTCTCGTAGTAGCCCAGCAGCGCCGAGCGGTGCGGATCCGCGTCCGAGCCGCGCAGCGCAAACGCAACGGCGCGGAAGAGCCAGACCCATTCCGGATGGTCGCTCGGAATCGGCGTCGCGATGACGTCCCAGAGCAAGTCGTCGTTCTTCGTGTAGAGCGCCTTCATGCTCAGGGGATTTCGCTTCTCCGCCGGGAGCTTCTCCGTGAGCCACGCGGCCGCGGCTTCACGGCCCTTCCAGTTCTTCATGTACCCGTACTGGTCGATGAGGACGTCCATGCGCTCCGGCGACGGCGCGAGCAGCCGATCGGTGACCCACAATGCGTCCTCCCAGCGGCTCGACCGCGCTAGTCCGCGGATCACGCAGGGCGAGGTATTGGCGAGCTCCGGCTTCTTCGCGATGGCTTCGACGGCTTGCTCGAGCCGTTTGCGCGGCAGATCGGCGAAGACCTCGGAGAAGTCGATGTCCAGAGCCTGGCATCGCTCCCAGGGCTCCCGCGAAATCGCCTTGCCCGCGAGAAGGTCGACGGCCTCGGAATCCTTGCCCTCCCTCCAGAGAATCCGCACGAGGATCCGCGCCGCCTCGGATTGATTCGGAAGGGCGCGGACGGCTTCGCGCGCCATCTTCTCCGCCTCCGGCAGTCGCCCCAGGCCCACGAGGCACTCGGCCATGCCGCGTTCCCGGTTGCCCTTCTCGAAGGGCTCGATCAGCGCCAACCGGTCGAGGAGAAGCCGGCCCTTTTCGTACTCGCCGGCGAGAACGTAGTTGTGCGCGAGCCGGATGTGAGCGTGGTAGTAGCCGGGGGTCCGGGGATCGGTGTTTCGGGCGCGCCACCGCTCCACGATCTCGCAGGCCTTGCGGTACTCCTTGCGATCCCTCAGGAGATCGATGAAGTAGTTGGTCGCGTTCCAGTCGTTCGGGAAACGTTCGATCAGGCGGTCGTACTCCGCCTCCAGCCGGTCGCGCTCGAACCGCGATCCGTACCAGTTCCAGAGAATGGCGGTCGCCTCCGGGGCGGTGAGCTCCGGCGAATCCAGGATCCGTCGCAGCGTCGCCCAGTCTCCGAGGTACAGGGCGGCCTCGGCCCTCATTCGGCGGTCTTCTTCGCCGGTCACCTGGAGGACGCTGCGGTAGAAGTCTTCCGCGGCCCGCGGATCCTGCAGATCGAAGCCGCTCCTGCCGGCGAGCTCGAATCGATGGCTCGGCCGAGTGTCGAGCCATCGGGTGAGCGCGCGAATTTCGACGAGCCTCTGGGGCGTCGCCGGGGGCGCCCGCTGATAGCGGTTGCGCATCTGCAGGATGAGAACCGCTGCGCCCCGCGTGTCGCCCCGGGGATCCGGAGCCACCGTCCGGTCATCCCGGGACAGGTCTCTCAGTATCGCGCCGGTTCCGGCGTCGGCGGTCATCATCCACGTCGGCCAGAGGAAACCCGTCTCGAAGGGCGCGAAGTCGGCGGCTTCGTAGTAGGCCCTCACGGCGGGGCCGTCCCAGAGCGCGCCCCTGGCCGCGTCGGCCGCGCCTTCGAGCGCGACGTCGAACTCCGAGACCGCCTCGAACCCGGCGGGAACGCTGACGGGCATGCGGCTGAGCTCCCGGAGAACCGCGCGGGGCAGCGCCTCGCTCAGGAGGACCCTCTTGTCGGTCACCTCGACCTGATTGGGTAGCTCGATTTCGAGCCCGGTGGCGATCACGGCGACCGAGTCGTTGCCCTGCATGAAACGCTCTCGCGCCTGCTTCCAGTGCTTAAGATCCCCGACGGAGGTGGAGCGCTTGACCGCGAGGTAGCGGACCTCCTCCGTGGCTCCGCGTTGCGCCGCCATCTCCCGGAGGCCCTGGCCGTCGACCGTCTCGAAGGCCCGCAGTGGAGCGTTCGAGGGGAGCGTGGCCGCCAGCGTCTCGGCGTGCCGCGTGTACCCCAGGGCATGCGCGAGCAGGATCTCCTCCTCGACGCCCGCGCGCGCGTCCCGCGATCGCACCGCCGCGAGCAGGGCCAGAGCGCGCGCCGGGATCAGCGGCGCAATTTCCAGCCGATCGGGCATCTGGAACGCGAGTCGGGCGAAACAGCGGGAGGCGCCGCGGAACGACGGGTCGTTCTCGAACCGTTCAGCCAGCTGCATCGGCTTCAACAGGCCCGGCATGAGGAAGGCGTCCTGGCCCGCTGGCGCTGGGGACGCCATCGCATTGGAACCTCGCGGCAGGACCGCTTTCGCGTGCGCCACGAGAAGAGGGAGGAAGTCCGGGAAGTCGGGGAATTCCGGAAGCGATCCCACCAGGACTTCGCCGCAACGGACGCTCCACTTTCCCCCGGCGAACTCGGCGGTCGCCGCCTTCCCGGGAGGCGCGGGCAGCGGGCCGGCGAGACGGTCGATCTCGCCGAGGGCGAGCAGGAAGCGCGCGTCGGGGCGCAGCCGGTACGCGTCGCGGATCTGCGCCCGCCAGTCGGACGCCGGTACGACCGGTCCGGAAGGCGTCGCGATCCGCGCTCTCTGGATCGGCTTGAGGAGGGGATTCTGCGAATCCTGGCGTTCGCAGCCCCAGAGGAGCAGCGTCGCGGACAGAGCGGCGGCGGCCTTGGCGTTCAAGTGTGAAACATCAGCTGCATGACGGAGGTAGCCGAGCCCTCTCACTACAGACGGCGTCGCGCGACGGCGGCCTAGCATTCCTGAAATCTATGGATTCAGTTGGAGGATCGGGGTCCGAAATGAGAACGGAGGGGGCGACGCCGCCGTGGCGTCGCCCCTTCGGTGGCTTCCTGCCCGGCGGAGCGTCCGATGCGACGGTCGACATCACCTCCACCGCCGGCAAATCCAGCAGCTGCGACGACGCGGCGTCGTTCGACGAGAGCAGCGACTCGACTTCCTTCCTGAGCTCCGCATCGCCGCAGCACTCGCTGACGAGAAACGCGGCCCGTGCCGACGTCTCTCGCTCGAGTGCCGACGCGAACACGTCCTGGATCCGCTTCCACCGCTCGGGCGTCAGGGCTTGCCGCCGTGCTTCGTCAGCAGCGCCTGGAACCGAGGGTTCGACCGCAGCGAATCCCATCGCGGGTCGAGGCGGACCACGTTCGTCGAAATCTCACCCGTGCGGGAGAGCAGAACATCCAGTCGTTCGATCGCCTCGCTCTGGCGGCCGAGCATCGTATCTGTCAGGGCAAGATCCATCATTCGCCAATTCGCCTTCCACTCATCCTTCGAGTCCGGCATGAGATCAGCGGCCCGAGCCGCAGCCCGGAGAGCCTCCTCTCTCAAACCCAGTCCCGCGAGTGCAATGCCGAGGCTGCTGGGATAACGAAAATCCTTGGGGTTCTTCGAAATCAGCTCCTCCAACCTTCGACGTGCGGCCTCAAACGAATGCTTCGCAAGGTCATGTCTTCCCGATAGGTCGAGGACCTCGCCGCGAAGAAGCTCGACAGGAAAGAAGAAAAACTGATTGCCCAGCGCCTCGCGCGTTTCCCGCTCAAGCTGCCGCAAGGCTCCTTCGAAGTCGCGCGTGATTAGCGCTACCCGGAATTTGGCATGCGCCAGCAATGCCTGATCGTCCTGGAAACCCACAACCCGCTCGGCTTCGGCAATGATGGACTGGGCTCGATCGACATCTCCGTGCCACAGGACTTGGAGCCACGCCCTGCGGGCGTATGCGTTTCCATAGGATGGATTGAGGGACAGGATCAAACCGAAGACGCGGTCCGACTCAGAGTAGCGGCGGAGAACATCGCAGGCAAAGCTGTAATGGCTTAGCGCCGATGGATTCCGCGGGTCGAGCTTCACCCACTCGTTTAGCTGGGCCGCCGCTTCCTCCCACCGACCCTGGCGCCTGAGGACGTAACCGCTGCCTTCGAACACTTCGCTGTTGCTCGGCTCCAGTACACGAGCCGCCTTGAATTCGTTGAGAGCGCCCGGATAGTCCAGGCGCGCGTAGTAGGCATAGTA
>JANMBR010000143.1:0-15855 GCA_031360505.1 Acidobacteriota bacterium
CGAATGCGGGGCACGCACCCTTTTGGGATGACGCGGCAAGCTTCAACCGGCGCCTGCGGGCCTTTTCCGAAAGCCTGTAGCCATGACACGCCGTCGAGAACGCCTCCTGGTTCACCTCAAACGGAATATGAGCTCAGGTGCCGCCTAACACGCGCATGCAGCGGACTCGCTCATCGCCTTCGGCTCTTCGCTCGCCGCTGATGCGCTGCCCGTTAGGCGGCCTGAACAACGTGACAGACTACTCACCAACCGATCCGACAAGGAGGCCGAACCTATGACGAACTGGCGGGCCCTGATTCTGGCCATCACGGGTGGTTTGATCTCTGCCGGTGCCTACTCTCAGCAAGTGGCGCCTAGGCCTCAGTTCGGAACGACAAACGCTTCCTTCATTAGCTTCAGCCCGACGGAGTTCAATCCCGTGGAGGACACTGATTCTTACTTCCGCAGCTTCTACCTGACTGCGAAGGCCGGGACGGGTACCTTCAACGCAACGCCGCACCTGCCGACGGGTGCGCTGCTTACCTGGCTGGAGCTTCAGTATTGCGACACGAACACCAGCGACCAGCATGTCAGTCTGACTCTCAACGATTGCGTTACCGTTCTCGCCGCGTGTGATGGCCTGATGCCTATAGCGACTGTTACGTCGGCAAGCAACGGCTGCTCTGCCGTCAACGTCGACTTGACCTCGCAGAGCCTCACCGTCTACAACGCTCAGCAACGGCTCTTTCTGACAGCGCAGTTTGGGGCATTCGACACTTCAAATCAGCTGACAGGTGTCGTGGTCGGGTACCGACTCCAAGTTAGCTATTCCGATGGTCGGAACCACACATTTGGTGACGTACTGGAAAGCCACCCGCTCTACCAATACATTGAGGCCCTCGCCGCCGCGGGCATCACGAGCGGATGCGGGAATGGAAACTATTGCCCTGATGCCGCGCTCACTCGAGGTCAGGTCGCCGTACTGTTAGCCAAGGCACTTGGTCTGTCATGGGAGTGAGGGCGTGGAGGGTTCGGTAAGTCACGTTGCGGAGATGGGGTGTGGCTGACGGCTAGGCCGCCTAACACGCGCATGCAGCGGAATCGCTCATCGCCTTCGGCTCTTCGCTCGCCGCTGATGTGCTGCCCGTTAGGCGGCTCTGACTGGCCACAGATCTTTTGAAGGAGAGTTCTGATGAGAGGGACATTCGTCATAGCCATCCTGGTCCTTACACGAACCTGTATCGTCCTAGGGCAAGAGCAGGGCACAAGCAGAGATCAACGAAGCAGCGTTGAGCAGGCCATAAGACAGCTGGATAATGAGCGCATTCGTGCGCAGATCGGTGCTGATGCGGCGGCCCTTGACCGCATCTACGCTGATGATTTTATCGGCGTGGGACCAAGCGGCACAGTGAGAACCAAGGCGCAGGTGATTTCGGATTTTACGTCTGGTAATTTGAAGTTTCAGTCTATCGTCACCGACGAAGTTCAGGTGCGCATCTACGAAAACACCGCTGTGGAAACGGGCCTCTCAACAATGAGTGGGCAAGACAAAGGCAAAACTGTTCCCCGTGACACTCGGTTTACCAGGGTATGGGTAAAGCAGGAAGGGCGCTGGCGGTTGGTTGCCAACCACTACTCATCATGGATTACGCAGAATTGAGGCCCCGCCGCCTAACATGCGCGTGCAGCGGACTCGTTCGTCGGCTTCGCCTCCTCACTCGCCGCTGACGCGCGGTCCGTTAGGCGGCCGGAAGTTGCAGAACCTCTTGGTTCGAGAGGGTTAGCCGCCGGGCGTAAAATCGCGGGCAGCCGTGAAGGTACGAGACGTTATCAGGATGATCGAGGAAGACGGGTGGCGGCAGGTGAGAACGACCGGAAGTCACCGGCAGTTCAAGCATGAGGTGAAAACGGGTCTCGTGACGGTTGCGGGAAAGCCAAGTCTCGACGTACCTCCCGGCACGCTCAAGAGCATTCTCAAACAGACCGGTCTCAAGTCGTAGGGGAGTCCAATATGGAATTCGTGGTGATTCTCGAGAAGGGGAAAGGCAGCTTCGGTGCGTACGTCCCAGATTTACCTGGCTGCGTCGCTGTGGGCGAGACAAAGGAAGAGGCTTTTCGCCTGATTCGCGAAGCGATCGACTTTCACATTGATGGCATGCGCCAAGATGGTCTTCCCATCCCCGAGCCGAGCTCTTCGAGCGAACTAGTCAGGGTGTAGCCGGCCGCCTAACACGCGCATGCAGCGGACTCGCTCATCGGCTTCGCCTCTTCGCTCGCCGCTGATGCGCTGCCCGTTAGGCGGGCCGGAGCACTATCTAATTTCACGTAGCCCCGGCCAGCATGTGAGCCAGGCCGGCCGGGGCGAGCAGCGCGCCGAGGTCAGCCGTGAGGACCGATTGCCCACTCGCTGACGGTGTGCCACGGGGAATCGAGGTCGGGACCAATCAGCCAGGCGGCCGACGACCGCGAGATCGACGAGTTCATGACCGTCCCACGCTCGCGCCCAGGGCGACGAGAAGCTCGTCCAGTTGCTCGAACGTCTCGCTCATCATATCCGCCGCCCCGGTGCCGGCAGCGTCGAGAGCTTCCTTCGAGGGATAGAGCTCGTGCATGACGAGCAGCGTTTTGCCACCTTTTTCCTCGAAGGTCACCGTGGTGACGGGCCCACCGTCACCACCTTCGTCATTGGTCCAGACGAGGCGCGAGTGCGGTGTCACTTCGATATACCTACCGAAGAACTCGTCAGGGTTTGAGCCATCGTGGCCGAACACCAAACGGTACCTGCCCCCGGCACGGACATCCATCTCGCAGGAACGCAGGAACATGCCCATCGACTTGGGCACCCACCACTGCTTGAACAGCTCGGGCTTGGTCCACGCCTCGAACACGATGCGCGCCGGACCGTTGAAAGTTCGCGTGACGGCGAGTTCACGCTCGGACTTCCGTTCCACAGTCGTGCGGTTCTTCATCGGTATGGCCTCACTCTCTCTTCTTGCGTCCATCGACCTTCTCCTTCCGTTTCAATTCCTCGACAACCTTGTCCAACTCGTCGAAGCGTGCGTCCCAGAGCTGGCGGTACCTCTCGAGCCATGCCGTCTCTTCCTCCAATCGGCGCGGGCCGACCTTGCAGGTCCGCACGCGCCCAAGCTTCTCCGTGGTGACGAGCCCGGACTGCTCAAGGACGCCGACGTGCTTCTTCATGCCCGTGAGGGTCATGTGGAACTTCTCGGCAAGGTCCGTGATCGAAGCGTCGGAACGTCCCAGCTGCTCCAGAACGCCGCGTCGGGTGGCATCCGAGAGCGCGGCGAACGAGGCATCGAGGCGGACTCGCATATACTGAACCATCCGGTTCAGTATATGACGCATGGGGCGGCATGCAAGGGGAGCCCAACCGCGGGCTGCGTTTTCGACGGCGGTCGTTCCCGAGGGCGCGCTTCTTCTCGGGGATACAACCGATGTGCGGCAGCAGTTCGGCGCCCGCAACCGTAGATCCATCAGAGGATGGGAACCGGTAAGATGATCGGGGCGTCTTAAACCTGAGCACGCGGATGAGCGAACGTGGCGAAAGCCTCGACCCAGTCAGGATGCTAAACGTCGCATCGTGGCGGAAGCTGCGGGCCTCGCGCGGGAGAGTTCAGCGCGGTCTAGAGTCCCAGAATTTGCGGCCGCCTAACATGCGCGTGCAGCGGACTCGCGCCCTCGCTTCGCTCGGGGCCCTCTTGGCTCTCCGTTCGCTGGGCGTTGCTTTTCGCTTTCCTCATCGTTGCGATCTCGCTTCCCGTGAGCTTTGCATGGCTGGGAGCCTTTCGCCTTGTGACGGCCGTGATGCCTCGTGAGCAGTTTAGTGTCGATGCAGGCTAACCCGCGGCTGCGGCGGACTCGGTCGGCTTCGCCGCCCTCGCCGCTGAGCCGCCTGCCGTTAGGCGCCACTAACAAGTTGGGTCCGATATTCGCATCTGAATAGAGGTAGGCCGATGGCTCAATCCCTCGATGTACCTGAATCGTTGGTCCGTGAGGTCCGGCTGTATGTCTTTCGAGAAGCTGCTGATACCGCCCGGGTTCCTCAGCCACCTCAAATCGCCGCAGCTCTCGGACGTCCGCAGCCCGAGGTCGAGCAGGCCCTCAAGCAGCTCGCGGCCGGAAAGGCTCTGATTCTCGCCCCCAATGACGGCAACATCTGGGCGGCGAACCCGTTCTGTGCTGTGCCGTCACCCTTCCACGTAGACACTCAAGGCAAGACGTATCGGGGCATCTGCATTTGGGATGCGCTCGGAATAGTAGCTCTGCTGGGCGCGGACGGCGTCATCCGCGCAGTGTGTGGCGATTGTAGCGAGCCGATGTCACTGGAGGTCGCGGCCGGGAAGCTGAGGCGAAGTGAGGGAATAATTCACTTTGCCGTCCCTGCGCACCATTGGTGGGACAACATCGGCTTCACCTGAAGCACGATGCTTCTCTTCCGGGAAGAAGAGCACGTCGCTCGTTGGTGCCAGACTCATGATGTCAAGCGTGGCGCAACCCTGACACCAGAGCAAGGCTGGCAACTGGCTCAGGGTTGGTACAAGGATAAGCTCAAACCCGAATGGCGACGGCATACACTGGAGGAAGCCGAAACGCTTCTGGCCAGCGTGGGCCTTACCGGTCCTTTTTGGAATCTCCGATAATGACCCTTCGGTGGGTGGCGCCTAACACGCGCGTGCAGCGGACTCGCTCATCGCCTTCGGCTCCTCTCGCCGCTGACCCGCCACCCGTTAGGCCGCGTCAAGTCATGACGTCACACAAGAAGCAGCCGACGGGAGAGCCTCGTCGATACTCGTTCTGCAACAAGTCGCAGCTCAGACATGCTCATCGACCTATCGCAAAGCGCCTTTTCGACGGTGTTGCCGCATGATGCACCGACGCCTTTTCGCAATTCGCACGGCGGGTACTCTGGGCGCGCTGGCCACTTCCTCCGTTGCCGCGTTCGCAGACCAGCTCTATGCGACGGCCGCCGTGAGCAACGGGCTCGATCGAGAGATAAAGGAGCTGGGCGAGGCAGCCGGACCCGAACAGCTGGCGGGAGATGAGAAGTTCTGGGCTCGGGTGCGCGGCGCGTACGAGTTGAATCCGGATGTCCTGAATCTCGATCATGGTTGGACCAACCCCACCACGCGTGCCGCGGTCGAGGAGCTGGTGCGGTCCGCACGCCGCCTCGAAGCGCTGCCGGCGGAGGAGCTCGGCCGGTTGTTCTTCGAGAGCCGCACGGGAGTGCGCCCCGCCCTCGCGGATGCGATGGGAGTGCCACCAGAGGAGATCGCCCTCGTCCGCAACGCTACGGAAGCGCTGAACACGGTTCTCCTGGGGCTTCCGCTCGTCGCCGGCGACGAGATCGTCTGCTCGGCACATGACTATTTCGCGATGCTCGACGCTCTGGAGCAACGTCGCGCCCGTGACGGTGTCGTGTTGCGCATGATCAGGCCACCGCTGCCTGCGCCGTCATTCGAGACGCTTGCCGATCTTTACGAAACCGCCATCGGGCCGCGCACGCGTCTCGTCCTGGTCACGCAGGTGAGTAATCTCACCGGGCAAATCTTTCCCGTGCGGCGGATCGCTGCCGCCGCCCACCGGGTCGGCGCCGAGGTCGTCGTTGACGGCGCGCAGTCGCTCGGAGTGCAGGATGAGCCGATCTCGGCACTCGATTGCGACTACTACGGTGCAAGCGCGCACAAGTGGCTCGGTACACCTGTAGGTCTGGGCGTGTTGTGGATGCGCCCCGCCCACGCGGCGAAACTCTGGCCGCTCGTGCCGCCCCCGCCGGGCGTCGCCGGCATGCGGCGCTTCGAGTGGATCGGCACGGCACCCGCCTACCTGGAGCCCGCAGCCTTCCCCGCCCTTTCGCTTCACCGCTCGCTCGGTGCAGCCCGGAAGGCGGCCCGCTTGCGATACCTCAGTTCGTACCTGCGCAAGCGCATCGCCGACGCCCTGCCGGACACGAGCTTCTCCACTATCGCCGATCCTGCCATGAGCATAGGTATCACCACGATCAACCTGCCTGGCGTGCCCAGCGACGGTTTGCAGAAGCGGCTACGTGAGCGCTACAAGATCCTGACGCAGTCTATGGCAGACAACACGCGGGCGCCGGAGGTCCAGGGTCTCCGGATCACTCCCAACGTCTATACGACGTTCGCTGAGTTGGACCGGCTGATCGCGGGACTGAAGGGGTAGAGGTGTTGGCAGTTCGTCAAGGCGAAGGCGCTTGGCATTGCAGGCGGCCCGGGTCTCGGTGTCCCTCGGGCGGGGGATGCGCGAGGAGAGGTCGTCAACTAGCTCCGGCCTAACACGCGCGTGCAGTGGACTCGCTCATCGCCTTCGGCTCTTCGCTCGCCGCTGATGCGCTGCCCGTTAGGCGGCGCGAGGAGGGGCGCGTGAGGCCTAAGTCCAAGAACAACCTGATCGCATACGGCATCCTCACCGGCGTCTGTCTAATCGTGGCGTTCATTGCCGCCGCTCGCCCGGAGCTGTTCGCCCACGGGCCACCGAGTTTCCGGCTTTTCCTGTCGATTCGCGGTACGGCTGTTGTCGCGCTATTCGGGCTGATCGGCATCCTCTTCCTCAATCGAGGCCGGCTTCGCGGCCTCTGGGATGGGGATCTTACGGCGCGACAGAAGGCGCTGATGCCGTTGGTCGCTGGTATCGCTTTTGGTGGGCTCGATGTTTTGCTACGTCGTGTCATTCCAATCGACGCGGCCATAACCGCGTTGGCTCAGTCACAAGGAACCGAGCGAATCGCGCCTACACTGGCGGGCGCGATCTTGGGCTACGTCAGCGGCGCCATCCTGATCAATATCGTCTATTTCCTGATACTGATCCCGCCGGTTGTGTACCTCGTGTCCGACCGACTCCTTGATGGTCAGAAGCAAGCAATCGTATTTTGGTCGATTGCAACTCCCTTGGCTCTCTGGGAACCTCTAACGAATCCGCCGCTCTCTTTTAGTATCGAGGCGTTCGGGGCCATTGATGCGTCATTGTCGTGTTCGGATTCATAGTTTGCCTGATACAAGCCTGGTTCATGCGCGCGTTCGGATTCGTGGCTCTCGTGTTCGTCCGGATCGGCCTCTACGCGGTTACTCATGTGTTGTATCCCCGCTTCTCTTGAATGCGACGAATGAACCGAACCACAATGCAATGCGATCGGGCGCCGCCTAACAAACTTAATGATGAAGGCAACGGTGCCGTCGCCTAACACGCGTGCAGCGGACTCGCTGGTCGGCTTCGCCTCCTCACTCGCCTCTGACGCGCCGCCCGTTAGGCGCCATGAGGAGACACCGTGGCTCTTGCGCCAGGTCCGCCTCATGTCACGTGTTCGCCGTTTCTCTTGCTGGCGATCTCCATCGATATCAGCATGGTCTCGGTCCTGGCGTTGCTGTTTGCATCACGTCCTGGATGGTCCGTGCATAACATCGGATGGGGTCGGGGCCTTCAGCGTCGCTTCTCGTTGTCGAGGAACGCGTCGCGAAACGAGGAGCCCTCAGTCCCTTGACAACCATTCCGTACAGCCATTACGGTTCGACCAGGAACATCGATCGGCCATCGACGGGCAGCAGAAAGAGAGGGGATGACTTGAGGCCTGGCACTCAGTCCTGCGCTATCTTGGCAGCTCTGGCCCTTCATGCTACCGCTTACGGTGCCGCGCCAGAGGACATCTCGGGGCCGCTCGAGCCGGCAGTCGACGCAATTGCGCAGGCGGCTCTCGCGGGGGGAACCACTCAGGGATACTCATGACGGTCTGCGCGGTTTCGAGCTCAAGGACTCGGACGGTTATGTCTTGTTCTTTGGTCGCCCTCGGACCCGGCCGTAAAGAAACTGCAGTCCCGGGGAGTCCAGCGCGGGCGCCGCAGGTTAGGATTCGACGCATGGCTGAAGCTCCAGGCGGCTCCGGGCGGGCGGGTGGCGTGGAAGCTCATGCGCGCTGGGTCCGGATCTCCCACTGGATCGTCACCCTGAGCGTTCTGGTGCTGGCGTTCACCGGGTTCGAGATCCTGATGGTGCATCCGCGGCTCTACTGGGGCATCGCGGGCAACGACCTCACGCCGGCGCTCCTCGAGCTGCCGATCAGCCGCAACTACAAGCACCGTGGGTATGACCAGCCCAAGCCCTTCTTCCAGGATGCCGCGGGCCCGGTCAGCGCCAGCCGCACCTACGACATCTTCAATCAGAACGGCTGGGGACGCAGCCTGCACTTTCTGGCCGCGTGGTTCCTCGTGGTGCCGGGCGCCATGTATCTGCTGGTCGGCCTCTTCGGCGGTCACTTCCGCTCGCACGTCTGGCCGAAGGCGAGGGAGCTCACGCCGCGCTTCGTCTGGCGCGACATGGTCGATCACCTGCGCTTCCGGATCCCGGCCGCGAGCGGCGGTCCGCGATACGGCCTGCTGCAGAAGGGTGCGTACTCCCTGGTGATTTTCGTGGTGGCTCCGCTGATGGTCGCGACCGGGCTGACGATGTCGCCCGCGGTGACGTCGGCATTTCCGATCCTGCTCGGCCTGTTCGGCGGCTACCAGTCCGCCCGCACAGTCCACTTCTTCGCTTCCGCCGTGCTCGTGCTGTTCGTGATCGTGCACGTCGTGATGGTCGTCAAGTCCGGGTTCCGGCGTCAGATCCGGGCCATGACCGTGGGGGAATGAGATGAAGAACTCCGGGCTCATCACTCGCCGCGGGGCGATCATCGCGGGGCTGGCTTCCGTCGGCGGGTTCGCGCTCGCGCGCCGCTTTCCGAAAGTCCTGCCGCCCACCTGCGGCAACGTGCTGCGGATGGGCGACTCCTTCACCTACGGCGCGCAGCGAGCGCTGCTCGGCCAGTCGCTCGTGAAGGAGTACAGCCTGCAGGACGTCACGTCGTTTCCCGCGACGGGCACGACGGATCCCGGCGTCACCGTGAAATCGGAGCTTGGCGAGTCCTACCGTCGCCTGCAGGCAGGCGCGTTCGCCGACTGGCGGCTGTCGGTCGAGGGTAGCGTGGCCAGGCCGCGCACCTTCTCGCTTGCCGATCTGAAACAGTTTCCGTCCCGGACGCAGATCACGAGACACACGTGCGAGGAGGGATGGACCGCCATCGGCCAGTGGACCGGCGTGCCGCTGAGTGCGGTGCTCGACGCGGCGGGCATCCTGCCGACCGGCCGGTTCGTGGTGTTCCACTCGTACGACGACTGGGTCGACAGCATCGACATGCTCGACGCCCTGCACCCGCAGACCATCCTGGCCTACGGGATGAACGGACGTGATCTTCCAATCCAGCACGGCGCGCCGGTTCGGCTGCGGGTGGAAAGGCAGATTGGCTACAAGAGCATGAAATACCTGAAGCGCATCGTCGTGGCGGACAAGTTCGACGACGGCGGCAAGAAGGGCAACATTCAGAACGGGTGGGCCTGGTACACGGGGATCTGATTGAGCGGCCTGTCAAGGGAGAGCCTGAACGCGTGAACCATTAGGCCGCTCTGGGCGATGCGCGGTAGCGTAGAGTTTGGGTGTGCACCACAAGCGCGGAAGGGCGGAGAAGCAGCGTGCCGGTGGAGCGCGTCACGGCCTATGCAAGCCTCAGAAGGTGGTTGGCAACTCGACCGGCAAGATGGATCGGCTGGGCGCCCGCAGAGCATCGGAGGTTCGGCGAATCCAGCGGGCTGCGGGCGAGTAGGCTGGCGAGGGATGGCGCCGCCTAACAAGCGCGTGCAGCGGACTCGCTCATCGGCTTCGCCTCCTTGCTCGCGGCGGATGCGCAGACCGTTCGGCGGCCGAAGTGGCGCCATCGCGGTGGTGACATCGGCGCTTCTAGTCTTCGCATGCCACAAGGCGAAGCCGGCTCATGTCATCGTGCGGAATCCGGACTACCTGGTGGTGCGGCCGATCAAGCGAGAAGCTGACGCTGAGCACACAGCTCCTGTAGAGCTTCCCTATTCTGGTGCGGGGTTTGGGTTCGCATCGGCCTCGGTGCTTCTCGATCTGAACTCGATCGACCTTGGAGCCGTTACGTTCGCAGGCGGGAGGACGAGTATTGCTGGAGAAGCGACGATCTGGTTGCCGCTGACGCCAGAAGCCAGTCAACGTCTCGAGGCCTGGTCGGCACAGCACGCGGGTGACTATCTGGGCGTATTCCTAAGGGGAAAGTTGGTAGCCGCACCTCAGATCAAGAGCGGAATCGGAGGTGGAATACCTCTCAGAGTGTCCAGCAAGAGCGAGGGAGACTTGGTACTAAGAGAGTTGCGCAGCGGCGGAGTGGCTCAGTAGGCGGCGGCCTGACATGCGCGCGCAGCGGCCTCGCTCGTCGGTTGCGCCTCCTCGCTCGCCGCTGACGAGCCATCCGTTGGGGGGACCTTTGGGATGCCGTTGAAAGGGCCCTTCGCGGGACCGGGCACACGGAATCGGGATCATGGCGAGGGTCCGCGAAAATTTGTGAAAGGAGCGTTGCCCATGATCCGCAGTGTCCTGCTCGCTCTCAGCGCGCTGGTCTCGGCCGGCGCAGTCCTTCCTGCAGAGGAGGCGCCCGAACCGGCGCCCACGATGGCAGCGGCCGCCAACTCCTTTCTCTCGGCTCTCGATCCCGCCAAGCGAGCGAAGGCGCGCCTCCCCTTCAACTCCGAGGAGCGTCTCAACTGGGACTTCGTGCCACGGGAACGCCAGGGCGTGTCGATCAAACAGATGTCCTCCGTAGAACGGCTGGCGGCGCTCGCACTCTTGAAGTCGGGCCTGTCGGCCAGGGGCTTCACGAAGGTAGACGCGATCGTGCAACTCGAGGAAGTGCTGTTTGCCATCTCGGGCAGCGCGGTTCGCGATCCCGCGCTTTACTACTTCACGGTCTTCGGTGAGCCCTCGAAGCAGGGGGCCTGGGGCTGGCGGTACGAGGGTCACCACGTGTCGCTCAACTGGACGGTGGTGAATGGAAGGCTCGTGGCCAGTACACCGCAGTTCCTGGGCGCAAACCCGGCCGATGTCCGCGACGGGCCCCAAAAAGGAACCCGAGCGCTCGCCGCGGAGGAGGATCTGGGGCGCGCGCTGATCAAGTCGTTGAGCGCCGACCAGAGGGGTCTGGCTGTCCTGAGCAAAGACGCCCCGGAGGAAATCCTCACCGGCAGCTCCCGCGAGGCAGCGATCCAGGAGGACAAAGGGATCTCTTACGGGAAGCTGACCGAGGAGCAACAGGGCCTGCTGCTCTCGTTGATCCAGGAATACGCGTCCGCCCAGCCGTTGGCAGAGGCGCAGGCGCGATTGGCCCGGGTCAAGGCCGAGCTTGCGAGCATCAAGTTCGCGTGGATGGGCGGGCTCGAGAAGGGCCAGGGCCATTACTACCGCATTCAGGGTTCCACTTTCCTGATCGAGTACGACAACACCCAGAACAACGCAAACCATATCCACTGCGTGTGGCGAGAGTTCAGGGGGGACTGGGGCTCAGACCTGTTGGCCGAGCACTATCGAACCGCTCCGCATCATGCCATCTCGCGCAGCGGCGATCCGCATGCGAAGAAAGCGCATCGATCAGCACTGACGCCGTAATCGGCGGCAATGACGATCAGGGTCCGGAACGAGCTGGTTTCCTCACTTGATCGGCGGCGGAGCGGGAGGCAGCGGGGTCCTCGAGTACAGGCCGACCGGATGGCCGGCTGGATCGACGACCACGGCAATGGCTCCGATGCCGTCCGGCAGATTGAAGGGAAATCCGGGCGCAATGATTCCTCCCAGCTCTTTCACTTTCTTGCAGCTGGCAGGCAGATCAGTCACCTGGACATAGACGACGCCGTTGAACGGGCTGATCTTGCCCTCGGCGACCCGTAGCGTCCCGACAGCGGTGCCGCCCGCGACGATCTCGGCTGCCGGATCGGTGCCCTGCAGCGGGGTGAATTGCCAGTCGAAGAGCTTGCCGTAGAATTCCTTCGACTGCGGGAGGTTGGTGGTGGTGATGTCGAACTAGGCGATGCGCCCCGGTCCAACATCCGCAGGGGGAGTCTTATGGGTCGCTGCACGGAGCTGTCCGGTCACGAGGGTCAGGGCCATGGTCGTCGCCAGGATCGCTTTGCGCATCGCTGTTCCTCCTGAAACACATTATGAAGGGACTGCTCGATGCCCGATGGCTCTTCGAAAGTGAAGCCATCGCAGGCAAGGTTCGAGGAGGCAGTGCGGAAGGAGGCCTATGAAACGCAGTGGTTATCGGACCGTCTCGGGGGTCGTCTTCGGGTTGATGGCACTCGGTCAGGCAGGTCGAGCGGCGATTCAGGTGCCCGTCCAGATCGGCGGCACTTCGATCCCGATCTGGATTTCGTGGGTCGCGGTCGTGGTCACCGGAAGCCTCTGCGTGTGGGCCTTTCGGTCGCCCGGGCAATGACGGCGGTCACGGTCGAGACTGAGCTTTGGGAGGTCGTCGCGGCCGTCACGCCTGGCTTGCTTGCCCTTTCGGAAGTGGAGGCGACCAGGGCGCCAGCCCCGGGAAAGTGGTGTCCGAAGCAGACCATCGGCCACCTCATCGATTCCGCTTCCAGCAACCATCAGCGGTTCGTCCGTGCCCAGTTCGAGGACGGCCTCTCGTTTCCGGGTTACGAGCAGGGGCCGTGGGTGGAGGCGCAGCGCTATCAGGACGCTCCGTGGTCCGACCTCGTCGCGCTCTGGCGCCTCTTCAACCTCCATGTCGCGCGAGTCGTCGAAGCCGTGCCCGATTCGGTTCGACAGCAGCCTCGGGCTCGCCACAACCTTCACGAGATCGCATGGCAGCCTGTTGCGCAAAGCCAGCCCGCAACGCTCGAGTACTTCATGCGCGACTACGTCGGCCATCTGAAGCACCACATCGCGCAGATCCTCGGGCCGGTGTCGCCCTCGGCGCGTCACGCGCCGTGAGTCTCCGTGTGGGTACAATGAATGAGAGCGCCATCGGGTAAAGCATGCAGAGGTCGGCGTTCGATGACGATTCCGTCAACCAAAGCAAGAAGGAGCGCATGCGCAACTTAGTACGCAAGGTCGGCGATGTGACACGGCCGGGTCATGCCATGCGGCGTGCGTCGGCGGCCGCGGTGATCACCGTGGCAGTCATGACAGCCGCCTATGCGGCCGATGCGTTCGCCCCTGCCGGCGCGAAGGCCACACTCAGCGTCGAGTACGTCTACGAGTCGGCCGGCAAGAAGAGCAGCGAGGGCATGTACGACCCATACGAGTGGCGCGTCAAGCGCAGCGCGAGCCTGGTGGCCGAACTCGCCGCGCAGGCCGTCACGGCCATGCCCACGGTGCAGGCCGTCGACGCGTCGCAGGTGGCGGAGCTCAAGGACAAGAGCGCCAAGGCCAAGTCGGTCGAGAAGAAGATGGAACCGATGATGGCCGACGTCCAGAAGATCATGGAGAAGTGCGGCGAGGACGAAGCGTGCATCACCCGCGAGACCCAGAAGATGGGCGAGGCGCTGCGGGGCACGAAGGAGTTGGATACCGCGATGAGCGCAAAGAAGGACATGCAGGACCTGGGCAAGCCGGGCGCGCCGCGCTACCAGGCGTGGCGCCCGACGATGCAGAAGGGCAGCTACCTCATCGAAGAGACCGTGCACATCTCCGTGACGGACCCGATCTGCACGGGCAAGCCGCGCCATCGCTGCACCCGTGACGAAGTGCGCAGAGGCTCGGGCCAGATCCCGGTGCCGCCGGAAGTGAAGAAGAGCGCGGGCGCGATGGCCGGCATCTCGGCCGTCGAAGTCGACGCGGGCAAGAACACGCTCACGCTGACGCTGCCGATTCCGATGTTCCCGCTGCCCTACACCGAGACCATCACGACCGATGAGCCCGAAGGCACGCACGACACGCCCACGCCCAGGGGCCCGCACCAGAAGCAGCTGCAGTTTCGGGTCAATGCCGCAGGCGGCGTCACGAACGACAAGCCATTGACCGTGGCGCTCAAGGGGGGCTGGCGCAGCCAGGCCGGTGAAGAGGTGGTGGCGTTGAAGGGCGACTTCGGCGATGGCGGGAAGCTCACCGTCCGGTGGAAATTCATCGTGCAGTGACCGTCGTGTGCCGCCGCACCGCCTCACACGCGAGCGCGGCGGGAGAGCCTGGAGGCCGATGATGAGCTTCGATTGCTCTGATGCCTTGGCCGTGCTCGAGCGGACGCCAGCGACGCTGGATGCGCTTCTCGGCGGCCTGCCCGACACGTGGGTGCTCGCACGCGAAGGCGATGGGACGTGGAGCCCCTACGACGTGGTCGGCCACCTGATCCATGGCGAGCGCACGGATTGGATCCCTCGCCTGCGTCACATCCTGTCCGGCAGGCAAGACCCGTTCGAGGCATTCGATCGCACGGCACAGTTCACCGAGAGTCGAGGCAGGAGTCTGGAGCAGCTGCTGGGGACGTTCTCTCAGTTGCGGGGCCAGAACGTCGCGGAACTGCGGGGCCTGAACCTCGCCGATGAGGAGTTGAGGCGGCTCGGCATGCATCCGGAGCTGGGGAGGGTCACGCTCCGGCAACTCCTGGCGACGTGGGTCGTGCACGACCTGGATCACGTGGGGCAGATCGCGCGGACGATGGCCAAGGTCTACGGTGAGGAGGTGGGCGCGTGGAGCGCGTACCTGTCGATTCTGCGCGACCGGCGGCCTGGCGGGAAGCCCCTTTTGAAGCCAGGTAACTAAAAGGAGGAGAGTGAAGTGGACGAAAACGAGCGGATGAAAGTCGAGGCCCCGCCTCACGTCTCCAGCCGCCCGGCGTCAGCGCGTGAGGAGTCCACGATGACGGTATCCGTCTTCGTCGGCGTCAGCGTCGACGGCTTCATGGCGCGGCTGAACGGCGATCTCGATTTCTTGCCGCCGGGCGGCGGCGAGCCCCACGGCTACGACGAGTTCATGGCGAGCGTCGACGCGCTGGTGATCGGCCGCAAGACCTTCGAGACGGTCCTCGCATTTGCGGTCTGGCCTTACGGCAAGAAACGGGTCGTGGTTCTGAGCAGCCGGCCCGTCGACCTGTCCGCGGTCCGCGACGGCGTCGTCGAGCAGATGGCCGGGCCTCCGGCAGAGGTCGTGGCGCAACTCGCCGCTCGCGGCATCGAGCACCTCTACGTCGACGGCGGGATCACGATCCAGGGATTCCTGCGCGCGGGGCTCGTTCAACGTCTCATCGTCACCCGCGTGCCCGTGCTGATTGGCGAAGGCATACCTCTCTTCGGCGCCTTGCCGCGCGACGTTCAACTGCGTCACGTGGCGACCCGGCATTTTCCGAGCGGCCTGGTTCAGAGTGAATACCGGGTCGGCGCCTGACGGCAGGGGGCGAAGGCCCCGATTGGGCTTATCGTGTGCATATTGGGATGGATCGCAGCGATGTGGAGTCCCTGTGCTAAGAAAAGTTCACTGCCGCAGGTGCGGTCGCGAATGGAAGGCGGCATGACCATCGGCAATCGTCCATGAGCGCTGTTCAGAAGTGGTCCGTGTTTCTGCGCTCGATCATGGTGGCGATCGGGGTGCTGGTTCTGGGCATCGGCGCGTTGCGCCTCGACATCGTCAAGGATCAACGCCTGGCCCTGTGGCCGGCGTCCGACCTCGTCAAGCTCGAGAGCCTTCAGGCCCAGCAGCCGCTCTCGAGCCTCGCGCCCGTTGCCGTGGTCCAGGTCGCGATGTGGACGCTTTTCGTGTACCTGGCGTTCACGGTTCTGGGAAGCCTTCGCCGCGGCGTGTCGCGACGGCCATGAGGCGCGGCAAGCCCGCGTGACGGTCGCCGAGCAGCGGGCGGCGGAAGTGTTCGCATCGATTCGGCGCGATGATCCGGCCCGGGTCATCGACCAGTTTGCGAGCCTCCCTGCGGCGAACCAGTACAGAAGGCTGTATGACCTGGTCGAGCGATACGTGCCGGCAGGTTCCGAGGTGCTCGACTGGGGATGCGGGAGGGGCCACTTCTCATAC